>CAYVDY010000040.1:9168-20977 GCA_964450255.1 uncultured Candidatus Solibacter sp. | reverse complement strand
GCGTGCCGCCGTCGGCCTGCTCGAATACGCCGCTGTGGCGGTCCGTTGCGCCGGTGAAGGAGCCGCGCTCGTGGCCGAAGAGTTCGCTTTCGATGAGGGTGGGGGCGAGGGCGGCGCAGTTGACGGCGACGAAGGGCTTGGAGGCGCGGCGGCTGTGGGCGTGAAGACAGCGGGCGATCACTTCCTTGCCGACACCGCTTTCGCCGAGAAGAAGGACCGTGGCGGGAGTGGGGGCGACGCGCTGAAGCAGGCCGAGGATGTGCAGCATGCGCTGATCGCGGGCGACCATGGCTCCGCACATGCCCGGGGTTTCCGGCGAGGGTGGCTGGAGGGCCTCCGGACCTTCGGTGTTGAGAGCGAGGGCGCGGCGGACGATACGGCGTAGTTCGTCCGGGCTGCGGAGGGGTTTTTCGAGATAGTCGAGCGCGCCGCGCTTCATGGCGTCCACAGCGGTCGAGACGGTACCGAAGCCGGTGATGAGCACGAACGGAGTCTGCGGGGCGTGTTCGAGAAACCACTTCTGGACATCGAGGCCGTCGCCGTCGGGCAGCTTGAGATCGGAGATTACGAGCGAATAGGTCTTTGCGCCGCACATGCGCCGGGCGTCGCCGACCTTGGCGGCGGTCTCGACGGGGTAGCCTTCGCCGCAGAGAATCGTCTCCAGCAATTTGCGGAAGCCGGGGTCATCATCGACAACAAGAATCGGGTTCATCTGTTCGTACTCCATCGAATCTCGGCGCAGGTGCCGGTGGGCCGCGCGTCAGTCAATTCAATCTCCCCATGCAAGGCGCGCACCAGATTGCGGACGATGGCGAGGCCCAGTCCGGTTCCTTGCGCCTTGGTGGTCACAAACGGCTGGAACAGTTTCTGGCGGACGTCGGGAGGTACGCCGGGGCCATTGTCGGTGACGCGGATGCGGCCGGGCGCGGCATCGACACGGACCTCGGTACCGGCCTCCATGGCGTTGCGCAGGAGGTTTAGGACAGCCTGTTCGAGCATGTCGGGGTCGGTTCTCAACTGGAAATCGGCTCCACGGAAGGGGACTCCGGGGGCGTGGGGGCGGAGGCGCATTTCCATTTCGCGCCATGCGATTTCACGCCACTTGGGCTGCGGCGCACGGGCGTAGGCGAGGAGGTCCTTGACGAGCTGTTCGAGGCGGCTGGTCTGTTCCAGTGAGGTATCGAGGTAGAGGCGCGTATCGCCGGAGGCGCGCTCCTGCGCAAGTTGCAGAAAGCCCTTCAGGGCGCCGAGCGGATTGCGAATCTCGTGGGCGAGGACGGCCGACATCTGGCCGAGTTCGGCGAGGCGCGCCAGACGGGCCTGTTTCTCGCGAGCCCACACGGCGTAGGCCATCAACCCGCCCATCATGAGGGCAACTGCAATGGAGAGGTAGAGGTTCTGGCGGGGGCGGGCGGTGAGGAAGTCTGCCGCCGCGGGGTTCAGGTCGAGCCGGGCGAGGCGGGCGCCGGTGTCGTTGTGATAGGGAACCCAGGCGCGGAATCCGGTGGACGCGTGCTCTTCGAGACGGAACAGCTCGCGGCCGTCAAAGAAGGGGCGGATGGAGGGCTCGGCAGCGACATCGGTGGGTCCGTAGGTGCGTACGTCGAGCAGAGCGGGTTCCTCGTCGAGGACATCTTGAACCGGGACTTGCTCCAGACGCGCGGCGATCTCCGCTGCTTTGTTGCGCAGGTACGCTCCCCGGGCCTGTTCCAGCTCGCGGAGCATGAGTAGCGCGTTGATCAACAGGATGACTGGCAGGACGAGCAGCAGGCTCGCCACTACGCGCCAAAGCACCCTGGAAGGAATCGGAGACATACGTCTGGCTCAGAGGATGCAGATTCTGCGTAGTTGGTGACGGGACTTTTACACGTGACCTATTTGGGCTCCGGGTTGCGCCAACGCGGGCCGCCCATCCACATGGGCCGGCCGTTCTCGTCGCGCAACTGCAGGACTTTCCTGGTGGTGGGCAGTTCCACTCGGATGGCGACGACACTCTGGTCCATCTTGTAGCCCTTGGCCTCCAGGAGGTCGCCGGCCTTGGGGGTAAAATTCTCCTGCACGAGGTACCGCATCGACCCGAGATAGAGCTTCACAAGTCCCTTCGCCGTGTTGACTTCGAGGAACGGCATGCCTTGGCCCATGGCGATCTGGACGCGGGTGATGGTGCCGCGCACTTCCACGATCGGGTTCTCCGCGATGGGCGGCTTGGGCTCGTCGCCGGCCCAAACCGGCGACGAGATCAGGAACATGGCCAACAGCCAGTTCTGCATGACGATAGTCTCCAGCTCCAGCTTACTTCTTCACCTGTGCCCGCGGGCAGGATTCGGCCTTCGGGCAGTTTTGGCACTGCTTTTTGTCGCCCTGGCCGGTGCACTGGCCTTTACCCTGCCCTTTACCCTGACCTTGGCCCTGCCCTTGGCCTTGCCCTTGGCCTTGCCCTTTGCCAAGGCCTTGTCCCTGGCAGTTTCCACGACCGGCAGCCAGCGGTGCGGCTAGCGCTACCGAGAAAACCAACATGGCTATGAATGACTTCATGACTTCACCTCCGCCGAGACTCAGTGCAGTTGGCGTGCCATCCTCACTGAGTGGCGTTTTGCGTGGGTTTTTGGGTGAATTTGGGCGCGCGATACGCAGCCCGTGCGCGTTTACCGCGCAAACCTTGCGTACCGCGTTCAGCGGATTGCGTAGTCGGCGTCCAGGCGGATGGATTCACCCGGCTGGAGCAGACGCTTCTTCGACCAGACGCCGAGACCGACTCGATTCTGGCTCTTGGCCGACCAGTTGAGCACGCCGCGATCGGCCTGATCGGGCGGGAACCGGCTGACGAGTTCGAGGCCTGCGCTGGTATTGACGACGCGCCATTCGCCGTTCGGGTTTCGTTCAGCGGAGTAGGTTTCGGTGCCGGTGGGTTGTTCGGCGGGCTCGATCATGCGGCGGCGGATCGGCGGGCCGCTGGCGGGCTGGAATGCGACGTGGGCGTCTTCCATGCGGCCGGCGTCGAAATCGACCTGAGACTGGATGGTCGTCTCCAACGGCTTGGCGGAGCCATTCTCCACGACGGTCTCGGTGTGAAGCCGCGGCTCTACGGGGGCCAGCCGGAGGGTCCGGCGCACTCTCAGACCGGCGGCAGTGGTGCCGGTGAGGGTTGCCTCGTACTGATCCGGCGAGAGCTCTACGGCCCACTGGACGGGGTAGGCGGGCGCGTTGACGAAGTCGGGGTAGACGGAGGCGCTGAGCCCGGTGCGGTTGGGGTAGGAGGTCTCCTCCGGCGCGGGCTGATTGAGCACTTCCCTGCCCGTGCGCTTGTCCAACATGCGCACGATGCGGCCGTTGAGATCGGGCGCCAGTTCCAGGCGCAGGGCCGCGTTTTCCATTGTCACGACGCGGTAGGCGCGCAGCGTGGCGGTGAAGTTCGCGTCGTCCTTGGCCATATCCGATTCCTCGCTGAGGCGCGTGACGCCGAGGCTGCGGGCGTCGGCGATGAAGGCCGGCCACTCCGTCTTCAGGCGATCCAGGCCGGCGGGCGCGTACCAGCCGTCGCGAATGGCGAATCTCTGGAGCTTGCGCAGTTCCAGGTAGCGCAGCGAGAGTTCGGCCTGGCGCACGCGCCGCCGGATGGTGTCGTCTCCGGCTTTGGCGAGCGCGGTGCGGATCAACTGCTTCGCCTGATCCAGGCGGGTGTCGCTCATTCTTGGTGCGCGGCAGCACCACCAGTGCTGGCCTTCGCCCTCGGGTGCAGGGCGGACCAGGCTGTGGAGGAGGTCCAGATAGGCTCGCATGGAGGGGCCGGCAGGTCCATAATAGATCTCGTGAAACTCATCCACGGTCTTCCAGAAATCGGTCCGGGGATCCCACAGCATGCGCGCGAGGACGTAGGCACGGAGAGGCGCCTCGGACCCGCCGGCCGGGGTGCTGCCCTGCATGAATAGCCCGGAGACGCCATTGCGGTGATACATCGGAATGTCGGCGGCGAGCTCGTCGAAATCCGGGACGGGCAGCAGGTAGTGGGAGAAGTTGGCGTTGTAGTGCCAGACGTAGATATTGCTGGTGATTCTGGCCCAGGCCTTCAGGTTCTTGACGATGTAGGCGTCGTGCGGGCATTGTTCGTAGGGGTGAGCGTTGCAGGCGCCGATGGGGCACATCCGGACGCGGACATTGGGGCGCGGGCGGGTCTGCGACGGCGGGGCCTCGGAGTAAAAATAGGCGAGCGTGTCGATGAGCTTGCCGGGATGAGTTACGGCCACCTGATCTGCCACGGCGTTGACGAAGCGAAGCAGCGGGCCGGATTCCGCGCCGCCCTCCTCGCGCGCGACGCGGCGGCAATTGTCGCACTCGCACTGGCCGTAGTAGTCGTTCTGCGAGACGGAGAAGATGGTGGCCTCGGGGTGCTCGCTCATCCACTGGCGAACCTTGGCGACGGTCAGGCGGAGCACGTCGGGATTGGTGAGGCAGAGCTGGGCCTGGGCGCCGCGGCGTTTGCCGTCGACGAGGGAGAAGTACTCCGGATGCTGGTCGAAGTACTGGGCGGGCGGCAGGATGGAGTAGAAGGTGTGGACGAAGGGGAAGTATTGGATCTTGCCGCCCGTGGAGGCGTCAAGCTTCGAGTTGGCACCGTTGGTCCTGTTGCGGGCGGCCCAATCCTTGTCGAAGGCTTCGCTGAGGTAGACCTCGCGGTATTCGAACGCGGGCTTCTGCGTCTCGTTGACTGGGCCGAAGGTGATGGACTTCCGTTTGGGAATGCGGCTGGCGTCGGCGGCCACCCAGCGGCAACCCAGCTTTTCCAGGAACGTGTAGACGCCGTACATGGTGCCGCGCTGACGGCCGCCGGCGATGGCCAGATGCGGCCCGTTGGACTGAATGGCGAAGCCTTCGGCGCCGAGCTGGTCGAAGGGGATGCGGAACTGAAGCGCGGCGGTAAGGCGGCTCTGGCCGACTAGGATGAGGTTGCCGCGCGGGTTGCTGGAATCAGTCGCGATGGGCAGGCGCGCACCCGAGATCTCTTCGAGAAAGCGCTGGAGTTCGTCGGCAGCGCGGCGCTCGGAGGTGGAGGCGTCAGCCGCCAGAACGATGGTGTAGGCCGAATGGCCGTTGTCGGTGAGTTGGAGGGAGGAGTCGGCGGAAAGCCCGAGGAGAGGGACGATCGCGGTGGTCAGTGCGGCCCGGACCAGGCTGCTTGTCATTACACCAAAGACTCTACCGCAACTCCGCGGCGACCGTGCAGACCCTGCGGCTTGGCGCCGCCCACCGTGCAGATCCTGCGGTGTTTCCGCTTGGCAGAGGGCACTGCGTCTATCTGTGTCAATTACTTACGGGTTGGAGAAGTACGTGCAGCGGAAGCACACGTCTGCCGATTCTCAATCAACGGAGTCTTTCCATGTACCGCAAACTCTTCTCAGTTCTTTTCGTGTCCGCACTCGTGGCGGCCACCGCGCTCGCACAGGGTCCGAATGGGCCTGGCAATGGTCCGGGCAATGGCCCGGCGAATGGTCCGGGCAACGGCCCCGGCAGCGGCCCCGGCACGGGTTCCGCCACTGCCCCGCGCACCAACATTGGCGTGAACATGGCCGCCCAGTCCACCATTGAGGGTGAGATCACCAGCGTCCAAATCGCATATGGCGCGCAGTATCCGTCCATCGTCGTCAACAAGACTCAGATCAAGGTCGCCCCGGTCTGGTACTTGTTGGAGAACGATTTCGAACTCGCTGCCGGTGAGATCGTGTCTGTCGTTGTCGCGCCCTCCAACAACGCAAGCGACGCCTACGTCTACGCCATCCAGATCACGAAGGCCGTGTCCAAGGCCAGCATCACTCTGCGTGATGAGCTCGGCGTTCCGGCGTGGGTCAGCCAGATGCAGGGCCGCGGTGGCAACCCTCAAGGCCCGGCCAACTGCGGCACGTGCATCGATCTCGCCTCGGCGCAGACGGCCAGCGGCACGATCGATAAGGTCAACGCGGGAGTTGGCATCCAGCAGCCTACGCTGGTTCTGAAGCTGAAAGACGGCTCGCTGCTCACGGTGAAACTCGGCTCGGAACGTCTGCTGCTGGCCAGCGACTTCGAACTGAACGCCGGCGATGCACTCACTGTGAAGTACGCCCAATCCACCTGCACGGACGAGTTCGTGGCCCTGGAACTGACGAGCGCGAGCGGCAAGACGCTGACGCTCCGCAACTAGGCGCTCGGACCGGTTGACGGTATGGGGGCCCTTGCGGGCTCCCATACCATTTTCATTTGCGATACGCTTTCGGCAGCAAAGGTAAATGTCCACTTTCTGTGAATCACCTTGTTTGACCGCGAACGAGCCGACCATTTGTCAGGCTCGTCTTTGCATTATCCGGCACTCCGCGCGCGGAGATCGCGTTGCCGTCGAGTTGCTGTTCGAACGCGTCTACGCCGCGGTATACCGGCAGGCGCAGCGCATTTGCCGTGGCGGCGACGACGCGCAGGATCTGGCGCAGGAGACGCTGGTGCTCGCATTTGAAGGCCTGGCCCACCTGAAGAACCCGCAGCTTCTGCTGCATTGGATGAGCAAGATCGCCTGGAACCGCCACCGCGAGCGCCTGCGCGCCAGCAAGTTCGCACCGCCTGTCTTCGACGAATTCTCAGAGAGCCGCCACTCGACTTTCGTATGCAAACCCGATCAGCCTGTTGACCATCTAATTCTGCGTGAGACTGCCGAGACGCTGGCCCGCGCGGTGCGCGCTCTGCCGCCGGGACTCCATGAGGCGTTTCAACTGCGCGTGCTGGATCAGCTCTCGACGCGGGAGACGGCGCTCCGGCTGGACACTACCGAGATGGCTGTGAGGACACGTCTGCGCCGCGCCCGAAAGCTGCTTCGCGATTCGCTGGAACACGGAATGGAACCCGCCTTATGATTCTCGTTCTCCTTCTGATTTTGACCACAGCACTCGCCGCGCAGGACCACGCCCGCTTCCTGCCCGCCCAGGACTGCACGATGTGCCACACACGGATCCCCAAGCCGGGCGGCTCGTGGCAGGATCAGGCTGGGTGGGTCGGCCCGTCTCACCTTTGGAAGAACTCGATGATGGCGCACGCCGCGCAGGATCCCTACTGGCGCGCAAAGGTCGCGTTTGAAACCGGGCTGGCACCGGCGGAGAAAGCGGCAATCGAGGACAAGTGCCTGCGGTGTCATGCGCCGGCGGATCAGTATCCGAAGCGGGCGGCCAACGGCCAGTTGGCGATGTCGGCGGTGACGGACCTGGGCCGCGAGGGCGTGACCTGCACGGTCTGCCACCAGATGGAAGGCGCGGGGCTTGGGCAGGCGGCGTCCTTTACGGGCTCGTTCACGCTGGGGACGAAGGACCGTATCTACGGACCTTTCCCGGAGCCGTTCACGATGCCGATGCTGCACCACACGGGTTTTACGGCGACGGAGGCCGGCCACATCCGGCAATCGGCGTTGTGCGGGACATGCCATACCGTGATCACGCACCCGCGCGGCGGGCAGAGCGACTTTATCGAGCAGGCGCCGTTTCTGGAATGGCTCGCCAGCGACTATCCGAAGCAGGGATCGACGTGCCAGAAGTGCCATATGCCGGAGCTGGACGGGCCACAGTATATCGCGCACCGGCCGCCGGGCGGAGCATTTCCACCGACGTCGCCCAGATCCCCGTTCGGACAGCATCTGTTCGCGGGCGGGAATGTGCTGATCCCGGCTATGCTGGGAAACTCCGAGATGGAGGCGCGGGCGAGGCGGCAGTTGGGGCAGGCGCTGCGGCTGGACGTGCAGACCCGGCGCGAGGGTGGCGGCGCGGTGCTGACAGTGCTGGTAACGAATCTCACCGGCCACAAACTGCCGACGGCGTATCCCAGCCGGCGGATGTGGCTGCACGTGCGGGCCACTGACGCAGCGGGCAAGATGGTGTATGAGTCCGGAGCATGGGACCCCGATTCCACTGCGCTGAATGGCGCGGCGGAGCCTGTGGTCTTCGAGGCCGAATACGCCGACGTCCATGGCAAGCCGACGGTGTCGCTGCTGCAGGCGGCGCGCTACCGCAAGGACACGCGGATTCTGCCCGCAGGCTTCCGTCCCGAGCGGCTGGAAGAGGCCGGATTGCGCGGCTTCAATATCGCTCCGGTGGGCGTGCCGGGCGGCATGGACTTCCGCGCTGGATCGGCTGCGGTGACGTACCGGATCCCAGGCACAGGCCCGCTTCAATTCACGGTGGAAGCGCTTTTCCAGACCATCAAGCCCGGCCATGCGCTGCCGGCGTTTCCCATCCCCGCCAAGCTAGCGGGCCCGGTGACGATGGCGACGGCGCAGGCCAGTCTGCGCTAGTCTGCAACTCCTGCGCACCACTACTGCGCACGGCTTGCAGCAGCGCACGCAGTTCGCCTCGCAAGTAATTGCTTCTAAAGTTACTTACTCTCTGGCCCGTGGCTTGCTGCCTCCATGGCAGGAGCTAAACACCATGAAACGGACCCTCTCAATCATCCTCGCGGCGGCTTTCACACTGGCCACCGCATCCGCTCAATTCGTCGCCAATGGCAACAAAGGCTACGGCCCGAAGGACGGCACCGGCTACGGCGCCACCTCCGGCCGGGGCAACGGTCCCAAGGACGGCACGGGCTACGGCGCGAAGTCGGGCAAGGGCAACGGCTCTGGCACCTGCGACCAGACGGGACCCAAGGGTGGCCAGCGCGGCGGACAGAGCCGCGGAGGCCGCCGTTAACCTTCGCCCGCCTGACGCAAGGGGAGAAGAGGATCAGCGCACATGACACTCACTCAGATTGAAACGCGGCCGTCCAAGAGCGTTTGGTATCGCTCCCCCAGGGCCATCCGTCACGGTGTGATGATCTTCTTCTTCCTGTTTCTGCTGCATGTCGCCTACGATCACCAGGTGAAGGGCGGCGGACCAAAAGGCTCGCCGTCCATTGAAGCCTACTGCCCGTTCGGCGGTATCGAGAATCTCTACCAGTTCATCACTACCGGCGGTTTCATCCGGCATATCGAGCCCTCCGCGATGATTCTGCTGGGCGCCGTACTGCTGCTCACGCTGGTCTTCAGCCGCGGATTCTGCGGGTGGATCTGCCCCTTCGGCAGCGTGCAGGAGTGGCTGGGGCTGCTGGGCCGGAAGCTCTTCGGCAAGAGCTACAATCCCACCGGGCCATGGGAAAAGCGGCTGCGCTACCTGAAGTATGTGATTCTCGGCGTCATCATCGTGTTCACGTGGCGTCTGGGCACGCTGGTATTCCGGCCTTACGATCCATTCCTGGCGTTCTTCCACCTGGGCAACGGATTGAAGGAGATGCCGTACGCGTACGCCGCGCTGGGCGGCGTGCTGCTGGGCTCGCTGAAGTACGAGCGGTTCTTCTGCAAGTACGCGTGTCCGCTGGGGGCCGTCATCGGTATTCTCGGCAAGGTCGGCCTCACGAAAATCGTGCGCAGCGACGATGGCTGTAAGGGCTGCAATCTCTGCCAGAAGAAGTGCTTCGCCCACGTCGATTTTCTTTCGACGAACACCATCGTTGACGCGGAGTGCAACCACTGCATGGACTGCGTGGTGCACTGCCCGAAGCCGAACGTGCTCTCGCTGAAGGGCGCAGGCTGGCAGTTTTCGCACGGCATGTACGCGGTGCTGCTGGTGGTAGGATTGTTCGCGACCGTGGGCCTCAGCCAGATGTGGGGCAAGTGGCGGACTCAGCCGGCGATGGTCGGGTATACAAACACGGCCGGCAAGCTGGATCCGGGCCAGATCCGCGGCTGGATGACGCTCGCCGACATCAGCGGCGGCTACGATATTCCGCTTCCAAAGCTCTATGAGGCGGCGAGGCTGCCGGGGGCTGTGGATCCGGCGACGCGGCTGAATCAGATCGCCAAGACCTACAAGCTCGATTTCGAGCCCGACGCGATTCGCGACGTGGTGGGAGACTTCCTGCGCGGCGGACCTCCGATGGAGAAGGCGCAGCAACGGCCGCAGGCATTGCCAGCCAGCCCTGCTCCGGCGAAGCCGAAGGAGCAAAAGCCGAGGCCCGTATTGGCAGAGCCCAAGGCGCACCCGGGCGGCGACGCGGAGGTGAAGGGCTTCATGACGCTAAACGAGATCGCGAGCAAAACCGGCGCGCCGGCCGACTACATTCTGAAATCGCTGCAGATCACGGAGTCGATCGACCCGCACCTGCCGGTGCGCGAGTGGATGCATTCGCAAGGCAAGAGCATCCAGGACATTCGCGACGCCGTGGCCGAGCACCGCAAGGCGGGCAGGTAGCAGGACTTACCAATCGATCTCATCGTCAGGGACGGTGACGCCAGATGCGGTGGCGGGCTCCGGCTTCACGGCAGTCCGCTGCCGCTTGATGTACTTCGCGAGAAATAGGCCGCCGGCTCCGACCGCTACAATCGGGATGGCCGTCAGCCAAGTGAGCTTCTGGCCTCGCGGCTCCAGCAGAATTCGCTCGCCGTGCTGAGCCACGTACTGGGCGACGATCTCATCGTCCGATTTGCCTGACTCGACCAGGCGGGCGATCTCCACGCGCATCTCGGCGGCACTCTCGGAACGGTGCACGGCAACGCTCTCGCTCCAGCAGCACGGTGCAATGAACCGCTCCTGGAGTTTCCGCGCGCGATCAGCGGGTTGGCCGCGTAACGGCAAGGCTGCGACAATGGCCGCGCCGGCGAGTACACGGCTCGCAAACATACGTCTGGATTCCATTTCGGTCTCCCCTTTCCAAATCTTGTTCTGTCGTTTGAGATCAGCAGGATGGAGGCGGGGGACGTTCGAACTGGGCGAAGGCGGCCTGCGACGAGACGGCCTGGTTTTGATGGATCGGGAGTTGAGCGGTGTGGATGGCCAGCGCCGCGATTTCCGGCCGCGCGGCGGCGGCGATGCCGGGCACGATGGGCGGCAGGGTTGCCCGCTGGCGGCATCCTTCGGCGCAGCCGGGCGCCGCTTTCCATTTCGCGGATGGGAAGTCCGGCGCATGCTGCTTCGCCTTACGGCAGCAGCAAGATTTCATCCGACGGCAGCAGACCATGCCGCACGTTTCGGTGTCGGTGATCAACAGCGGAATCAGAGCGAAGGTGCTAGGGGCAATCGTCAGCAGCGCGATCGCGAAGACGATCACGCGCAACCACACAGATTGGAGACGGGCTGACATGGGCCCAACGGCGCTCTGATTTCACGATAGCAGGCAGGTGGGTCAGCGACGTCGCCCGCGCCACAGCCAGACCGCCAGGAACGTTCCCGCCGCCAGCGCGACGGCCGCCCCGGGCGCCACCACGGCCATGCGCCGCTCTTCCGCCTGGTGCTCCTCAAACGACTGGATGTGCGCATCCGGATCCTCCAGGAACTCCCCGGACTCGTGGGCATCGACCGCAAACCGCTGGCCGTCGATCACGTATGCCAAACCCGTACTTTCCAGCACCCGATAACACACGACGCAAATCTCACCCGCCCTGGCTGGGAACGGGCCCTGCACCTTACGCCTGGATTGTGCCGATGCACCGGCGAGAAGTGCGGCCACGAGCAGACAGTACACGGAAACGGATCGCATCCATTCAGTATTGCCTGGGATTATCCCTGCGCTCACCCGGGTTGGAGTGGTACCCGCGTACCGAAGCCGCCGGGGTACGGGCAGGCCGGTACAATCGGCGTCATTCCGGACCGGGCGGTCTATCGCCTCCAACGCATTCCGGCTCCACACTGGAATCACCAAACAATTTCAGTTTCTCCTCCAAACGAAACAAGGCCCGCTTCCATCCTCCGAAGCGGGCCTCTTTTTTTTGCCTGCGCACGGGTGGTACCCGCGTACCGAAGCCGCCGGGGTACGGGCAGGCCGGTACAATCGGCGT
>CAYVDY010000040.1:0-9068 GCA_964450255.1 uncultured Candidatus Solibacter sp. | reverse complement strand
CTCCTCCAAACGAAACAAGGCCCGCTTCCATCCTCCGAAGCGGGCCTCTTTTTTTGCCTGAGCGAATGGTACGGTACCAAAAAAAAATGGGCCGCTGGATGGATCGACGCATCCACGCGGTTTGTGCAGACTGAAGGTGTCAAGAGATTGTTCCTCTCCCCACCTAACAGCCGGCCTCGTGAGTATCTCCGAAGCCGGCCTTCTTTTTTAGCGGAATCGCTTCAGCAGCCCCCGCCGGCCTTCTCGGTGTCCATGAAATAGTAGGCCAGCATGTGGCAGACGATCATGTGGCCGTCTTCGATGCGGCCCATGTGCGGATCGGCGACGTTGATCTCCAACTGCGACAACCGCCCCAACTGGCCTCCATCGCGTCCAGTCAATCCGATTGTCCGGATGCCTGCCTGATTGGCGTACTCGACTGCCCGCAGGACGTTTGGCGAATTGCCGCTGCCGCTGATGGAAAGCAGGAGGTCACCCGGTTGGCCGAAGTTCTTCAACTGCTCGACGAAAACGCAGTCGTAACTCACGTCGTTGGAATACGCGGTGAGCGTGGGCAGCGAATCGGTCAGCGCCATGATCTTGAAGCGCTTCGGGCGGTTGAAGCTGGCGCCCTTCAGCACGTCGCAGACGAAGTGCGAGGCCGTGGACGCGCTACCGCCGTTGCCACACGTGAAGATCGTGCGCCCTTCCTCGCGGACCTGGCGCATCCATTCAATGGCCTCATTCACCTTCTCTACGGAAATGCCGCCCAGCGTCTGCCGCAGCGACTCCAGATAAGTAGCCGGAAAACTGTTCATCCCTTTTCTCCTTGAGCCCTGCGTATGAGCTCGTATGCGCCCCATAACACGCTGTCATCACCCAACTCGGCCGGGACCACATCGATCCTCGCGCGAGACCAGGCCGTGATTTGCCTGCCCAGTTCGGCTCGCAGCGGCACGAACAAGGCATCGCCAGCCTTGCTGATGCCTCCGCCGATGACGATTCGCGCCGGATTCAGCAGCATGATGGCCGCTTTCAAGCCGCGCGCCAGATCGACGACATACCGTTCGACAAACGCGGCGTCCTGCATCAACTCCTGCGCGCTTCGGCCGTAGTCGCGTTCCAGCCACAGGCCGCAGCACATTCGCTCCAGGCAGCCGTTCGAGCCGCAAAGGCACTCCGGACCGTCCGGGCGTACGTTCAGGTGGCCGATCTCGCCTGCGTAGGAGTCCGCTCCCCGGTACACGCCGTCACGGGTCAGAACCCCGCCACCGATGCCGGTTGAGATGGTCATGTAAAACATCGGCAGAACACCGCGTCCGGCGCCATGGCAGCCCTCGCCCAGCGCTCCGACATTGGCGTCATTATCCATTTCGACCGGCGCGCCGAAGGTCTGGCCAAGCCAGGCGACGAGGTCGAAGTCCTGCCAGCCACCGACGTGGGTAGAAAGCACGACCTGTTGCGTCACATAGTTCACAGGTCCGCCGAATCCGACACCGATGCCTGTAATCGGGCTGTCTTTGGCCCAGGCGCTACCGATCGCCTCGATCCGTTCCAGCATCCAGGCCCGGCCGCCTTCGCGATCGGTCTGCTGCGATTCCCGCCGGACCATCTCGCCGCCCGAGAACAGCGCCATGGTGAACTTGGTTCCGCCGATGTCGATCGCCAGAATGCTCATCCCGCCTGCTCCTTTTCGGCTCGCAGTACCTCGGCAGGCGACGCCGTGCCGGTACCAGGTTTCATGATGGTGATGGAGGCCACACAGTTGCCGAACCTCGCCGCCTCCACCGCGGTCGCGCCCGTGCATAAGGCCAGTAGAGCACCGGCCGAGAAGCTGTCACCCGCCCCGCAGATATCCACGGGATTGGCGACGGGTGCCGTGGCGATCCGGACTTCGGAATCACCCTGGAGCACGGAGACGCCGTCACCGCCGTGGGTGACCATCATCAGGGGGCCGCCCACAGTATCGCTGAGCCGGCGGTAGTTCACTTCGATTCCGAGCCGTTCGCACGCCTCGCGCGCCTCGCGCTCGTTGGGCTTCACGGTGACGCCGCGAAACTGCTCGATGCGCATCCGCGAATCCACCCAGATCAGCAGCTTCGGGTGGGCGGCGGCTAGCCTGGAGAGGCACTCGCGCACGCCCGCCGTCACCACGCCGCCGGCGGCCGTCTCCATTTGGTCTGCGACCATGACGCAATCGTGCAGGGGCGCGGCCGCTTCCAACCGCCGGATCAGTTCCTCTTCCACCTCAGCCGGAGGCGGATAGGAAACATAGTCGATCCGGCCCAGATCCTCCACGCAGGTGCGGGAGTTGATCAGCTTGGTATAGGTAAACGTCACCGGGCCGGTGACCAGCAGCGATGAATCGATACCGCGTCTGGTGAGCGCCTGACGGAGTTCGTAGCCGTGGCCATCGTCGCCGACAATGCCGAGCACACGGATTTCGCGGGCGCCCAGCGCGGCCAGATTGCTCGACACGGTACCGCCGGCGCCGGGTGTGACTTCGGTGGCGGTAACCGCGACGCGATCCAGCCCTGTCTCTCGCGAAGGCTCCGCCAGGAATGGATCGTACTGGCACCAGCGGTCGAGGCAGATGTCACCTACCACCAGCACCTTAACGGCCGGGACGCGGTCGAGGATCTCCTGCGCCGTCACGATTGGGCCTCCGAAGCGGCCAGATAACTACGCCGGACGGCCGGGAAAGTCGCCCTGTGGTCGCCGCAGAAATAGAAGCTCTCCCCGCCATCGGCGACCGTCCGCACCAGTAATGTCTTGTGCGGGCGGAAGTAGTAGCCGGGATCGCTCTTGCTGAGTTCCTTGCGGAAATCGCCCTGAATGGGCACCATGTCAAAGACCGCCGTCGTGAATCGCCGGATCGAGCGGCCTTCCTGGTGGGCGAGGTTGCGGGCCATCGCCAGTGCTTTCAAGAACACCTCCGGCGCCATGATAGCGGAGCCGAAACTCATGAGAAGGCCGCCCTCCAGACGCTCCACCACTCGGGCGAAGATCAGGAAGTCGGTGTAGCTGGCGGCGCCGAGCGCGGCGCCGTCAAAATTCGGATGCTCGTGCAGGATGTCGTAGCCGATGCCGCAGTGATTGGTGACGGGAATGCCGAGGCGGTAGGCCGCCGCAAGCACGCTGAGGTCCTTGTGCGGATAGTCGGATTCCAGAATCCGCTTACCCACGTGCTCGCCGAGTCCTTCCCCGGCGGCGGCGGCGGCGCGGATCCAGTCGTTCAGTTCGCCGGTCTCTTTCCAGAGGCCGAACTGCCCTTCGCGGATGTAGCGGGCCACGCTCTCGGTGGTGGCGCCGATGCGCGCGAGTTCGTAGTCGTGGATCATGCCGGCGCCGTTCATGGCGATGATGCTGAGGGCGCCGCGCTCGAGCAGGTCGATAATGTGGCGGTTGGTGCCGGCTCGCAGCACGTGCGCGCCCATCATGAGGATGCGCGAGGCCCCGGCGGCCTGCGCCTGGCGCCAGCGCTGCCCGATGATTGGAAGGTCCGGATGCTCGAAGGCAGGCGGCTCCTCGTCCAGGCTCATCCAGCGGCTCAGTGACAGATCATGGGTACGCTGCCCCAACGGCAGCACGCGCAACTTGGCGCGGTCCAGGGTCGGATATTTTGTGGGCATCTAGACAGGGAATAGCATACCGAACAGTTCGGCGCGGCAGAGATAGTTGGGCACGATGTAGTCGGCGCCGACTCCGGCCAGGCGGTTGCGCTTCCAGAGATCCACTTTCAGGCACTCTGGCTCGTCGGTGGCCGCGCCCACAGCGATGCCGCCGACCTGCTTGACGTTCTCGATTTCCACGTAGCCGTCGCCGAAGCCGAGGAACTCGTCGCCGCGGAAACCGGCCTCCGAGATGAGGCGCTGAATCAGCATGGCCTTGGAGAAGGACTTGTAGTCGTCCTGAGCGCCGTAGACTCCGCCGTCGAAATACCGGGTGACGTCGAGGAGGTCGGACTCCTCCTTCACGAAGGCTTCATCGGTGCCCGACGCCAGGTAGAGCTTGAATCCGCGATCCCGCAGGGCTTCCAGAAGGGCTCGCGAACCAGGGACCAGGTACTTATCGGGAGAGCACTGGCCGGTGCGCAGGGCCTCCAGGCGGTCTTTGATCCTCTCGTTCAGCAGGCTGCTGTAAAGCCTCTTATAGAAGAGCGGTTCCTGTGGCGTGCCTCCGCGGCTGGTCACTTCCTCGCACAGGTGGATCATCTGGTAGATGGTCTGCTTGCCAGTGAGGCGGGCGACGAAGTCGTTGACGATCGCCGTCAGCTCCGCTTCGCTTTCGCCGCTCTTGAGGCTGGCAAGGATCTCCACCATCATCGGCACCATGACATCCACCCAGCCCGAGCGGACCAGGGAAATCGTGCCGTCAAAATCAAAAAGAGCAACGCGCGCATGCGCGGCCGTCGCTCCGGGGCGAATCACTTCAATGGAATTCATCATCAGGGGATTTCGTCTACGCTACGGCACGGCGGCTCAAAGCCAGTATTCCCACCGGCCTGTCACCAGTACGAATGCGCAAAGGCACCCGTTGGTTACAGCGTGAGCCAGAATCAGGTCGCTGATACGACCCGTCCGTACCATCCACCAATTGTAACCCGCGCCCGCCAGAAAACCCACATCCCAGTAGGGACCGTGTTCCAGCGCGAACAAACCGGCCACGATCCAGAAACTCTTGCGATGATAGTGCCCCAGCCGGACGGATTCGAAATCGGGGCGTTCGATCCAGCGCAGCAGCCAGCCTCGCCAGAACAGCTCTTCGACGATTGGAACGATCAGCACGGCGCGCAACGTGCGCAGCGCCAGGGAGACGGGGTCAGCCAGGACATCAGCCCCAAGGCTGGTGGCGAGCTTTCCGGTGAGCGAGTTCTGGAAGAGTATACTGGAGCGCCAGCCCGGGATCAGCAGGTCCGGCGCCACCCAGACGGCGAAGACGGCTACACCCACGCCGACGCTCGCCCACGGACGGACCGGACGGAACTCCAGGACTCCGCGGCTGAATACTACGATCGCTACCGCCACGATCGCGACCCACAAAGCGAGGGTAACGCGCGTCGCCGGGCCCAGCTTCGGCGCCAAGGCCAAAAGCAAGAGGAATACGGCAAACGGGCCGACCCACGGCAAGGCCGCTTTCAGTCCGGACGGGGAACTGGAAGTCCGGCTCAACTCCGCCGACTTTCCCGAGCAGAGCCCGGATCTGCGCCTCTTCTTCTTTCCCTGGCTTCAGACTAAGTGCCGTCTGGAGGGACTGCCTGGCCTCCTGCTTGCTGCCCTTTTGATACTGGGCATAGCCTAGATGGTAGTGGTAGATAGGGTTTTTGGGCTGCCGTTTGACCAGGTCTCGAAAGACAGAGATTGCGTTGTCGTTCATCTGCTTCTTCACGTAGACCCAGCCCATGGTGTCGGAGACGTCGTCGCTATTGGGCAACTTCTGCTTGGCCTTCTGTGCGTAGGTCATGGCCATATCCAGATCCCTGCCCAGATCCGCGTACTGAAAGGCTAGATTATTCATGGCGATGGCGTTGTCCGGGTCGATTCTCACCACATTCTCATAGAGCGGCAAGGCTTCCAGCTTCATGCCGGCAGCCTCCAGCGTGAGCGCCAGTTGCAGGTTGGCGCCTGGATTGGTTGGCGCCAGTTGCTGTCCCTTCTTCAGAATATCCACCGACGCCTGAAGTTGCCCGCGCTGGCGTAGGATGTCTCCCAAACGCATGTAATATTCCAAATTTTTTGGGTCAGCTGCCATGAGAGCGCGGAACTCAGCCTCCGCAACATCCAGGTCATTGGATCTCATAGCGGCAGTCGCCACGGCGGAGCGCAGCACACGGTTATCGGGCGTCTTCTGAAGCTCTACCTTGAGGAGTTGCAGACTTTCCTTCGCGCGGCCGGTCCGCGACATCACTTCGGCCAGGGCGTACAGCAGGCGGGGGTCACCGGGGAAGCGTTCGCGGAGTGACCGGAAACGAACCTCAGCCTCCTTGTACTTACCCTCCATGAAATCGGTGATGGCGAACTGGAATTCGAGGTCCGGGGAGTTGGCCGTATCTTTCTGGTATTCGGTAAGATCGAGTCGCGCCTGACGCAGATTTCCGCTATTGATCAGGGCGTTGGTCTTTATCGTACGAGCCGCCTGATTGCGGGCGTCCAACTTCAGCACCGCCTCCGCATCCTGGAGAGCCCTGCCGAAATCACGCTTCGCTAGAGCCACCTGCCCCGATCCGATAAAAGCCGCTAAAAACGTCTGTTTCGACAGCTTGATGGCTTCGTCATATTGAACGCGCGCCGCGTCCAAATCGCCGCGGGTATGGTAAGCCCTCGCGAGGTTATACCGGACAACGACATTGGCGGGATCCCTTCCGATCAATGCTTGCAGGTCCGTTACGGCGCCTTGCTGCTGATCCTTGCCACCGTACTGGAGTTGCATGGAGGCCCTCATCGAGAGAGCATCGTTGCTTTTTGGGTCGTCGGCCAGTGCTTGATCCACGACGCTGATAGCGTCCTTCGGTTTGCGTTGGGTCAGGTACACCTGGGCCATTCGAAGACGGTATGCCGTCTTGTCGCCGGAGTATTTCTCCACACCGGCCTTGTAGATCTCCATCGCCCGGTCGTACTGACGGGTCCTCACCAGAAAATCACCCACTTTAGTGCGAATCGACTTATCTTCCGCCTCTTTTGCCATCAACTCGCTCAGCAGCTTGTCAGCCTGCTCCTTGCGATTGGTGCCCATATAGAAACCGGCCTGTTCCAGCCGGAATTCGACAATTTTGGGGTTGTTTGCCGTCCGCTGCGTCAGAAGCTGCTCCGCCTTCGCCGCATCGTTCCGGCGCATGTACTCTACTACCAGAAAACCGTAGATCTGCGTATAGGTCGGCGAGTCCTTGGTGACCTGCAGGGCGAGCGCCTCCGCCTCCGGCCAGTTGTTGTCCTGAGTCAAAACCTGAGCCAGGGCGAAACGCAATTCGGGTTGCTTGGGGCGAATCTGGTCCGCCTTCCGGAAGGCCGCCAACGCCCCGGGATAGTCCGCAGCGGCCACGGCCAGGAAGCCCTTCAGCCGCAATCCATGGTAGGAATTGGCATCCTTCTTCAGAAGCTGGTTCGAAAGCTGCTTCACCTCCTCCAACAGCCGCGGTTCCTTCTTCTGGTTCATTGAGTAGGCCGCCAGGTAGATGTCAGCCAGTTTGCCGGCCGAATCTTCAGAATTAGGCAGCAGTTCCACGGCCCTTCTGTAGGCGTTGAGCGCAGCCAGGGGCTCGCCACGCTGCAACTCCGCGTCGCCCAGTTTGGCGTAGGCCTCGCCAAACTTCGGATCCCGCTTGATGGCGTTGCGGAACATGATAGTCGCTTCTTTGACCTTGCCCTGAGCAAGATACTTCTCTCCATTCGCCAGATACCGTCTCTTCACGGTCTCGGCGTCGCGGCCGCAGCCGGCCAACAAAAGCAAAAGCGTGATTGAAGCGGTCAAAAGGAGGGCGAAACGTGTTTTCATAGCAGTTCTTCCAGGAGCGGGGCCCAGTGGTAGCCCCACATCCCACAGTTCAACATAGCAAAGTTGTGTATGCAATGAGCCTGCGGTTCCGGTCCCCTGTTCCGGACGCTGGAACCGGCGTTCTGGTACCGGAGTCCGGCACCGGAGTTCTATTCGACGGTGACGCGGGGCACCATGGAGCCCTGGGACGGGCTATCCACATTCCCCACCCGCACCGTCACCAGAAGATCGGTTCCGCGGCGGCGGTACCAAGGCACGTAGACCTGAATCCGGTATACGCCCACCAGCCCGGGCATCAGGTAGCTCTCTTCCACGTCCATTTCGGATTCCTGGATCTTCGGGTTGTCGAAAAAGACCTTTACCGGGTCGGTGAACCCCGGCGGATTCTCCGGGGTGGGCTGTCCCGCCACCAGCCGCGGCCCCTTCACTGGCCCCAGTCCCATCGCGAACAAATGCAGGCGGTCATCCCGCCTGGCTGGATTATCCTTCGTCACCAGGCTTCCGTCGTCGTGGTAGATCGAGGCCTGCTTCGTGACAGGATCCACCAGAACGGCCGGAGCGTACTTAACGATCGTAATGTTGGTGGCGTTCGACGCGGTCTTCAGTTCGATATTGCGGACCACAAGCGGATAGCGTCCCGGCGCCAGGTCCGGCGGCAACTGCGCGTTGATCCGGCTCGGGGAGGTCATGGACAGCGGGAGCATGGTGGTGTTGATGGTGACGCAAACGCCGCCCATGTTAGGCGGCCAGCTGGATCCGGCGCTGGCCTCCGAACCCAGATTCCGGCCGTTGATGGAGATCGGCATGCCCTGCCCCAGGGTGGGCAACTGGCTCGCAAAATTCACAATCCCGTTGGCGCTGATCACCGGCCGGTCCGCGGCCGCGACAGCGGCCAGCGGCACCATGCTCAATCCGCTGGTGGTGAGCACGAAGGCCATGGAGCCCTGCGCGTCCACCGCCATCGTCCGCCCCGCTACGTTGACCCGGGCATTGGCAACCAGCGTCGCCAGGGGCCCTTCCAGCGCCGTGGCGGAGCTCCGCACAGTACCCGTGGTCACATCCACCACCTCCACCGTGGCGGGGTCGCTGGCCAGCACGTTGGCCGCGGCCACCACCGGTGGCGAAAAACGGGCATAGGTGGTAGCGCCAAGCGGCGTAACGGCCGAAATTGGGCGCACCGTGGTCACGGTCGCCCCGGGCCGCCCCGGCACTGGCGACGTCACGCTGGAGGCGGAACTGATCACCGACAGCGACTGGTTCAGCACCAGTCCGTTCACTACGAAATACTGCCCCCGCGGTCCTGCCGCGACGGGCCCGAAATAGCCCTGGATCGGGTTGTTGATCACCTGGCGGCTCTGTACGTACTCGTCCGACAGCGCGTCATAAAGATAGACAACTCCGCTGCCGGCCAGCAGGATGAGAAATTCTCCGTTCGGCGTGGCGGCCATGGATCTCGGCGCAGGGATGGTACTGGCGCCGATCACAGGACTCACCGGCCGCGGCATGGCTTCATCGCCGATCACGCGCCACAGCGTCCCATTGCTCATGATCATCTGCAGACCTCGCTCAGTGGCCGCAATGACGGAGGGAGTGATGAC
>CAYVDY010000039.1:0-21245 GCA_964450255.1 uncultured Candidatus Solibacter sp. | reverse complement strand
CGCCACCGCCATCTACACGCCCTCCACCGCATCCAGCCCCGCCAAGTGGATGCTCGCCAAACTCGATGGCGCGGCCCTCACCGATGCCAAGCCCTTTGTCGAGACGAACGCCGGCTGGAAGAAGAAGGAGATCGCCAAAACCGAACTGGTCCGCTGGAAAGGCGCGCTGGACGAAGAAGTGGAAGGCATCCTCTACTACCCTCATGGCTACACCGCCGGCAAGAGGTACCCGCTGGTTGTGATGATCCATGGCGGTCCCCACGGTCACGACGCCGACTCCTTCTCTGAGCGCTGGGCCTATCCCCATCAGCTCTTCGCTCAACGCGGCGCCTTGATCCTGAAGCCCAACTATCACGGCTCCTCCAACTACGGCCTGAAATGGGGTGAATCGATCTCCGGCGGCAAATACAACGACCTCGAGTGGATCGACGTGGAAAAGGGCGTTGATTCGCTCATCGCCAAGGGCCTCGCCGATAAGGATCAACTCGGCGTCATGGGCTGGTCCAACGGCTCCATCATCACCATCGAACTCACCACCCGCACCACTCGCTACAAGGCCGCCAGCGCCGGCGCCGGCGACGTCAACTGGGCCAGCGACTGGGGCAACGCCGTCTTCGGCGACGCCTTCGAGCAGTACTACCTCGGCAAGACGCCGATGGACGACCCCCAACTCTACATCCGCAAATCGCCGCTCTACCGCATGGACAAGGTAAAAACGCCAACCGCCATCTTCTTCGGCACCGAGGACAAGCAGGTCCCCACCGAGCAGGGCTGGCAGCACTACCGTGCACTGCAGCACTACGGCAACACCGACGTGAAGTTCATCCTCTTCCCCGGAGAGGCCCACGGCCCCCGCAAGTACGTCCACCAGCGCCGCAAGGTGGATGAGGAGCTCGCCTGGTTCGACAAGTACCTCTTCAAAACCGCCTCCGACACCAACGAAGCCCTCAAGCCGGAATCCGCGCTCGCCGCTCTCCTCCGCGTCCGTAAGATGGGCGACGCACCGGAAACCGCGGAGCGCGGCGCCGTCGCTGTCAGCCGCTTCGAAGTGACTCGCTCACAGTACGCAGCCTTCGATCCGTCCATCCAGGTTCCCGCCGGCACCGGCAACTACCCCGCCACCGGCATCACGTTCGAACAGGCAAAGGCCTACGCCGCCTGGCTCTCGAAGAAGACCGGCCAGACCTGGCGCCTCGGCACCGAAGAGGAACTCGGCTCTCTCCTCTCCAAGTCCAAGTCCGAGAACGTGCTCGACCAGTGGGCCGGCTACACAGTCAACTCCGACGACGCTGCCCGCCTGGCTTCGCTCATCGATGGCATGGGCGCCGCCGCCCTCCTCAAGCCCGTCGGCAGCTTCCCCGGAGTGGGGGACGATCCGCTGTATGATCTTGGTGGCAACGCTGCGGAGTGGGTTGTCGCCAAGGACGGCTCCGGCAAGGCCCTGGGCGGCAGCGCAGATCTCCCGGTGGACGCCAAGTCCAAGGCTGCCCCGCGCGCCGCCTATACCGGTTTCCGTGTCGTTCGCGAATCAAAATAAGGAAGTACTACATGCTCCTATCCGCCATGCTCATCCTCGCCGCCGCCGGCGATTGGACCACGCTGCTCCCGCCGTCCGATCTGAAGGGCTGGACCCGCGTGCCCATCCCCGCCACCAGCGGCGTGAATCCGAAAATGCAGTGGAAGGTCGATGCCGATCAGAAGACGCTCATCTGCACCGGCGAAGGCGGCCACGAATGGCTCCGCTACGACACCGAACTTGGCGACTTCGAGCTCGAAGTCGAATGGCGCTTCAGCCCCAAGGCCGGCGAAACCACGAAATACAACAGCGGCGTCGGTGTCCGCCTCTCGCGGATCGGCGAGATCTGGTATCAGGCCCAGACCGGCCCCAGCGGCGCCTGGCTCTTTGGCAACAACATCACTCCGGAAGGCACCCTCCGCAGCTTCACCCTCAAGCCGGAAATGAAGGAGAACCGTGTCAAGCCCACCGGCGAATGGAATCTCTTCCAAATCCGTTGCGTGCGCGATCGGATCACCCTGAAGGTCAACGGCGAGGTCGTCAACGAGCTCACCAATGTTGGCATGCGCAAGGGCTACATTGGTTTCGAGGCCGAAGGCTTCGAGATCGCCTTCCGCAACATCAAACTCAAGACCCTGGAGTAGTCGTTACGTCCACCTACCGCGGCCGGTTCGCACCCTCGCCGACCGGCCCTCTGCATCTCGGCTCCCTGGCCGCAGCCCTCGCCAGTTGGCTCGACGCCAAGGCCAACGGCGGAGTCTGGCTGGTCCGCATGGAGGACATCGACGAGCCGCGCTGTGACACAGCCACGGGACATGCCATCCTTGCCACCCTTGGCCGATTCGGCCTCAGCTCCGACGAGCCTGTCGTCTGGCAGTCTGAGCGAATCGCGCACTATCAGGAATCCCTGGACCGCCTCATCGCCGCCAACCTCGCCTACCCCTGCGCCTGCACACGCCGCGAACTGACACACACACCTTGCGCTTGCCGCGACGGCCTACCGCACGGCCGCCGCCCCCGTTGCTGGCGCTTCCGTTCCGCCAACTCCATCGACGACGCCATCCTCCTCCGCGCCGACGGCTATTTCTCCTACCAGCTCTCCGTCGTCGTGGACGATCACCTCCAGAGCGTCACCCACGTCGTGCGAGGTGACGATCTCTTCGACACTACCCCCGGCCAGTTCGCCCTCCAGCGCGCACTCGGATACCCTTCGCCCATCTACCATCACATCCAGGTCGTACGCGACGCCAACGGCGACAAACTCAGTAAACAAACCCGAGCTGCCGCCATCGACGACATGCCCGCCGGTCTCGCACTCGGGCAAGCGCTGTCGCATCTCGGCTTGACTGAACGCGAGATCACTCCCGATTGGCCCTCCTGGGCCATTCCAGCCTGGCGTTCACTCCGGCCTTGAGGTCCATCGCTCCAGCGCCCGCACCAAAGCGTCGCGGCTTACCGGCTTGGTGACGTAATCGTTCATCCCTGCATCCAGCGCCCTCTGCCGCTCCGTGTCCATGGCCGCCGCCGATAGAGCGATAATCGGTACCTGTCCCTCCTCACCGCCCAACTGGCGGATCCGCCGCGTCGCCTCATAGCCGTCCAGAACTGGCATGAAGCAGTCCATGAATACCGCGTCATAGTGCCGCTGCCCTGCTCGCCGCACGGCTTCTTCACCGTTGTTCACCACATCCACTTCGCATCCGATCCGCTCCAGCAGCCGCCGGGCCACAAACTGGTTCGTCTTGTTGTCCTCCGCCAGCAACACGCTCCTCGATAACGCGGCCAGAGAAACCACCTCCGCCGCCAGGCGAATCTCCGGCTTCGCCTCGCACTCCGCCAACGGCACCTCCACCCAGAAGCGCGAACCGCTGCCCAGCCGGCTCTCCACCCCGATTCGTCCGCCCATCGCTTCCACAATCGCTTTGCTCAACGCCAGACCGAGTCCAGTCCCGCCAAACCGCTTCGTGATCGAAGAGTCCGCCTGCACAAACTTGTCGAACAGCCGGCCCGCCGTCTCCGGGGCAATGCCGATCCCGGTGTCCATTACCTCCAGCCGTAACCCTTTCCTCCACACCGCGTCGATCACCACTTCGCCCTTTTCCGTGAACTTCAGCGCATTGCCCACCAGGTTGCACACCACCTGCCGAAGGCGTAGGGCGTCGCAAAGCACAAACTCCGGCACCTCCTGCGCCACATTCAGCTTCAATCCGATTCCCTGGCGAGTCGCCTGGCTTTGGAATGAGTCGACCACTCCAGCCAGAAGCTCGCTCAGACGGCACGGCTCCGTCTCTAAATCCAGCCGCCCTGCTTCGATCTTCTTGATGTCCAGCAGATCGCTCACCAATTGCAGCAGCATCCTGCCGCTGTCCCGGATGATCTCCACATACCGGCGGACATCGGAGTCCATCCGATGCTCCAGCAGAAGTTCCGTGGTCGAGAGAACCCCGCTCAACGGTGTCCGGATCTCGTGGCTGAGGTTGGCGATGAACTCCGATTTGGCCGCTGCCGCCTGCACCGCCACCTTCCGGGCGGCTGCGATCCGCCGGTTCAGCACCACCAGAATCAACACCAGCAACCCGGCGCCGATCGCTCCCTGCCACAGCATCGATATCCGCCAGCGAGCCTCCTGCTCCCGGAACAACAGCTCCGTATCGCCCACCGCCAGCGGCTGCCACTGCTCCACGGAACGGCCAAAGAAGCCGCTCACTCGTAGAGCGTCAATCTCGTCGCGTAGTTCATCCAGAATCCTGGCATTTGCCCGCGGGCCCGCAATGCCCAACTCCACTGCCGCGTCTCGCAGAATCCGGTTCGCGAAGTCAACACCCTCGCAGCCTGCGGGGCGGCGCATCAGGATCTGCTGCAGCAGGCGAGTCTCGATCAGTGTCGCGGATGACTCGCCCCGGCACAGCGCCTGCCCAGCCGCCACTCTCGAGTTCGCCAGCAGGTGCCGCGCGTTCGGAAAAAGCGCCGCGGCGCGCTCCTTCGTTACCGGTCCGTTCACCAGGGAAAGCGCCAGATCGCCGCCGGATTCCGAGTTCACCGGCCTTCGAAGGTCGCTCAGCAGGCAGAAGTCGTTCCGCAGAAACGGCCGGCTGATGTGGAAGTCCCGGGTGCGCGACGCAATCCGCCCAACCGCCGGACAGAGGTCCACCCGGCCGCCGCGGATAGCCGCGTCGCATCCGCCCTCCCGAACCTCCGTTTTGATCCACTTCAGTGTGTAGCCCTTGCGCCGCGCTGCCTCCTCCACAATCTCGGCTGCAAAGCCCCTCACTTTCCCGTCGCTGCCCCAGAAAGTGTACGGAGGCGACTGGTCGGCTCCCGCCGTCAGGACTTCGCTTCCGTGACTGGGCAGGTTCAGCCACAGACCCAGACCGGCCGCCACGCAAGTGCACAGGACCGCCAGGAACAACCAACTTCGAATTCGCCTCAATCGCACGGGCGCGAGAACCCCATAATGGGTATATCGGTTCATTGGGCGAAAGACTGCATGCGAAACTGGAATTGACGACTGGAGATCACTCGACCGAATGAACAAACTGCCCACCGTGGCGCTGGAGTCCACAATCATCGCCCACGGCATGCCATATCCCGCCAACGTCGAAACCGCACTCGCCGTCGAACAGATCATCCGCGAAGGCGGCGCCGAACCCAGGACCCTGGGGATCCTCAACGGCGAGATCATCGTGGGAATGACACCGGATCAGATCGAGCAACTCGCCACCCGGCCCGGTGTCTGGAAGGCCTGCGAGCGCGACATCCCGCTCGCCGTCTCCCGTGGCGCAGATGCCGCGCTCACCGCCGGCGCCAGCCTCTCCGTCGCCGCCCGTCACGGCATCGAAGTGTTGGTCACCGGCGGCATCGGAGCCGTCGGCCCAACCGCCAGTCGCGATTTCGACATCTCCGCCGACCTTCCCGCCATCGCCGACTACAGGGTCATCACCGTTTGCGCCGGCGCCAAGGCGTTTATGGATATCGCCGCCACTCTGGAGTGGCTCGAAACGCACCGTGTCCCGGTCGGTGTCTGGCAGTCCGACGAGTTTCCCCTTTTCTACAGTCGCCGCAGCGGCTTCCCCGCTCCCTGGAACGTCCCCCACTCCGCCGAGGCCGCCGCCGTCTTTCAGGCTCGCCAGAACGGCGGCGTTCTCATCGCCGTGCCGCTCCCCTCCGCCGACGCGCTACCCGAAGAGGAAACCCGCGCCGCCATCGCCACCGCCATTGCGGATGCAGAATCGGCCGGAATCCACGGCAAGTCCCTCACTCCTTTTCTCCTGAACCGCATCAAACAACTAACCATGGGTCGCAGTCTCTCCGCCAACATCTCGCTCATCCGGAACAACGCCCGCGTCGGCGCCGGGATCGCAAAGGCCCTATGCGCCTGATCGCCTTCGTGTTCGCCGTCTCCCTGACGCTCTCCGGCCAGGAAGCTCTCCTTCGCAGCCTGGGCTTCGACCAGAAGCAGCTTCAATCTCTCGCTGCCGGCCACGCCATCTCACGCCTGTTTCCCGCCAATGACCGCTCTATGATCAACATGGGTGGCGCCGTCATCGTCAACGCCACGCCCCAACACTACGTCGAACGCTTCCGTGAAGCCGCGCGTTTCCAG
Source organism: uncultured Candidatus Solibacter sp. (assembly GCA_964450255.1). Lineage (GTDB taxonomy): Bacteria > Acidobacteriota > Terriglobia > Bryobacterales > Bryobacteraceae > Paludibaculum. The sequence goes on along the minus strand of CAYVDY010000039.1, from coordinate 15,126 downwards.
GAGGGCAATAGCGTCATGGGCGCCGGGCGCTTCAGCGCCATCCCTCGCGTTGAGGACCTGGACTCCGTCAGGATTCCCGAGGGAGACATCGACGACCTGCTGGATTGCAGCCCCGGCGATTGCGACTTCGCCCTGACGCGCGATGCACTCGAGCGCCTCAAGCGTCAGGTGGACAAGCGCAAACCCGATCACCGCGCCCAGGTGATTCGCTTCGTCAAGTCCGAGTTCATTGCCCAGATCAACGCATACCGCCGCGATGGCAATAAGGCGCTGGCCGTTTACCACGATAAGGAACAGCCCTACTCTTCAGCCGCCAGTCTCGATCGCCTCTCAGACATCTCCAATGTCCTCAAATACATCAGCCCCGAGGTGGATCGCTATCTCGACGAGTATCCCAACAACCGGCCGCCCGATACCGAGGACTACTTCGCCTGGCAGTTCGCGAAGTTCGGCATGAAGCCCATCATCCGCGCCTCCCATGTCGTCATCCGCAAGTTCCAGTACGGTTCCCGCACTGGCTACGTTATCGCCGGCAAAACCCTGCTCGCCACGCACTACTTCCGCTCCGCGCTGGAGCTCACAGTGCTCTATCCGCAACCCGACGGCCGCACCACTGTAGTCATGACCCAGCGCTCCGTCATCGATGGATTCAACACCTGGCGCTGCCGTCTGCTCCGCGGCCGCATTATGGATCGCAGTCAAAAATCCCTGCAGAACTACCTCTCCGGCATTCCGGCCCGCATGTAGCTACAGCAGCGCGTCCAGCACCTTCAAAGGCTCCTGATTCGAAGTGTCCTGCTGCATCTGGGCGAATTGCTGTTGCGCCCGGTCCAGCGATGCCAGTGAATTCGATACATCCTGCTGAAACGTCTCCACCGCTCCGCAGGCGTACCTCTGATGCGAAAGCACGAACTGGCGCAGCCGCGCCTGGTTCTCACCCGCCGTGTCCACCAGTTGCCGGTAATCCACGAGCAGCATGCGCGCGGACGCCACCTCGCGCCTCGCCGCCCGCAGCCGGTCGTCCAGCGCACCCAAAGCATGTAGCGGCCGCTCCCCTTCCCGCGCCCGCGTCGCCGTGAAGTACGCCGCCATCTGTTCCTTCACCGGCCCCGGCGATCTCACCAGCGTCAGCATCCGCTCGTGCGTCCGCACCATCCGCTCGCGCAGCTTCGTCATACGGTCGGCCAGCGCCTCCAGTTCAGAGATCCGCGCCTTTCGCGCCGTGTCCACGCCCTCGGCGAAGTCGCGCGCACAAACCAGTGTCTGCAGATCCGTATCCCGGCTCTTGCTCTTGAAGGCCGGAGACAGCACCAGCGTAACCGCCGTGCTTAGCCATGCCACCTGCGGAAACGCACCCATCAACTGTCCGGCGATGCTGGGAATCCGGCTCTTCTTCGCTTGCGCTTCCAGACTCCGCACCGTCGCCTGGTACTTCGCGCTCGCCGCCACCGGACTCGGCAACTCCATCAGCGCCCGCGTCGTACTTACCGTGTTCAACATCCCGCTCAGATTCGTGATCAGGCTGGCCAGCGCCGCTTCACCGTTCTCAAACACCGCCTGCTCCATCTTGAGACGGCTGTTCAACATCTCCCGCTCGATCGCCTCCTGCTGCCGCATCTGATCGTTGAGCGCCTTCTGAAACGCCGAGAGAGCCTTCTGGTATTCCGAAAATTCGTCCTTGGTCACATAGCCGCGGCCATCCTTGAAACGCGCCGCCAGTGCCGCCAGCGCGGCCTTCTGCTCCTCCAGTTCCTGCCGCTGCCCATCGAGCTGCGCCGTCAGGCTCTCAATCTTCGCCTCCGCCGCCACTCTCTCCGCCTCGATATCAGTTCGCGTCGGTGGCGCCGGCCCCTGAGCCGCCACCGGATCCTGCGTCCACAGCAACAGCGCCATCAAAACAAAGCAGCTCATTTTTGTATCTTAGCCCGTCCCCAAAAGCTAAGACGCCGCAACACGGCCAATTGGACGAACCTTACGGCCCAACTCTCGCGCCCAGCGCCTTCGCACAGGCTTCCGCCGATGTCAGCTTTCCCCGCGCCGCCATCCTCCGCTTCACCTTGAACACGAAGACCACATCCCTCGATTTCATATCCCTCACCGTAATCGCCGCATCCTCCTTCGTGTAGGCCATCCCCGTCAGCCACATGTCGAACTGGCTCGCCGATTCGCTCTCGCCCGCCACCGAAATCTCGTAATCCGCCGCCTCCCGTCTCACCACCATCGTCAGCGGGACTGCCTTCTTCTGAATCGCCGCCGCCAGATAGCTCTCGAACCCGTTGTCGATCGGCTGAATGAAGACCTTCGAACCCTTCGGTATCACCGGAGGCTCCAGCATCATCGCCAGCGCCAGCGCCAGCCGTATCACTTCTTCCCTTCCATCTTCTCCCTGAGCTGCTTCGCCAGATCCTCAGCCGAGCTCCTTTTCCCGTGCGCCGAGTTCGGTTTGCTCGTCGACAACGCAAACACCACCGTGCCGCTCTTGACCTCTGTCACCTGAATGCTCGCCTCTTCGTCAGATCGCCACTGCCCGGTCAGCAATGCCTTCCCCGCGCCGGATTTCGTTGACTTCGCGGTGCCCGTGACTTCGTACTCGGCCTCGGCCCGCCTCTCCACAACCGTCACCGGCGTCCCCTTCTTCGCCAGAGCGATTTTGAAATCCGTCTCAAATCCGCCCATCGGCGCAATATACACCTTGGCTCCGGTACCCATCGTCTGCGCCCACGCTCCCGCCGCCAGAATCAACCCAAGGACAATACGCATAAATCTCTCCTCGCACCGGTTATCGAGCCTTGTCCCGCGAGGTTGCCTCCCAAACGAAAAACCGGGCCGCATGGACCATTACGGTCCGCGGCCCGGCTTCCTGGCGTCTTTAATCGACTAGCGGCTCGTCTGCACCTTGGGCGTGGACAGGTAGCCCACAATCACGTCCTTCTTGACTTCGTTCACCACGATCTCGTAGGGTTGCCGTGCCTTGGAGGTGTAGAACTGGATCGGCTCGTTTACGCCCTTGTCCTTCTTCTCCACCCGCTTGTCGTCGGCTGTGACTTCCACCGTGAATCTGTTCTTCTTCACGTCGGACTTCTTCAACTGCATGAAGACATCACCAATCTTACGCGGCTGCTTCTCTTTGCCCAGCGTGAACTCAAAATAGTTCCGCTCGCCCAGAGCCTTCAGCGCCGACAGTTCCTTGCCGTTCGTCGCAATCAGTCCGCTCTGCACGCCCAGATCGCCGGAGACGCTCTTCAGGCTCGCAATCGTTTTGTCCAACTCGGCCTTCGTGTTGGAGACATCCGTCTTCACCACGCCGACTTCCGTCGAGACTTCGCCGATCTTCGTATTCGCCGTTGCCGCCGAGGCCTCTACCTTTGAAATGTCGCTCTTGATCTGCTGTTCGCTGACCTTTCGCTGTTGCTCCAGCTTCGCGGCCAACTCTTCAGCGTGCTTCGTTGCGTCCACCTTCGCCTGGCCAACGGCCATCGACGCCTGGCGGCGCGCCGCGTCCAGGTCTTCCTTCAGCGTGTCCAGGTTGCGCTTGGCAGCCGCCGAAGTCACCGAAGACGACTCCTTCACCCGGCCCACCTCTTCCAGGATGGACTCCCGGCTCTTGGCCAAGTCCTGCTTCAGCGTGTCGATCTGTAGGAACAGATACACGTTTGCGGCAATCAGCGCAACCACGGCGCCAAACAGAATTGCCATCTTCGCTCCGCCGCCACTGCTGCTGGGCTGGCTGGGCAGAACGTAGTTCGGCTGCGGTTGTCCACCCTGGGGGGCTGGATAGTTGGGATCACTCACGGGCTATACCTCTCTCCGCAGGCTTCAGAAAGCCCGCCAAATGAACATTCTATCATTCAGACGCATAACATTATAGTCCAGTTTCAGCCCTTTTGCGGCCGCGCAAATTCAAGCAGCTCCTGCTTCGGCAATCCCGGCTCAAAACACCGCCGGCATCGTGCCTCGTACATCCCCATTCCGCCTACCGCAATCAGGTCCTCCGAATCCACCAGACGTTGCGTGTGCTTCGCCGGATTTCCGCATCGCAGACAGATCGCCAGCGTTTTCGTGATCGACTCCGCAATGCACAGCAGATCCGGAATCGGGATAAACGGCCGCCCCATGTAGTCTGTGTCCAGCCCCGCAATGATCACCTGCTTGCCCGAATCGGCGAGTTGTTGCGCGATGTCCACCAACTCCGGCCCCATGAAGTTCGCCTCGTCAATGCCAACCACCTGGGTGCGCCAATCCAGACGTTGCAGAATCTCCTGCGGCAGGGCGATCACCTCCGACTTCATCCGCGTGTCCGCGTGGCTGACAATCTCGTCAGCAGAGTATCGGACGTCAATCACAGGCTTGAACACCTGCACGCGCTTCCGCGCAATCAACGCCCGCCGCAGCCTTCGGATCAACTCTTCGCTCTTGCCGGAGAACATAGGTCCGCAGACCACTTCTATCCAGCCAATGTGCCCGGTTATGAAATCCATCGTCTGTCAGGATATCGCGCTACCCCTCTGCGTGTTAGCCTGACCCTGTGAAACGTATCGTCATTGTTGTCTGCACTCTTGCTGCGCTCGCCGTCGGCGCGCTTGCCATCCACCCCCCGTTGCGACACTACACACTCGCCCAGATCGGGCGCGGCAACGGATGTTCGCCCGCCCGCGCCTGGGCCATTGACGCCGAAAAGCGCGAACTCACCCGCGTGAAAGACGAGATCCTCTCGAAACAGAAACTCCTCCAGAAAGAGCACAACGGACTGGAGCTCTACGACACCCAGTACGGGCAGTTCTGGGCTCCCTCCGGCAGCCGCTACACCCTGCCGTTCAACCTGGCCGAAGAAGCCACACACATCTACGGCTCCGGCGATCACTTCGTCCAGAAAGGCGACATCGTCCTCGACTGCGGAGCCAACGTCGGCACTTTCGCCCGCTTCGCCCTCGATGCCGGTGCCGGCAAGGTCGTCGCCATCGAGCCCGCGCCCGATAACCTGGAATGCCTCCGCCGCAACTTCAAGAAAGAAATTGAAGAGGGCCGTCTCGTCGTCTACCCCAAAGGCGTCTGGGACAAGGATGATTTCCTGGAACTCCTCGTCGATCCCGAAAATCAGGCCGCCGATAGCTTCATCATCCGCCGGGAAGGTGCCAAGGCCGTCGCCAAGGTGCCACTCACCACCATCGACAACCTCGTCGCCGAGCTCAAGCTGGAACGCGTCGATTTCATCAAGATGGACATCGAGGGCGCGGAGGTGAGGGCTCTGTACGGCGCCAAAACCACGCTCGCCAAATTCCATCCCCGCATGTCGCTCTCCGTCTACCACCACGAGGCGCATCCGGTCGAGGTGCCTCAGGCCGCCCGCGCCGCCTGGCCCGGCTATCAGACCGAGTGCGGCCCCTGCAACGCGGTCCCAGGCGCAGTGCGGGCCGACGTCATTTTCTTCAAGTAGGGAGTGAAAAAGAAAAAGGCCGGGGGGACTCGGAGGAAGATCCCCACCGGCTCAATGCTGCCAGCGTAATCGGAGGAGTGCTGGCTGCTTCGTACCTTTATGTACGCTCTATAGGGAGCATACCACAATTGGATGAATCGACAACCCCGAGTGGCTCTGTCCAACACGGAACAACACCCTCCCGATGCCCCCTTGGGCGCTGTGTAAATAATTGATCCTACAAGGCTATTCCGCTTAGCTGCACTCCGTGATCGCCCTATCATTACCCTTTTCGCAATCATTAAACCCAGTTCACATCCTAAAGTCCCGCTACTATCCGCCGCGCCCCGGAACCTCACAATCGCCGCGCACGGACGTGCTTGAATTCCAGCCAGTAGCCGCGCCGGTGTGTCTGCAGTTCAATGAACCCCTCGTCGAGAACCGTCAGATCCGCGTACTCCATCACCGTCTCCCCGTCCACACGCACCCGCGCCTGTTTGTCCTTCACCCACAGCTCAAATAGATACCAGCGCTCATCCTCAATCCGCGGATACTTAGCCCGCTTCAGATGGTAAAGTGACCCGGTTGGAAAGTGCGACTCTTCCACGTTGTGCAGTTGGATCTCATAGTGCGCTTCCGGTTTCCGCCCCCGTCCACTGCTGCGAAATAGCACACCACCATTGTGTTGCGCGCAACCCCTCACGTAACACTCGAACTCAAAATCCCGGTATTTCTCCTTGCTGGCAAGGTGGCCTGCCCCATCACCACGCAGCACTCCGCCCAACGTTACGAAATCCGGCTTGCCCTCCGAGACCGCCCAATTCGCAGCCAGATCACCCGGCGTCTCATATAGCGTCTGCCACGTTGCGGCACCAGGCAGTTCCTTGATCCGCAGCGCACGGAACCGGCACTCGGTCGATGCCGCCACGATGCCCACATAACCCTCTCTCAACCGCAACCGCAGGTCCGGATGTCCCGCCAAATCAACATCCTGCACCATCTCATCGTTCGTCCAGAACTGCAGCTTCGCCCCGTCGCACAGCACCCGGAGACTATTCCACCCTTCCCGCACATTCACCTTGCGGGGAGCCAGCACCGGAAACACCGAACCCATCGAATAGGGCGTCGGCGACTCCTCTCTCTGGTGGAACACTTTCAACTGTATGCCGGCCTGCGACGGCCGCCCGTGCTCCGGCGCTCGTAGATAGAGCCCCGAATCGGTCCAGCCCTTGATGAAGAACTCGCCTCTTAAATCGAAATTCGCGTACTGCTTCCCGGATCGCAGCCACGTCGGAAGCGTGGCGTGGGAATGTACAGCCACTTCCCCGCCCTCCACCGTGTAAGCCGATTCCGGACCGTCCACCACCATCCAATCGGTCAGCGGCGCGAAGCCCGCCTCCATCTTCTGCCCATACGCCAGTCCCGCAAGCGGTAACGTCAAAAACAATCTGCGTTCCATCTCAGCTATTGTGCAACATGCGGATGGTAGTGGTAACCCAGCCTGTGCTTATACCCCTCCAGCGCGTTGTAAACAATGGGACAGTAGCACGTCCGCCGCATCACCGATTCCATGCGGCTCCCCAGCGTGTGGCTCGTGCTGTCGATATGCGGGAAGTTGCGGCACGGCCCCGGACGCGCCTCATAGATCATGCACACGTTGCCATCCAGAAACGTGCACCCTCCCCCCGTGTGCCGCAAAACCACGTGCCGGTCCGATGGATCCAGCATCGTGTATTGGTGAGTTGTGTTCTCGACGCTCGTGCCCAGGTACTCGGCGATCAGACCTATCTCCGCCGGCGTCACGTCCACATACGTCTCCCGGCAACACGCTCCGCACTCGCGGCAATCGATCTGGGATTCCACAAACTCCGCGATCTCGCAAAACAGGTGGGCAGATCCGTGATGTTGGCGCACGAAGCGCTGGAAGTCGAGGTTCTCGGCGGCCTTGGCTTCGGCAAGCATCCGGAGTTGAACCAAGTCTGTGATCATCGGATCACGAACTCTACGCCTCCCACAATAGCGCGTCCCGGCATCGTAACGGTCAGGATCTCCTCATAACGCGTGTTGCTCAAATTGGTAAACTGTATAAACGGTCGCACCGGACCGCGCGCCCGCGCCGCATACAGATCCCACACCCCATACGCACTCCGCCCCCGCCGCTCCACCGCGCCCACTCGCGTCCTGGCCGTGATGGAACCCGGCAGGTTTGCCGTCCACGAGAATACCCCGGAGTGCACAGGGTAATTGAACGAGTACTTCGTGTAGACGCCCGGCAGCAGTTGCAGGACGCCCCGGAGCCCCGTGTAGGACCACTCCAGCACCTGCGAACGCCACCGCAGCGCCGCCGAAGACTCCACGCCCGTGAAGTTCAGGCTGGTGATGTTCTGAGCCTTCCACGGCCCGCTGGGCGAACTGCTCACGTAGTCGATCCCGTTCCTGTCGCGCCGCTGAAACAGCGTCGCCTGCAGGCGCCAGTGCGACGATGGCCGGTAGTCCGCACCGCCCTCAAAGCTCCACGCCCGTTCCGTCAACAAACCGGCGTTGCCCTGATTGGCCGGATCCCTGTAGTACAGCTCTGTAAACGTCGGCAGGCGATAGGCCCGGCTCACCGACGCCCGGAATTTCAGCTTGGAGGCCGCCCAGAATCCGGCCGCAAACGTCGGACTGATCTGATCGAACGCGCCCCGGTAGCTCTCGCTCCGGACGCCCGCCGAAAACGAGAACCGCCCCAGTGCCCGCACATCCAACGACGCATACGTGGCCACCCGCGCCCGCGAATGCCGCCCCAGATTCGAGGACTCGATGTTCTCCCCAAACCCCTCCGCACCATAGAACAGCGTCACGTTCTGCCGCAGCGGATCCCGCCGACGCACTCTCGCCTGCCAGGACTCCGCGGCATGATGATTCTGATATCGCTGCGGGTTGTCCCGGAACAGGTAGAAGAGGTCCGTGTGCCGCCGGTACGATACGCCCGCATCGGTGCGCTCCCCCAACGCCTGCCGCAAGCCCGCGAACCACGTCTTGGTCCGCTCCCACGAAGGATACGGCCCATAAAAGTTCTGTGCGCCGAATGGCTTATCCGCCAGGCCGAGATCCAGCCCCGTCGTCCCCAAACGCGAACGCCAAGCCGTAGCCGAGCCCAGGCTCAGGTTGCGGTAATCGCGATTCGGCATGAACCCGCTGGAAAAATCCCGCGAAAACGTCAACTGCTGCGAAAGGTTCCCCTTCACCGCCGCCAGCGAACCCGACTCCTGATTAACTCCGAAGTTCCCCACAGCCGCCCGTAAACGAATCTCACCCGCCTCCGGCGGAGCCGTAATCACGTTGACCACACCGCCCAGCGCGTCCGATCCATACAAAGTAGAGCCCGCCCCACGCAGTACCTCAATCGATTCCACACTCTGCAGCGGCACCGGCAGGTCCAGGCTATGATGTCCCGATTGCGGGTCGCTCAACCGCTGCCCGTTCAGCAGTACTAACGTCTGGCCGAACGTCGCTCCACGAATCGACAGATCCCCCTGCAACCCATTCGGCGCCCGCTGCCGCAAATCCAGCGACGGATCCAGCTTCAGCAGATCCACAAACGTATTCAGCAGGAGGTTCTGCCCCCGCACCGGCAGAGAGCTCACGCTCCGGTCCGCCTCTTCCAACGGAATCGGCGCCCACGAACCCGTGACGACTATAGACTGCTGGACCGGCGCGACACTCTGCGCGGCGACAGCGGTGGCGAATAGGAATAGCAGCGGGGAGTAGCGCATGAATGGGGACGGGATTTCAGATTACTGACCCCGCTATTCCATTTTGCCACACCCCGCCAGTCCAATCGACTTACTTCGCTTCCGCCGCCTGCAGCCGGACCTTGGCCCCCGTATCCAGCCGCGTCAATCCGCTCACCGCCACCGTCTCACCCTCGTTCACGCCTTCCAGAATCTCAACCTCTTGCGGAAACCGGTCCCCAAGCTTCACGTCCCGCACATCGATCGTGTTGTCCGCCTTCACAACATACGCCTTGTTCGAACCCAAAACGTAGTTGACCGCCCGCGTTGGCACTGTGCGAATCGTCTCCGTCTTATCCGTCGCCAGCCTGGCCCGAGCATACGACCCCGGCTTCAGCTCATTCTTCGGATTCTGAATCAACGCCTCCACCAGAAACGTGCGCTTCGTCAGATCCACCGTCGGCGCAATCCGCCACACCTTGCCGAAGAACTTCCGCTCCTCGAACGCTTCCACCATCACCTCGGCCTGCTGGCCCACCCGCACCCACGGCGCCAGACGCTCCGGCACCTCGATCCGCAGCCGGATCGGGTCGATCTTCACCAGCGTAAACAGCGGCGTGTTCAGTCGCACGAACGCCCCCACTGTCGCCTGACGATCCTTCACATAAGCCGCGAACGGAGCCCGCACCGTCGTATCCCGCAGCTTCTTCCGCTGTAAATCCAGCGTCGCCTTGTTCCGCTCCACTTCCTGAATCAGGTTGCGGGTCTGGTTCAACGTCTGATCATAGGACGCCTGCAGCGATTGAAAACGCGCCTGCGACTGATCGAGCTCCGATTTGGCGCCGATGCCCTGGTCCACCAGTTCGCGCGTCCTCTTGTACCGCTGCTCAGCCTCCGTCAGATCCGCCCTCGCCCGCCGCACATCCGGCGTCTCGCGAATGTCCTTCACCCGATCCTTCTCTTCTTTCAACCCCAGCCGCTCCAGCGACTGCCGCAACTGCGCCTCGCCCTGCGCCACCAGATACCTGGCTTCCTCATCGGAAACCCTCGCCAGCACCTGCCCCTCCGTCACCAGATCGCCTAGGTCCGCGCTCACTTGCTCCAGACGCCCATCGATCTCCGCGCTGATGATCGCCTCATCATAGGGGAACAGCGTCCCTACGCCATCCACCGTCCGCTGAATGGTTCGTGTGGAAACCTTGGCGGTCCTGACCGCCACAGGGCCGGCGTCTTTCTTTGCCACAACCTTCGGCTGCCGGTTGCACGCCGTTGTGAGCAGAAGGGTTGCTGCGATGGATACGGGGAAGACCAGACGGAAAAATTTCATGAATGTCCTGCGGTGCGCCCAAAAAGCGCCTCTCTCAAACTAGGCGCGCAACAAGGGCGCTAACGTTACCGGAAACGTTATTGTATCCAGGAATTGACCACGCCGGTCGGCCATGCGGGTTCTCGCCCCGCATGGCCGCCGCCGGCGCATCACTCACTACTTGATCAACGTAATCGTGACCAGCTTCGTGCTGCTCAAGCCGCGCTGATTGGTCACCTTCACCTGCAGAACATAGTCGCCCGCCTTGTTCGGCATGAACACCGTCGTGTCGGCCGAGAACCGGCGCTGGATGTTTACCAGACCGTTGTCAAAGCCGCCCTCCTGCGTCCATTCGAACTTCAGCGCGTCGCCCTGTGGGTCGCTCGATGCCGAAGCATCCAACGCCAGCGCCAGTGATGTCGTGCTGTAGCGGTCCGGAATGTTCAGCCGGATCACCGGAGCCTTTCCGCCAACCGGCGGTTCCGGCTTCTCAGGCTGCTTCACAGTCACCGTCACCGACGAGCTGACCGTGTTCTTCCTGCCCTGAACCACCAGCGTGTATGTGGTGTCCGCGTTGGGCGTGACATCCACTGAGCCATTCGGCGTCACTGTGCCGATGCCGTTGATCGACACCTGCTGCGCATCCGTCGTGCTCCATGTCAGCCGCACCACGTCGCCCGGCTTGCCGCTCGTGCTCGGCGAAGCGGTGAAGCTGACGATCCTCGCCAGCGGCACTACCGTCACCGTCACGTTCGCCTTCACCTCACCGCCCTCGTTCTTAGCGGTAAGCACGTACGTGGTCGTCACAGTCGGCATCACCGAACTGCTTCCGGCCGAAGCCACACCGCCCAGCGCCGTGATGCTGATCTCCTTGGCGCCATCCACGCTCCACGAAAGCGTCGAGCTCTCACCCGCCAGAATCTCCGTCGGGGAAGCGCCAAAGCTCAGGATCTTCGGACCCGGCACCACCGGCTCAGCCGTCACGCTCACCGTCACCGTAGCCGTCACTGAGCCGCCCTTACCCGTTGCCGTCAGGGTGTAGGTGGTCGTCTCCTTCGGGCTGACCGATGCGGTGCCCGTCGGCTGCACGTTGCCGATGCCGGCGATGGTCACCGTATCGGCATTCTCCGTCTCCCACACAAGGTTCGATGTGTCGCCCGGTTTGATCGACGCCGGCGCCGCCCGGAAGCTGATGATCCGGATCGCCGGACGGTCCACTGTCACCGTAACCGTCTCACTGATCTCGCCTTCCTTGTTGCGCGCCGTCAGCTTGTAGGCCGTGGTCTCAGTCGGCGACACCTGTGAGGCGCCGGACTGCGGGTTCACCTTGCCCAGCGAGGTGATCTCCACTTCGTCGGCGTTCTGAACTTGCCACGTCAAAGTGGACGAACCTCCCGACGTGATCGAGGTCGGCGACGCCGTGAACTTCTGGATCACCACCCTCTGGCTCGCCTTCGCAGTCACGCTCACTCGCGCCAGTGACGCCAGCCCGAACGTGTCCTTCACCGTCAGCCGGAAGCTGTACGTCTGCCCCTCCGCCGCCGTGAACGTCGCCTTGGCTGTGTTCCGGCCCGAGAGATTCACAGCCTGCCCGGCTATCTGATCCCATTGATACGTGATTGCGTCGCCGTCCGGATCGAACGAAGCCGAGCCGTCCAACGTCACCTGCCCTGGCGCCACGCCGTTCTGATCCTGGCCCGCGTCCGCGATCGGCGAGTCGTTACCCGTCCGCACCCGGCGCGTCAGCATCTCGTACCGCACGCGCGGCACGTCCACCGGAATCGGAGAGTCCATCTCCAGGTAGTCCCTGGGCTGGACAAAGTTGCCGAACTGCAAGCCCGCGACCACACGGCCGTTGGAGTCCTTACCTACGTAGGTCTCGTTGAACCCGCCTTCCAGCGTAAACGCGACATGCTTGTTGATCGGCTGAATAAACCGGATCGTCCCGCCGGGCTTGTTGGAACCGCCGTGCACCGCCAGCATCCCAATGTTGCCTTCCAGCACCATGTTGCCGAACAGATTCACCGACGTCGAAGCGCCCGCCTGATCCACTACCCGCAGGTAGCTCTCCTCAAATATGTTGCGCGAAATCGCCGCACGGTTGATCACGCCGCCGCTCAGAAACGCCTTCGTTCCGAAGAAGCCAACCCGGCCCCGGCTGAAAATGTAGTCCAGCGTGAGGGCCGCCTGGCCCAGCGTGGCGCTGTTCTGCATGTCCATCAGGCCAACGTGCTTGAAACTCGAAAATGCGCCGATCTGGCCGCGGCGGTTAAACCTGTTCACGAGACCAAGATCGAACTGCGCCTCCTGGCGCTCCTTGAAGTACATGTACTCGCCCTGTGCCTGCAACGCGAACTTCTCGCGGAACGGCGCAAAGTACCGGGCCTTGCCCGTGAACGTCAGATTCCTCGTATTATCCACGCCAACATTCGCGCCGAGGATCGAGAACCGCGGCAGAATCGTCTTCGCCATCGTTTCGTCGGCCGTCTTCTGCGCAATCCGCTGCACGTCGTCCGGAGTAGCCGCCTTCGGCATCGCCGCCACCGCAGCCTGCGTGCCGGCCTGCGCGCCCTTCAACGAATCCACATCGGTGCGCAGCCTGGCATTCTCAGCCGTCAGCGCGCCAAGCATGCGGGCAATGTCGTCCAGCTTATCGAGCTTCTTCAGGATCTCAGCCAGCGTCTGGCTGTAATCCGGGCAGTGCGCCTGCAGCGCCTTGATCGCGTCGCCCACCCCGCCGGCTCCGATCACGTTGCCGTTCTTGTCCGTCATCGTCATCGCCACCCGGCGATTCACCCAGCGGCCCTCCTTCGACGTGTTGGCCGCCTTCGGGTTGCGCTTCCCGCGCGGCACAATCTCCATCTGCGTCGCCCGCGTCCCGTACTTTTCCAGGAACGACCGCACCGCCTCCGCACGCTTCTGCGAGAGTTTTTCGTTGTACTTCTCACCGCCAATCGAATCGGTATGACCATCGAGCTTCACGCGAAAATCCGGGTTCTTGCTCAGCATGTCCGCCAACCGGAGCAGGCTCGGAAACCCGTCTGTCAACACCGCCGAATTGAATTCGAAGTTGATCTCTTCCCAATCCTCTTTCGTGGCGCCGGTCACTATCTGACCGTAGCCGAATGCCGCCAGCACTAGAGCCAGCAGGACCAGTCGGTTTACTAAGGCTTTCACGTCTTCACTCCTAGATCAAAAAGTCAGGGTTAATACCTAATCGGCTCAACAGGTTGCGGACAAACTACGAGCCACTGACCAGTATAACCGAGTTTTGTGAAATAATGCTCATGGATGTCTGCCGGACAGGCAGTCGCGCACCGGGTCGGTCTCCAGACCGGAGATACCGCCCGCGTTCGAGGCAAAGTCCGGTCTCCACAGGGCAGCGTGCCGGCTAACGGCCGGGGGGACGTGATCAAAGCGCGTTCTACGGATAGTGCCACAGAAAATATACCGCCTTCCGCCCGCAAGAGTAGGAGGTAAGGGTGAAATGGTGCGGTAAGAGCGCACCGCGCTTCGGGTAACCGGAGTGGCAGGGAAAACCCCACGTGGAGCAAGACCAAATAGGGGAGGAGGAGCGGCCCGCTCCGTTTTACTTCCGGGTAGGTTGCTAGAGTCCGTCAGCAATGGCGGGCCGAGAGGAATGACTGCCGCCCGGCCGCAAGGCCGGGACCAGAAACCGGCTTATCGTCCGGCGGACATCCAGCTTGCGAGAGCCATCCCGCATTCACGATACTGCAACCTGTAAGCCCAGCGGACTGTCGGTGCCCCCGGACAAAACCTCCAGATTGGACTATCCGGCGGGATCAGTTCTTCGTACCCCCTGGAGTCACATGCCAGCCCTGCTTGCCAGCACGTTCCTCGCCACCTGCGCCCTTGGCGAGACCCGCAGCACCAACCTGCGGTTCGTGGTCTTCCCCTCACCGCCAAAGCGATCGACCCCGTACACTCTAATGATGGTCACGTTGTCACAGATCCAGGCCGCCATGGGCCGAATCCGCGAATCCATCCGCCTGTCGCCCCTGGTCCACTCCGAAGCCCTCTCGGCTTCGGCAAACAACGAGATCTACCTGAAGCTCGAAAATCTACAGCGAACCGGGTCGTTCAAGGAACGGGGAGCACTAAACCGAATCCTGACGCTCACGCCGGAGGAAAGAAGCCGGGGAGTGATCGCAGCGTCAGCCGGAAATCACGCCCAGGCAGTGGCGTACCACGCCGCAACGCGCGGAATCACCGCACAGATCGTAATGCCGCTGGCGACTCCTCTGGTGAAGGTCTCGGCAACCAAGGGCTACGGAGCGGAAGTAGTTCTGCACGGGCGAAACTACGACGAAGCCTACCAGGAGGCGGTCCTTCGTTGCGAAAAACAAAGCCTGACGTTCCTTCACCCGTTCGACGACGACGAGGTAATAGCCGGCCAAGGAACCCTCGGCCTGGAGATGCTGGCCCAAAACCCCGCGCTTGACGTCATCATCGCCCCCATCGGCGGCGGCGGCCTCCTCGGCGGGCTCGCCTGTGCGGTCAAGGAGATCAATCCCCGCATCGCCATCGTCGGCGTCCAGACCGCGCGCGTGCCCTCCATGATTCGCGCCATCGCCGCTGGCGCTCCCGTCAAGGTGGACGCAGCCACCACCATCGCCGACGGCATCGCCGTCCGCCGCGCCGGCGACCGCACCCTTCCACTGATCCGGAAG
>CAYVDY010000038.1:0-21479 GCA_964450255.1 uncultured Candidatus Solibacter sp. | reverse complement strand
GCCAAGATGGTAACCGCGATTCGGAATCTCCAAGCTCTTCCCGTCCCGATCGATGACACCTTCGAAGCGCATTGCAGCATTGAGGACATTGCACGGCGATGGCGATTGGGTGGTAAGTCTACGCAGTCCGTTCTCTCCAGTGTCATTGGCGCGGTGTTAGCACTGGGCCGGACGATTGAGGCGCTCATATGAGTTGCGCTGCCTTGGAGAAGCATTACCGGGTTGGGGAACTCGCCTCGCTGTGGGGTTTCGCCGACAACACCATAATTAGAATGTTCGCCAGTGAGCCAGGAGTGATCCGCCTAGAATCCGGCGCGGGGCGGCGAAAGTACACGACGCTATCGATCCCCGAGAGCGTTGCCTTACGTGTTCACGAGAGACTCGGCCACAAGCCGTTCCAGACGCAACCTGCGACTACGAACCCACTTCGCATAGTACGCCTCCGTGACCTTCACGCTCGAGTGGCCAAGGAGCCGCGCAACATCCTCAAGTTGAAAACCCGCCAGGAGTTTGCGAACCGCGAAGGTGTCCCTTAGACGATGGGGCCGGCAATCGGCAACTTCACACCGAGGGCCCACCGTCTTCATCCGCTCATACACCTCGTTTGCCAGATAGGCCGGGTTCTTGCTCGAACCGTAGTGGAATGGAAGTTTCGTTGACAGCCATTCACAGGCGTCGATAGCTTGTTTGAGGCGGTCAGAGATGTAGGCCTCAAGCACTCTGGGCTTTTCAGTTCTCTTGTGCTTTTGCGGCTGATAGGTGTAGATCCACAGATGCTCGCCTTGAGTGGCAAGTGCCGGGTCGAAACGAATGGAATCCCCGACCCGCATGCCGGTTTCCAGCATAAGTTCCAATAGGAGCCGGAATGTCTTCGGGTGTTTCGCGTATCCGTGGGTGCCTCCGGTGAGTTTCAGTGCTTCATCGAGGATTCTCTCGACCTCTTCGTCGGAGTAGGGCTCTTTTTGCTCATAGACGGCCCTGTGGGCCGTCACTCGGTCCACGAGTGACTCTGTGATCCACCCGCGGCGAAAGGCGTCTCGTAGAAAGCAGCGCAGTTTCGCGACGGCAGTGGATTTCGACGTGTCCTTTAGATTGGGCAGACCATCAATCTTAAACGTCTCCAGGAGATCGACGGTAAGTTCGCGCGTGAAGTAGACGCCTTGGTGTTCGCAGTAGGTCGTTAGGCGAGAGAGCAAGAGATCATGGTGCCCGTAAGTCTTCTCGCTAAGTTCGTGCCGGCGAGATGCAAGATACTTCAAAACACATTCGTCGATGCGGTGACCGCGGACGGCTTCGGTCTGAGATTGCGCCACCAGAGAGGCCCGCAACGCCTCAGCTTCGGGGAGTGCTGTAAAGCCTGTGCTTTGGCGGGGAACGAGCCCATTGTCAGTTCGCCCATACATCCAGATCGGGCATTCACAGTTGAGAAAGAGACGTCTGGCCCGGGCCGGCAGTTTTGACTTTTGGACCCGGCAGGCCTTGAGGTGCCTCCGATAGAGGACGAGAGACATGGCCCCAGTGTACACAGCGATGTACACGGCGTCAAACCACGTCCACAACTTACTGATTCTTTTATGCTTGGCTCCCCGGCATGGATTCGAACCACGATTCACGGCTCCAAAGGCCGCTGTCCTACCATTAGACGACCGGGGAATGAGGCGGGCGACAATCGAACCCCTTCAGTTTACCGCACCTATCGTCACGAGAGCAGCAACTCCAGATCCTCGCGGCCCAAATCCCGGATCAGGCTGTTATCCTCACCCAGAATCGCATCGGCCAGGTCGCGCTTCGACTTCTGCAACTCCAGCACCTTTTCCTCTACGGTGTCTTTCGCGATCAGGCGGTAGGCGAACACAGGACGAGACTGCCCGATGCGGTGGGCACGATCCACGGCCTGCGCCTCCACCGCTGGGTTCCACCAGGGATCGAGCAGAAAGACATACTCCGCTGCGGTGAGATTCAGCCCCAGCCCTCCGGCCTTCAGACTGATAAGGAACAGCCCGCAAGCCTCGTCGGTCTGGAATCTCTCGACGCGCGCCTGACGGTCGGTGGTCGAGCCGTCCAGGTACTCATAGACAACGCCCGCCGCCTCCAGCCGCAGGCGAACGATCGCCAGCATGCTGGTGAACTGCGAAAAGACGAGTGCTTTGTGCCCTTCTTCCAGCACCTCGGTCAACTGCTCCATCAGCACTTCCAACTTGGCGCTGGGTTCTCCGACGCGGCTCGCGTCGATCAGTCCAGGATGACAGGCGGCCTGGCGCAGGCGCAGCAAAGCCTCCAGCACGTGCATCTTCGAGCGGCCCATGCCCTGCTTCTCCACCCGCTGCAATAGCGACTCGCGATAGTGCCGTTTGAGCTCGTCGTAGTGCTTGCGCTGCGCCGTCTCCAGTTCACAGAAAATCGTCTGCTCGGTCTTCTCCGGCAACTCCTTGGCCACCTGCCGTTTCGTGCGGCGGAGAATGAACGGCCGCAGCGCGTGGGCCAGCAATTGACGCGCCTCCGGGCTCGGATTGCGGGCCAGCCCGCCCGCCATTTTCAGGACCTTCGCTTCACCGAGCATGCCGGGGTTGAGGAATTCAAAAAGACTCCACAGTTCGCCCAGGTGATTCTCCACGGGGGTGCCGCTGAGCGCCAGGCGATTCCTTGCTTTGAGCAGGCGCACGGCCTTGGCGGATGCGGTCGACGCGTTCTTTATGGCTTGCGCCTCGTCGAGCACTACGTAGTCGAAAGCGTGGTCCTTCAGTCGCGGCGCATCGCGGACCAGCGTGCCGTAAGTGGTAAGAATCAGGTCATGCGACGCAAAGAGACCCGCGTCGCGGGAGAGCCCGGTGTACTCCAGAACACGCAACTGCGGCGTAAATCGTGCGGCTTCCTCCCGCCAGTTGAAGACCAGGGATTTCGGCGCGACTACCAGCGATGGCCCGGCTCCTTCGACGCGCCGGGCTTCCAGCACGGCCAGGACCTGCGCGGTTTTGCCGACACCCATGTCGTCGGCCAGGCAGCCCCCAAAGCCGAACTCGCGCAGAAACTCCATCCAGCCCAGGCCTTCGCGCTGATAGTCGCGAAGCGTGCCGACGAACCCGGGCGGCTGTTCGAGTGCACGTACGCCGGTGAAGTCCCGCAGCCGTTCCCGCGCCCTCTCGAACAACTCGTCGCCGTGAACTTCACCCTGCGATACCAGCAGCGCATCCAACAATCCGGCCTGATTCTGCCGGAAGCGCAGATGATCCTCCTCGTTGTGACCCAAACCGGCGAGCGGCGCAAAACGCTCCAGCCACTCTTCCGGCAGCAGCCCATAGGTCCCGTCGCCCAACAGCACCATGCTGTCGCCGCGGCGCAGCGCTGCCAGCAATTGAGGCAGAGTGGCCTTCTCGCCCCCGAACTCCACCTCGCCGCGAAGCTCAAACCAATCGATGCCCGAACTCACGTCGACGCGTGTGGCACCCGGTGCGCGAAACGCCTTTCCTTCGGCCTCCACGCGCCAACCGTCGTGCACCAGTTCCCGAACCACGGCGGGCAAGCGCTTCGGTGGGAGCTTCCAGCGCTCCTCGCTTTTGAATAGCTCCGAACGCAAGCCCAACTCCCCGAGCCTCCGCCGCGCGGCAGTCTCCGCTTCGCCGTCTCGCGGCACGAAGACGCGCTCCTGGGTGAGATAGAATCCGCGGCTCTGGTTCGCGCTGCCGGCGGAGCGATCGCCGTAGCGGAAGACCAGTTCCGCCCACAATTGCTCGGAGGCGCGGGCGCGCTCCGTGTGGAATCGCACCGCCGGTTGGAGCACGCGCTGTTCCTCGGTCCA
The DNA here is from genome assembly GCA_964450255.1 of uncultured Candidatus Solibacter sp. Classification (GTDB taxonomy): domain Bacteria; phylum Acidobacteriota; class Terriglobia; order Bryobacterales; family Bryobacteraceae; genus Paludibaculum. The sequence continues at coordinate 17,683 of CAYVDY010000038.1, read as the reverse complement.
ATGCCAGTCCGGCGGCAGTTGCAGCGGCGGCGTGCGTCCATCTTCGGTGAGGGTGCGCAGCAGTTCGTCCAGCTCGGATGTCTCCACGGCGATGGCGCCGGAAGTCCGCAGTTCCCGCACCCAGTCAAAGTGGGGGCCAGGCGCGAAGCGGGAAACGGAGTCTCTCGCTATCACCAATCCGTCACCCAGCAGCAGGTGCGGTTCGCGCAGTTCCATGCGATCCTCGCCGCGCTTGAGTGCGCCTTCCAGGCGCCAACCATCCTCGCCTTCGGGCCTTAACTCCAGGACGAACAGCCAGGGTGCGCCATCGTCCCACAAAAGCGCGGGGCCGAGTTCGACGGGGAGCCCGGAGTGCACGAGAAGACGGCCTGTGCGCGCCATGCGCGGTGAGAGTATCAGCGCCAGCGCGCCCGGCAATTGGACGCGGTTCGGCAGCGCTTCATAGGCCGGCGCCGCCATGTAGCCGTAGTTCACGCGGCCACCCGCCAACTGCGCCAGAATCTCGCGATCTTCCGCGTCGGGCACGCTGCCGAGGTCGCCAAGCCGCAGGCCTAGGTCCTTGGGCTTGCCCCAATCTCCACTCTTCATCGGCGAACGCATATGAAGAGTGATCACTAGTCCGCCTGCATTGCGCGAGGCCTGCACGTCGACGACGTAGAGGATCTCTGAACCCGGGGACCAGTCACGGCGGGGCCTTTCGATTTCCGGGCTCTGGTTGAGGATTCCGGTCAGACGGCGGCGCCAGTCGGAACCGGTCTTCGGCGGCGGCGCCAGATTCAGCGAAAACTCGCCGTCCGGGAACAACTCCTCGTCGTCGTCCATCATGATCAGCCTCGGGACGCGCGAGGCGGCGCGCAGATACCCGTCTTTTTCCGCTGTCAGCACTACGGCCCACAGATGCTTGCAAGATGACTCCGATTCGAAGTAGGGGCAGGTGCACGCGACATAAAGCGCACCCTCGGCGTAGCGCAAAGACACCTCGTAGACACCGGTTCCGCGAACGATCGCCTCCACTGCGATCTCGTCGCCACGCAGGATCTTCACCCGCCGGGCGCGGAAGTACTCCAATCCTCGATGGCGGACCACCGAGGAGAAGTCCCGCGCCAATAGCGATGTCAACATGTACTCCGCCATTGCTGGCCGCGCTACCTCGTCTTCACCGGATCGGTGGGCCGCGCAGGCAGGCGTTTCGGCGCGAGCTTCATGCTCTTCAGGACCTCTTCGATTCCACGCTCCAACTGCGGGTCGCGGCCCTCCATGACGGACTTGGGATCGTTCTCCACGACGATGTCCGGCTCGACGCCCACACCTTCGATGATCCATTCACCCTTGGCGCTGGCGAACCCGAACTCCGGCACGTTCACGACGCCGCCGTCAACCAGCGTGCCGCGGTTGGAGATGCCCACCACGCCGCCCCAACTGCGCTTGCCGATCAGCGGACCAAGCTTCGCCTCCCGGAACATCGCCGGGAAGATATCGCCGTCCGACGCCGAGGTCTCGTTCAGCAGGCACACCATCGGCCCGATCATTGTGTTGTCCGGATACGTGGTGGGATCATCAATGCCCCTGGGGAACGTCATCGCCAACAACTCCCGCCGCAGGCGCTCAATCAACATACGGCTCACGTTACCGCCGCCGTTGCCTCGCATGTCTACGATCAGGCCCTCGCGGCGGGTCTGCCCATAGAAGTATTTGATGAACTCACGCAGCCCCTCGGCGCCCATGTTCGGCACGTGCAGGTAAGCAACGCGTCCGCCAGTGGCCTTGTCCACGCGCGCCCGGCTATGCTCCACCATGGCGAGGTAAACGAGGTCGTTCTCGTTGTCCACGGGCTGAATGACTACGTCGCGGGCGCCTTCCGTGGCCGGTGCAGTGTTCACGGTGAGGCGTACTGCCTTGCCCGCCTTGCCGCGAAGCAGCCTGTACGGATCGACATTCGCCTTGAGCTCGTCGCCGTCGATGGCGAGCACATAATCGCCGGGCTTGACGTTGACGCCGACCTCGGTCAGCGGCGAGCGATAGACCGGCTCTTCGTTGTGGCCGGCGAAGATCCGCGCGAGCTTGTAGCGGCCCGCTGTCTCATCGAGCTCGAAGCGCGCCCCGGGCAGCGCCACCTTCGGGCGCGCCGGCCTTTCCCAGTCGCCGCCATCGATATAGGCGTGGCCGGCGTTCAACTCCGAGATCATCTCGCCGATTAGGTAGTTGAGGTCCGAACGGTGCGCGACGGATTCCAGCATAGCAGCGTACTCCTGCCGCAGGGCTTCCCAATCGTGGCCGTGAATGTTTTTGGCGTAGAAGAAATCGCGGTAGCGGCGCCACACTTCGTTGAAGATCTGCGCCCATTCCTGCGAGGGTACGCGGTCCACTACCAGATCCGCCGTCGAAACCGTCTTCTTGGAGCTCGTGCCGCCCGGCTTTACGTCGTACAGCGAATAGCCGCCGCCCTGCGACACCAGCATCTTTTGTCTGTCTTCAGAAAGCGCGTAGTTGCCGGCGCCCTCCACCAGGACAGTCTCCTTGCGATCCTTCAGCGCGTAGATCATGATGGCGCTCGGGGCGTCCGGCCCGCGGCCGTAATACGGATTGCCGTTGCGCGAATACAGGAGATGACCCTTCACCGCGCTGAGATCATCGTAGTTGCCCGGCGCGATGGGCACGCGGGCGACGCGCTGGGCGAGGCCGTCGAAATCGATGCGGACCTCGACTTGTGCGGCGTCGGGCTTCGCCGGCTCCGCCTTTTTCTCTTCGCCGATTTTCACCTCGTCGCTCTCCGGAGCAAACGGATGCTTGCCGTCCTGCCGGAGGGCCAGCGCGTAGATCGAGGTGGTGCGCGCTGTCGCGAAGTTCCACTCCAAGCCGCTGATCAGCGGCGTGAACTCGCGGTCGCTCAGGTAGTACAGATACTGGCCTTCCGGATCCCAGGACGGGCTGTTCTCGTTGAACATCTCAGAGGTCACGCGGCGGGCCCTGTTATCGGCCGCGCTCCAAATCCAGATGGAGCGGAAGTTGTAGGTGTCGGAGAGGCTGTAGGCGAGGTAGCCGCTATCTGGTGACCAGACGTAGTCGAACACCTGGCCGCGTTTCTCGTCGGCGACCTCGACAACGCTCCTGTCGCTCAGCGTCACCACGAATATCTTGCCGTCCTTGTCGCTGTAGGCGATCCTCTTCGAGTCCGGAGACCAAACGGGCCGGTAGCGCATGGTCTGACCGCCGCGAGTCAACTGCTCCGGTTGGCCGCTGCCATCCTGATTCACCAGCCAGAGTTCTTCCTCGCCGGTGCGGTCGCTGATCATCACGATACGCCGGCCGTCGGGCGACCAGGCCGGCCACTTGTCGTGCGCGTTCGAGCTCTTCGTCAGATTGCGCGGCACGCCCTTTTCGATGGGCGCAGTGAACACATCGCCGCGCGCCACGAACAGCGCCCGTTCGCCTTTCGGGCTGAGGTCGTAGGAGGACACCTGTCCGCCCACGTTCATGAGCGATGGCCGCGACGCCAGCCCGTCGGCCGGCACGCTGATGGTTAGCTTCTTCGATTGCGCGTTCTTCACGTCGGCGATGTAGAGTTCGCCATCGGACTCGTAAACGATGCGGCTCTGATCGCCGCGGCTCGGCCATCGCACGTCCCACTTGGTGGAGGTAGTGAGCGCGCGCACCTTCTTCGCACCGGGGTCGTACTCGTAGAGGTTGAACGTGCCGCCGCGGTCACTGTTGAAATAGATGCGTCCGCCGATCCACATGGGATCGCGCTCAGTCCTCGGCGTGGGCGCGACAGGCTCCAGCGCAGCCGTCTTTAGATCGAAGACGAAGAGATCCTGCTGCCATCCACCCTGGTAACGCTTCCATGTGCGGAAGTCGCGGAACAGCGGTGAGTAGACCATCTTCTGCCCGTCCGGAGAGAAATCGCCGGCGCCCGATTTTGGCATCGGCAGCACTTTGGCGGGGCCGCCCTCGGCCGGCACCGTGTAGAGGCGAGATTCGGCCGTGGTCCACGAATCCCGAAGCGATCGGAACAGGATCGACTTGCCGTCGGGCGTCCACTCATACACCTGGTTGTCGTAGCCCCAGCGCGCCGGCAACGGGCCTTTGGCCGGATACCAGGTTAACTGCTTCGGTACCCCGCCCGTCGAGGGGATCACGTAGACCTGCTCGTCCCCGTCGTACTGGCCGGTGAACGCGATCCACTTGCCGTCCGGCGAGAACTTTGCGAACAGCTCCAGGCCGGGATGAGCCGTCAGGCGTAGCGCCGTGCCGCCGGCCCCCGGAGCGGTCCACAGATCGCCCGCATAGGTGAACACTACTTTGTCGCCATGTACGTCGGGGAATCGTAGCAGCTTCGTCTGTCCAAACCCACACGCAGCCGCTATCAGGAGAATAGTTACAAACCGCATACAACCCGCATCCTACCACGCCGCTCGCGCTTGACCCGTCTATAGCTTTACACTTCACACTAGAGGTATGAAGTCACTCACCCGAACGCATGAGTTCAGTGTGGAGGCTCCGCCGGAGAAGGTCTTCCCACTGCTTTGCCCCGTCCGTGAATACGAGTGGATTCCGGCGTGGCGCTGCGAGATGCTGCACTCGCAATCCGGCGTGGCGGAGGAGGATTGCGTCTTTCGAACGAACTTCCCCGACACCGGGCCGATGACATGGGTGGTCAGCGGGTACGAGCCGCCAATGCTGATCGAGTTCACCTGCTTCACGGTGCAAGGCGTCGTGATGCGGTTGAAGATCAGGTTGAAGGCCGGGGATGGTGTCACGTGCCTGCTGTGGACCCGTCGTTGGTTGGCGACCACGCCCGCCGCCGAAGCGTGGATTGCGGGCTACACCGACGAGACGTTCACGAGCATGATGGCGATGCTGCAGGCCTCGCTCACACACTACCTCGCAACCGGGACGATGCTACGCGCATGACCATCACTGCCCTTGCCCGCGCGTACGGACTCTCCCGCACGACCCTGCTCTATTACGACCGCATGGGGCTGTTGAAGCCCTCGGCACGCCTTGCCAACGGCTACCGGCGGTACACGGCTAAGGACGGCGAGCGCCTGCGGCAGATCTGTCTCTACCGCCAGACAGGCCTGCCTCTGGCCGATATTCGCAAACTGCTCGACAAGCCGCACAAGGATCTGGCCGCGGCCCTGGAGCGGCAACTCTACGAACTCGCGTCGCAGATTGAAGCGCTGCGCAGCCGGCAGAACGTCATCATCGAACTGCTGCGCAACCGGCGGTTGCTGGAGAAGGTCAACATCATGAACCGCGAGACGTGGGTGAAACTCCTGCGCGCCTCGGGCTTCACCGACGAGAACCTTCATCAGTGGCACCGCGACTTCGAGCGGCTGGACCCGGAACACCACCAGAGATTTCTGGAATTCCTGTGCATCCCCGCCGAAGAGATCCAGGCCATCCGCGCGTGGTCCAAACAGGCATAGAATCGTCTTCATGCTTCGCCGCAATTTCCTGGCTTCATCCGCCGCCGCCGCACTGCCGTCTTTCTCCCAATCAGGCCGCCGCCCGAACATCATCTACATCATGGCGGACGACCACGCGTCGCATGCCATCTCTGCCTACGGCAGCCGCGTGAACCGCACACCGAATATCGATCGCATCGCGCGGCAGGGTGTGCGCCTCGATAATTGTTTCTGCACAAACTCCATCTGTACGCCTTCGCGCGGCGTCATACTCACCGGCCAGTACAGCCATGTCACGGGGGTGAAGACGCTGAACGACCCGCTCGATCCGGCCCGTCCAAACGTTGCCAAGATGCTGCAGGCCGGCGGCTATTCAACGGCGATGGTCGGCAAGTGGCACCTCCACAAGGATCCGGCCGGCTTCGACTACTGGAACATCCTACCCGGCCAGGGCGCCTACTTCGATCCTGCGATGATCGAGAACGGCGAGAAACGCAAGTACACGGGCTACACCACCGATCTGATCGCCGACCATTCGCTGGCATGGCTGCAGAAGCGGCCGAAGGACAAGCCGTTCTTTCTGATGTGCCACCACAAGGCGCCGCATCGCAACTGGCAGCCCGCGCCCAAGTACGCCAAACTGTTCGACGGCCAGACCATTCCGGAGCCGGCCAATCTCTTCGACGACTACAGCCACCGATCCCAGGCCGCCCTCAAGGCGCGGATGCGCGTAGGCGAGGACATGACGAAGTCGGATTTGAAGGTCGATATCCCGGCCAATCTCAAGGGCAACGATCTGCGGCGCTGGGCCTACCAGCTCTATATGAAGGACTATCTGCGCTGTATTCAGAGCGTGGATGACAACGTGGGCCGGCTGCTTGATTACCTGAAAGCCGAGGATCTGGAAAAGGACACCATCGTCATCTACACGTCCGACCAGGGATTCTTCCTGGGCGACCACGGCTGGTTCGACAAGCGTTTCATGCACGAGGAATCCCTGCGCATGCCGTTCGTCATGCAGTATCCGCGCGAACTCAAGCCCGGCACCGTGAACAAGGACATCACACTGAACCTCGATTTCGCGGAGCTGTTTCTCGATTACGCCGGCCTGCCCGTGCCGGCCGATATGCAGGGCCGCAGTTTCCGCCGTAATCTCACAGGCAAGACGCCCAAGGACTGGCGCCAGTCCATGTACTACCGCTATTGGATGCACATGAGCAAAGACCATGAGGTTCCGGCGCACTATGGTGTGCGGACGAAAACCCACAAGCTCATCTACTACTACGGCAAGGCGCTAGGTTCCGCCGGCGCCACTCCGGTGGACACGCCGCCCGAGTGGGAGTTGTTCGACCTGGTGAAGGACCCCGGCGAGATGCGCAGCGTCTACGGCGAACCGGCGTACGCCAAAGTCACAGCCACCCTCAAGCAGGAACTGGCGCGGCTGCAGCAACAGTACAAAGACCAGCCGTGTGAGTGAAGCTATCTACCTCGTATCGCCCTTGTCAGGTGCGACCTTTGTGGCACCGCGGTGCGGGCCTCGGTCCGGCACTTGGTTTCATTTGGGGTTGAAGTTCAAATCGTCGCCGCCGCCTTCCTGACGCCGCGTCTTGCGCCGCAGGCGAGTCTGCACTACCTCGCACGGGTTCTCAGGCTCACGCTTCTTGAGCAAGCGCCCCTTGCGCCGGACTCAGCGAAAAAATGGCTGCGGGAACGGGGGCATCGCCGAGCGATTTCTCCATTCCCACAGCCGGGACGATCAGGTTTGTGTCGTCCGTCGATGGGACGGTGCGGCGCTACTTTTTGATGTCGTTGTCCTGCAGGAAGCTGGTCCACTCTTCCCACCAGGCCACGTCACCAACGGCGCCGATGAAATGCGCGGATTGGTCGAAGAAGCCGTTATCAGGCGGTTGCACCCAGGTGGCGCGCAGAATGGGCGAGTTGAACATGGCGCGCCAGTCCGGATCGGACCATTCGTAGGGGCGGCGCATCTTGTGATCGGCCGCGACGAAGTTCTTGCCTTCTCCACGTGTGCCCTGGGCAAACGTAGTGACGCCGGCGTCCACCTGACCCTCGACAGTGTTGGGCGCCTTCGTGCCGAGACCGTTGTTCCACAGCAGGATTCCATTCATCTTCAGGTTGCCGTTGTCGACCTGGGCCTGGGTGGTGGGGTTGTCGACGAAGACACCCGTGCTGAAGAAGTTGGTCACGAGGATGTTGTTGAATTCGCCTGCCGCGCCGCGGCGCAGATAGATCCCGGGCGAGTTGGCTTCGTCAAACCCGGAGTTGCCGCTGCCCACGAACGTCAGATTGTACATCTGAGGGCTGGACAGGGGCGTGGCCGATTGGTTGTACTCGCTGTTGTCGCCTTCGATGCCCCGGTTCCCCTTGCTGTCCGGGTTCTGGTAGAAGATTCCGAACTGCACCTTGCCGGTGTAGCCGAGCTGGAAATCGACGTAGTCGTCGGCGCCGAGGCCGCCCACCAGGTACTTTGCGTTGTTGTTGCCGCCGAACCACTCAAAGGAGTCGTCCAGGCCGTAGATCGCCTGCAGATACTCAGACTTGGTCTTTGAGCCGCACCCGCCCCACGTGAAGGAGTTGGATTCGTTGTTGGGCGCGAAAATCGAGCCGGCGTATTCGACGCGTACGTAGCGCAGCGAACCGCAGTCGTGGGTGGCATCGGTCCCGCCGTACTTGGTTTCGTCGGCGGCGGGGAGCCCTTCAATGAAGAACTCGCCACTGGTGTTGGGCCGGCCGCCGGCATTGGCGCCGACGTTGATGGGGGCCTTGCCGAGCATGATCAGGCCGCCCCAGTCTCCGCGCGTCCGCTCGCCGAAGGGCAAGGACGAGGTCATGACGATCGGGCGGGTGCGCGAACCCTCAGCCATGATCCTGCCAGCGCTGGTCACGATCAGAACCGACGGCGGCTGCGAGCCGGGCTGGCCGATGACGAACGTGCCGGGCTCAATGGTGAGCGTCGCGTTGTTCTTGACGTAGACGACGCCGGAGAGGCGGTAGGCCTTGGTGTTCACCCACGTCGTGTTCGATTCGATGTTGCCGGAGACGTCCTCATATCCGGAGACGACGCCGATCTTCATGTAAGCGGACTTGATCACCGCCGTGCCGGTGTAGTCGCGAAGCTGAACAACCAGCGTGTGCATGCCGGGCTCATCCGGAATCGTGCCCAAAGATGCCGGTAAGAGGCCGCCCTCGCCGATCAGAACCGCTTTCTCCGTGTTGGCAATGCGCGTGGGCTGGAAGCCGTTGGCCACCGTGTTGCCAGCAATGTCGGTCGCTTCTTCCGTCGCTCTCGGCAGGAAGGTCTTCTTGCCGGTCTGGTTGTTCTGGCGGTAAGCGACGATCGTGAAGGGATAGAGATCGTCATAGGTCTTCACCGTCCAGCGGAGCGTGAGCCGCTCACCGGGTTGGTAGACATATTTGTCGGACCAGAGCCACATGGCGGCGTCGGTCTCGTGGGTCTCCAGCACCGTGCGCTCGGCATCGGCGCGGGCGACGCGTTGCAGGTTCAGGTCGCCGGCGGTGGCGCTCAGGCACACCGCGAGCAATCCGAGATATCTCAGAGGATGGAAGTTCATGTTTCTCCTTGGAAAGCCGGTCTAGAAGATGGAAATGCCGAGGCCCACCGTGAAGGTGCGCCCGAGATGAAAACTCCGCTGCGTGATGTCGCCTTGCGTCCACAAGTAGTGGTTGTCCGCGAGGTTCTGACCGCTGAACCGGACCGTGTACTTGCCGTTCTCAGTCAGCGAATACTGGTAACTGAAGTCGATGTAGGTGTTGCCTTCCTGATAAATATCGGGTAGGCCGAAGGTGCCGACATCGGAGATGCGCCGCGATACATAGTTCACGTCGAACCTTGCGTCACTGCGCCATTTGGCCTTCTTCCAGTCCGTGATGATGTTGAAGATGTAGCGCGACTGCCCGAGCAGCGGACGGTTCTGCGAAGTGAGCAGCCCGGCGTCTGCTTCCTTGATGCGGATGTTCGAATCCACCAGCGTGAAGTTGCCCTGCAATCCGAAGTCACGGAGCGCCGAATGGAAACGGCCCATACTGGTACGTGCTTCGAGCTCGAAACCATTGTTTCTTGCGCCCTTGGCGTTCACGTAGGTCTGCCGCAGATCGTTCGACGGAAGAATGGTCACCTCGATCGGATTGGTGAAGTCCTTCATAAAGAAGCTGGCCGCCAGAATCTGGTTGCCACCCAGGAACCACTCCCATCGCGCATCGAGATTACCCACGGTGGCGCGAACCAGGTTGGGGTTACCCTGTGCGACAAAGCCGCCGTAGACGTTGTTGAAATCGAAGGGCGAAAGTTCGCGGAAGTCCGGCCGCGAGACAGTGCGCGAATAGCTGAAGCGCAGATTCTGTCGCGGAGTCAAAGCGTAGATGGCATTGATCGCAGGCATGGGATCGCGATTGACGAGATTGGCGTTTTGAGGTTTGGCGTTCGGGACCAGCGGGTCCAGAGTCGTCACCAGGATGTTGGCATCCTCCACTCGAATTCCACCTACCAGGCGCCAGCGCGGCCCCAGGTTCATGTCCAGCATGGCGTAGCCGGCGTAGATGTCCATCGCGGCGTCATAGGTATCGGTGGCGCGCGTGTATTCGAGAATCTGGAAGCCGTCCGGCCGGATGTTCTTTTCGGCAAACAGCTCGTTGGAGGGCAGTGTCAGATTGAGGGTCGAGGCACGCTGAGGAATAAAGCGGAAACGCCGGGCCTGGAAATCCCGTTCACGGAAAGTCCCGCGAAAACCGACGGAGAAGATGCCCGTGAGGGCGCCTTTGTAAAACGGCTTGCTCCACTCTGCCTGCGGCTCCAGAATCTGGTCGTTCAGGTCATTGAAGAACCGCTGGCCCGACGAGGAGAGCGCAGCGAAGGTGAAGGTTCCGTCCGGTAGCTGGCCTCGGATGACCTCCCGCAGATCCGGCTCAGTGCGCGTCGAGTTCGACCAGGTCATCTGCCACTTGAAGAGAGAGTTGCCCAGGTTGGCCATCGAGTGGGTGCCTTCGACGCTGGAAGAGACCAGCCCGCGCTCCACCCAGCGCAAGCGTTGGGAAAACAGTGTACCGTCGTTGCTTCCGTCGTAACCCTGAAACTCGCGGGCTTCCTTGTCCGTATCCCGGGTCAACGTGTTGCGGAAGACGATCTTGTTGGCTGGGTTCAGGCGGATCGCCAGATTCAGCACGCCGCCAAGACGGGCCGACTCCGTATTGCTCCGGAAGTCCTCATAGTTGGTGAAGACGATGGGCCGCGTACCTTCCTGGCGCACGAAGCGCTGAATTTCCGACTGGTTGATCGGCTTATTGGTGAACGTCAGGGCGCCCACCAGACCGAAGCGCCCAAAGGTATTGCCGCCGACCACCGAGTAGGTCTGCTCGGGACGCATGGATGAGGTAGAGGTGGGCTCCCAGTTGTTGGCAAAGGAGCGCCCGAACTGCTGCAACTGCTGGGGGGTGAACTTCCCGCCGATGAGCCGGGCATCGGGGATGGAGCCGGGTAGGGCACGCGTGCCGTCATCAGTACCCACGAAGTCCTTCGCGCCGCCGGGATAGCTCATAAACCGCTTGCCCGTCGTCAACGTGTTGTAGCCGGAGCTGACGGTGAATCGCAGGACTTTCTGAGTCGGGAAGTCCACCGTGGCCATCTGAACGACGCCACCCGAGAACTCGCCAGGCATGTCCGGGGTGTAGCTTTTGACGACCTTGATGCTATCGATGAGGTTTGACGGGAAGAGGTCCAGCGGCACGACGCGCTTCTCCGGCTCGGTGGTGGGGAGCACCGCGTTGTTCAGCATGGTGGAGCTGTAGCGCTCACCCAATCCACGGACATAGACGTATCCGTTTTCGACGATCGAGACACCGGTCACGCGCGAAACCGCGCCGGCCGCGTCAGAAGCAACAGCCTTCCGGATTTCGTCGCCGGACAAACCGTCGCTGACGACCGCCGACAGCTTGCGCTCCTGCAGAGCCGCCTCCGCCGTGGCGGCCACGGCGCCCACCGTCTCGCTCACCTCCACGGTGGTAACAGCGGATGCCGATGCCATCACCGTGCTCGCTTCAGTAACTTCGCCGTCTTTTACTTCCACTTTGTCGAGCGTCGCGGCCAGGTATTTCGGCGCCGTGATCTTCAAGGCGTACGTGCCTGGGGACAGCGTCATGGTGTACTTGCCATCCAGGTCGGTCACAACCTGGCGGGCGGGGGCACCCACGGTTTCTACAATGGCCTGCCGGATGGGCGTACCGTTCGAGCCATCAAAGATGGTGCCGGAGACGGTGCCCGAAGGAGGCGTCTGCGCCAACATGGGCGAGAGGAGGAGGATCGTCGAGAGGGTTAGCTTGGATCGCATGCGTAGTGGCGGTCGCCACAGTTACAGGATGCGAAAGCCAGGTCAACACAACGCTAACACCGTGTGAATCTTCGGTGACGATGGCACTCAGGCGGGTGCGACCGCCGCCGCTTCGTTGAAGGAGTATCCGAAGCCGCGAACCGATCGAATGAGCAAGGGGTTAGCCGGATCGTCCTCAATCTTCTGGCGCAAACGCAGGATGTAGACGTCCACCGTGCGATCCGTCACGGCGCGGTCATGGCCCCACACCGAATCCAGCAACTGCTCACGCGAAAACACCACGCCAGGCCGCGCCATCAGAAACTCCAGCAGTTTGAACTCGGTCGCCGTCAGTTGCAATTCCTCGCTGTTCAGCTTGACGCGGCAGGAGGAACGGTCCAATTCCAGCGCGCCGGACTTCAGCGCCCGCACCGGTTGAGCCTGCTGCCGGAACTGGATCTTGATTCTGGCAATCAACTCCCGCACGAAGAACGGCTTGACGATGTAATCGTTCGCGCCCAGTTCGAGGCCGACAATGCGGTCTGTCTCCGAAGCCCGGGCGGTCAGGAAGATTACGGGGATGTGCGCCAGATCCGGATGAGCCCGAATGCCCTTACAGATGTCCAGCCCGTCGGAGTCGGGTAGCATGATGTCCAACAGAATCAGGTCCGGCCGCTCCCGCCGGCACAAGTCGACAGCGCCCTTTCCCGTTTGGGCGCCCACCATCTGAAAACCCTCTTTTTCGAGGTTGTACTTCAGAAGCGCGTAAAGGTCGGTGTCGTCTTCGATCAGCAGGATTTTTTTCATGTGCCGTAGCCTGTCTATACAATTATCGCGCGCCCTGTGACTATCGCATGACGAAGCGATGAATTGAGCTTGACAGCCTTGTTTACACCGCGCCCTCTTCACCCAGACCGAGATCCTGCGTGGGCAATGTGAACCAGAATGTCGACCCCTGGTCCTGAGAACTCTGCACACCCACTTCGCCGCCCTGCGCCTTCGCCATGTGTTTCACGATGGCCAGGCCGAGCCCCGTACCGCCCATCTCCCGGGACCGAGCCTTATCGACGCGATAGAACCGCTCAAATAGCCGCGGCAGTTCTTCCTGTGGGATGCCGATGCCAGTGTCGCGCACGCTGACCCGCATTGCGTCCTTCAACTCTTCCGTAGAAACCGTAATGTGCCCGCCGTCCGGTGTGTACTTGATCGCGTTGTCGAGGAGGTTCGACATCATCTGGTGCACCGCTTCAGAGTCGCAGAAAACCTCCTGTTTGTCGTCAGCCGGGAGTAAGTGCAGTGTAATGTTCTTCTTGTCGACAACCGGTTGGAGCGAGTCCACCGAGTCCATCAGCAGGCGATTCAGGTAGTACGAGGCAAACTGGAAGCGCTGGCTCTTGAGCTCAATGCGAGAGAGCGTTAGCAGGTCGGCGGTCAGTCTTCCCAGGCGCTCGGCGTTTTGCCGGATGATATTCAGGAACCGGATATTGTTGGCTGAGTCGTGGATCGCTCCATCGAGCAGTGTCTCCGTATAGCCCTGAATGGAAGCCAGCGGCGTGCGCAACTCATGGCTCACGTTGATCACGAAGTCTTTTCGCACGCGCTCCAGCTTCTCCATTTCCACGTGCTCGTGCTGCAGTTCCTCAAACATTAACCGCAGCTTGGCGCCCGTCTCGTTGAGCTGGCGCCCAAGCGTACCCAATTCGTCGTTGCCGACGCGTTCCAGCCGTGCGTCGAACTTGCCCGTGGCTAGCGTGGAAGCATAGTCAATGATGGCGCCCAGACGCGTTGAAAAGTAGCGCGCAAAGAACGCGGCGAGGAGGATCGCGGGGAGAAACGCCAGCGCCATGTAGAGCATGAGATTGCGCCGGATCTCGGTGACCTGGGAACGCACTTCCCGCAGAGGCATGGCCAGCCGCACTGCTCCTGCTTTCACCGGCCCGGCGACATAGAGAAACTTCGGCCCCAGGGTCGGGCTCTGCCGGATGGAACTTCCCAGTCTCCCGGCCAGAGCCGCCCGCACCTCGGGCCGATCGCCGTGGTTCTCCATCCTTGCCGGCTGCGCCTCAGAGTCCAGGAGCACGCGGCCATCGGGAGCGATTACGGTCAATCGTCCCCCTGCGGCGGTAGCCAGCGCTCGCACGTTCTCTTCGGTCATCTGGAAAATGTTCTGCCGGCCCAGCACGCCCAGCATCTTCATTTTCTCCTGCATTTCGATGGTCAGCCCCTGAATGTAGGCTTTTTCCGCCATCTCCGAGGCCAGAAAGTCCACCGCCGTCAGGGCGACGACCATAATCAGGAGGACGGCGAATATGAGTTTGAAGAAGATGCGTGCAGTCATGTTTGGTAAAGGTGGTGCCGGCGAATGTACTCAAGAACCGGAGCGCTCAGTTCGTCTACGGAGGCGCCGGACGCCAGCCGGGACCGGATGTCCGACGACGAAACGTCCAGGGCGAGCGTCTCCAGCCGGTGCACTTCTGCAGTCTCCGGCACGGGATACGAATAGCCGGGGCGCGAGACGACGATGAATTCAACCGCGCGGAGAACGTCCGCCGACCGGTACCAGGTGCCGATCTCGGCGAAGGCGTCCGCGCCGATCAGAAAGAGCAATTCGTCGTCCGGCGCCAGAGTTGCCCGCACGCGCTGGATCGTGTGAAAGGAGTAGCTGAGCACCTGCCCCTCCTCCAGACGCGATGGCACCAGACGCGAGTCCGCCTCGCAAGCCAGTTCCACCATCCGGTGACGGTGCTCGTAAGGCGTGGTTGCTCCAGCCGGCTTGTGCGGCGGATTACCCGATGTGATGAGCAGAACCTGATCCAGCCCGAAGCGATCTGCGGCCTCTTGCGCCACGCGGACGTGTGCCCGGTGGATCGGATCGAAGGTCCCGCCAAAGATGGCGGTTCGCAACTTCCCTCCAGTGTAATTCTTCCCGCGTTACATTCTGATCAACAGCGCAGCAGTACCTTCAGAACGCCCGGCGCCTGCGCCTGTTGGAAGGCGCGCGGAGCGTCCTTCAGCGCGTATTCAGCCGAGATCATCGCGTCGAGTTGCAGCCTGCCGCCCTTGAGCAAGCGCAGCGCTGGCGCAAACCGGCCGCACCTCGATCCCACCACGGTGATCTCGTTGACGATGATGGGGGCGGTGTCCACTGGCACGGCGCCGTGCACGGTGGACTTCAGGATCAGCGTGCCGCGCGGCTGGGTCATGGCGATCGCGGTGGCCAGCCCCTCAGCCGAGCCCGTGGCCTCCACCGTGAACGCATAGGCGCTGCGGGGCCGCTTTGCGCCGGTGCGCGCCTCGACGCCCAGCGGCTCGACAATGCGCGTCTTTTCCTTGTGCCGGCCGTAGAGATGTACCTGAGCGCCATGCAGCGCCAGCACCTGCGCGATCAGCAGTCCGAGCTTGCCGTCGCCCAACACCGCCACCTGGACTCCTTTTGGAATCCGCACCTGCTCCAGAATCTCGCACGCCGCGGCCAGCGGCTCCGTGAACACGGCGTGCTCGGTTTTGACGCCGCGCGGCACTTCCAGCAGGTTTTCCACCGGCAGCGTCAGCAGTTCGCGAAACGCGCCGGGCTGCTTCACGATGCCCAGCACGGTCCGATGCGGGCAGTGGCGGCCGAGTCCGCGCGCGCACCAATCGCAGCGGCCGCAGGCCAGGTTGATCTCGCCCACCACCCGCCGGCCAATCCACGCCGCGTCGTCGCATTCCACCACTTCGCCAACGAACTCGTGCCCCGGCGTGCCGGAGAATCCGTAGTAGCCGCGGAGCAGTTCGATGTCCGTGTTGCAGATGCCGCCGCAGAGCAGGCGGATCAGCGCGTGACCCGGCGGGCGCTTCGGCGCCGCCGCGCGGCGCACCGACACAGTCTGGTTTTCCAGATGGACACGGATCACTGGGCGCGCGCCTTCCGCACACGGCTCCAGTACCACCACTGGCGCTGCTCCGGCGGCAGGTTGGGATCCTTCGCCTGGGCCACGGCACAAACGAGCGTGTCTTCCACGCACGGGTCTTGCCGCACACCGGTGATTTCGCACAGCCGGTCGTACAATCGCCGGCCGTCCTGCTTCTTCAACTGATCCACGTTGCGGATTCCGAGCGCTTCGAAATCCTTGAGAAACGCCTTGCCGACCCCGGCCAGGTCACCCAACTTGCGCGTATCTGCCATATCGCATCTGCCTCGACAATGGATATGATGCCAGAGATGCAACGAGTCTGTTTCCTTCTCCAGGTCAAGAAAGACCGCCTCGCCGAATACAAAGAGCGCCACAAACATGTCTGGCCGGAAATGTTGCAGGCGCTGAGCGACACCGGCTGGCACAACTATTCGCTGTTCCTGCGCGGCGACGGGCTGCTGGTGGGCTACGTCGAGACGCCGGACTTCGACGCCGCGCGCGCCGCCATGGCCAAGCTCGACGTCAACGCCCGCTGGCAGGCGGAAATGCGCGAGTTCTTCGAAGATCCGGCCGGCCGCAACGCCGACGAGCAGATGGGCGCGTTGGAGCATGTGTTCTATCTGCCTTAAACTAGAAGGTTCGTGAACAGCCAACTCCTCTGCACCAACGCGCAGTGCCGTGCCGCGTACCCTATCGAAGATGTCCTCTACACGTGCCCGTCCTGCGGTGCCCTGCTGGAGGCCGATTACCCCGGCATGAGCCTGGACCCCGTCGCCACCAAACGGCTGTGGCGGGAGCGCCGCATGAGCAACGCGCCCATCGATCAGAGCGGCGTGTGGCGCTACCGCGAAATGCTCGGCTTCGTCGATACGGAGCGCCACTGCGCCGTGACGCTGCGCGAGGGCAACACGCCGCTGCTGGCCGCGCCGAAGGCCGCGAAGTTCGGCGGCCTGGACGCGCTGATCTTCAAGCACCAGGGCTTCAATCCGACCGGATCCTTCAAAGACAACGGCATGACGTGCGGGGCGACGCAGGGTCTGCGGCTGGGAATGCAGCGCGTAGCGTGCGTCTCCACCGGCAACACTTCCGCCTCGATGGCAGCCTACGCTTCGGCCGCCGGCCTGACGCCCATCATCTTCCTGCCCCACGGCAATATCAGCTACGGCAAGCTCGCGCAGGCATTGGAGTATGGCGCGCTGACGTTGCAGGTGGAGGCCAACTTCGATCAGATCCTGGCGCTGGTCCGCGTGCTGGCGGATCAGACCGGCATCTACCTGCTCAACTCCGTGAACCCGTTCCGGATCGAAGGGCAGAAGACGATCATGGTGGAGATGCTGGACCAGCGCGACTGGCACGTGCCGGATTGGGTGGTGGTCCCGGGCGGCAACCTCGGCAACATTTCGGCGTTCGGCAAGGGTTTTCGCGAACTGCTGCGCATGGGGTTCATTGACCGCCTGCCGCGCTTCGCCGTGATCCAGGCGGCGGGTTCCGCGCCCTTCGAGGCGTACTTCCACAGCCGCGAGTTCGTCCCTGTGACGGAACCCGAGACGCTGGCGACGGCCATCCGCATCGGCGACCCGGTCTCGTGGCCCAAGGCCATCCAGGTGATCGACGATTCCAACGGGATTGTGGAGAAGGTGACAGAGCAGGAGATTGCGGATGCGAAAGCGGTTATCGGCCAGTGCGGCATCGGCTGCGAGCCGGCGTCGGCGGCGACTCTGGCTGGCATTCGCAAGCTGACTGCGGCGGGCGTGATGGCGCCGGATGCCGACGTAGTGGCGATCCTGACCGGCAATGTGCTGAAGGACCCGGATTACATCTACAAGTACCACACGGGCCAGTTGAAGACGCCTTCGGACGTGCCGATTGCTCCGACGTTCGGGAACAAGCCGCTGGTAGTGCCGAACGATCCGGGCAAGATCGCGGCATTACTGGCTGAACGCGTGCTCGCCACACGGTAAACTGAAGGGGTACGCGCATGTGGGACCGTAGCTCAGTTGGATAGAGCATCTGCCTTCTAAGCAGAGGGTCGCAGGTTCGA
>CAYVDY010000037.1:0-21545 GCA_964450255.1 uncultured Candidatus Solibacter sp. | reverse complement strand
CCGCGCACTACCTGGTGCCGGCGCCAGTTTGGAAATCGAGCTACCGGCTGATGCTGCCGGATGCCGGCGAGGCGACGCTGGAGGGCTGGGCCATCGTCGATAATTCCAGCGGCGAGGATTGGACGAAGGTGGATCTGACGGTGGTCAGCGGCAAGCCCGTTTCGTTCGTCAGCAAGCTGTACGAGCCGAAGTATCTGAGGCGGCCCGAGGCATCGCTGGCCGAGGATCAGGCGGTGGCGCCGGTGGTGTACGAGAGCGCATTGTCGGATCGCAGGGCCGATAATGCGCCGAAGAGGCAGGCATTGGGCCGGATGGAGAAGTCGATGGCGATGGTCGCTGAATCCAGCGCCGATGCCATGGCCCCAGCGCCCGCGCCCCCCGCCATGATGATGAGCTCGGTAATGCCGGATACCCAGGCGCGCGAAGCCGGCGAATTGTTCGAGTACCGCTTCTCCACTCCCGTCACCGCGAAAAAAGGCGAGTCCATGCTGCTGCCCTTCGTGCAGCAGAAGATCGGGGCGCGCAAGCTGCTGGTCTATTCGGACCGTTCACAACTCAACCCGCGCAACGCCGCCGAGATCACGAATTCCTCGGGCAAGACGCTCGACGGTGGGCCCATCACCATCTACCAGCCCGCCGGCTACTCAGGCGAGGCGTTGATGGAAACGTTGAAGGCCGGTGACAAGCGGTTGATCTCCTACTCAGTGGATCAGGGTACGCGAGTGACCACCAATTTCGAAAGCGGTACTGAGGTTGTCCGCGAGATCAAGGCGCAGCGCGGAGTGCTGATCACACGCGGCGCCATCGAGATGACCACCACCTACACGGCCGATAACAGCGACGCCAAGGAGAAGACGCTGCTGGTCGAGCATCCGGTGGATCGGGAGATGAAGCTCCTGAAGCCGGTGGCGGAGGAGACATCGCCCAATCGCTACCGCTTCGCGGTCAAGCTGCCCGCGAAGTCCACCCAGAAGCTCACCGTGGTGCAGGAGCGTGTGCTGGAGAACTCCATGATGGTCAGTTCGCTCACGCCCGATGTGCTGCTGAGCTTCTCCCAGAACCGGGCGCTGTCAGCGGCGGCGAAGCTGAAGCTCGATGCGATTCTGGCGAAGAAGAGCGAGGTCGCCACGACGGACCGCGAACTGCGGAGCGTGGATATGCAGTCGGCCGAGATCGCGAAGGATCAGGACCGGCTGCGCCAGAACATTAACAGCTTGAACCGCGTGGAAGGCCAGCAAGCGCAGGTTGCGCGCTACGCCGCTGAGTTGGCGAAGCAGGATGGTGTGCTCGCCCAACTGCGCGACCGCCAGAGCGAGTTGCGCAAACGCCGTGCGGCGCTGGAGACTGAACTCAACGCTCTTATCGAGAAGCTTGAGTTTTGAAAGTCGCACTCATCGGTTATGGAAATGTGGGCCGGGCCTTCGCCCGGCTCGTTGAGAAGAAGCGCGCCGCCTTTCCCTTTCGGATCGTCGGCGCGCATACGGCGCGTCGGGGTACGGCGTACGATCCGAAGGGGCTGCCAGTAGATCCCGCCTTCGGTCCGGCCGCGGCGAGCGTCGATGAGTTTCTGGACAGGGCTCGGCCCGAGGTTGCCATCGAGATTACGCCGCTGAATCCTGAGTCGGGCGAGCCGGCCATCTCTCATATCCGCGCCGCGTTCCAGCGCGGTATTCACGTGGTCACTGCCAACAAGGGGCCCATCGCTTTTGCCTACGCGGACCTGGCCGAAGAGTCCCGCCGCTGCGGAGTCGAGTTCCGCCACGAGGCTGCCACCATGGATGGCACCCCGGTCTACAACATGGTTCGGAACAACCTGCCGGGTGTCGCGGTCAACGGTTTCGCCGGCGCGCTCAACTCCACCACCAAGGTGATCCTCGGCGCCATGAGCCGCGGGTCCACGCTCGAACAGGGCATCGACGAGGCCCGTCGCCTGGGTGTCACCGAGGCCGATCCGTGGTTCGACATCGATGGCTGGGACTCGGCCTGCAAGGCGGCGGCGCTCGCCACCGGGCTGATGGACGCCCGCACCACGCCGCAGCAGGTGGGGCGTCGAGGCATCGGCAAGGTCACACCCGACAAACTGGCGGAGATTGAGGCATCCGGCAAGACGATCGGGCTGGTGAGCCGCGCCAGGCGTACGCCGGGCGGCGTGAAGCTGCGCGTGCGCGCCGAAGTGCTGGACCGTGGCGATATGCTGGCTGCGGTGCGAGGTACGTCGAATCTGCTGATTCTGGAAACGGACCTCATGGGCCAGATGGGTGTATTCACGTTGGAGCCCGGGCTGGATCAGACTGCCTATGGGCTGTTCTCGGATCTGGTGGATATTGCGAGGAGTATATGAAACTGATGCGGTGCCAGCATGGCCCGGCTGTCCTGCGCGACGGCGAGGCTGTGCTCTTTTCAGAGATCAATACAAGGCGCGGTGCGAGTTTGCCGGACACGCTGCTGGCTCTCATTCAGGGCGGATCCCTGGACCCGTTGCGGGATCTGCGCGATGTCCCCGGCGTCCCGCTCACCGAGGTGACGGCGCTGCTGCCCTATCCGGTGCCGCCGAAGATCTGGTGCATCGGCCTGAACTACAAGAGCCACGCCGAAGACATCAACGCCGTGCAGCCCGAAGAGCCCGGCAGTTTCATGAAGCCGGCGTCGTGCCTCTTCGAGCCCGGCGGCGACATCGTGCTGCCGCCCGCCGATGTCTCGGGTGACGTCGACGCCGAAGGCGAACTGGGCGTTGTGATCGGCCGCCGCTGCCGCTTTGTTCCGCGAGAGCACGTCGGCGAGGTGATCTTCGGCTACACCACCACGCTCGATCTGACCGCGCTGGATGTTCTGGCGAAGAATACGCGCTACCTGACCAGGGCGAAGTCGATCGACACGTTCTTCAGCTTCGGGCCGGTCATTGTCACGCCAGACGAGGTGCCGGATGTCGAAGGCCTCGAAGTGGTCACGGAGCACAACAACGGTGTCTGGTCGCGCGATTTTGTGCGCAATATGCGCCACAAACCCATCGATCTGGTGCGTTTCCACAGCGATTTCTTCACGCTGGAGCCAGGGGACCTGATCTCCACCGGCTGCCCCAAGGGCGCCCGGATCAAGGCTGGGGATACGGTGAGAAGCCGCATCGATGGTGTCGGCCTGCTGGCTGCGCGCGTTACCCAGGGAGCCCGCGTACCGCTGTACTGAGCGCGGACACGCCGAACGCCAGCAGGACCATCGCTGATCCTCTGTTCAGCCAAACCAGGTGCGCGGGCGCCAGCCGTTCGCGCAGCAGTCCCGCGCCCGCGGCGAGCATCGCCCACCACAACACCGACCCCGCGAACACGCCCGTCATGAACCACGCCGGCGAGGCCGCGCCCGTCCCCGCCACCATCGCGGCGAACGAAAGGATCGTCATCGGGTTCGAAAGCGTGAGTGCGAAGGTACCGGCGAATCCCGTGTTTTCAGTTGCCTGGACGCTGGCTGCGTTGCGCCACGTTCGCCACGCCAGCCAGCAGAGGAAACAGCCTCCGAACAGCGAGGCCGGGGTCTGCCAGGTAGCCAGAAACGTGATGCCAAACGCGGCCAGCGCACCGTAACATAGGTCGGCCGTAGCTGCGCCCAGGCCTGAGACGAACCCCGCCGTCACACCCTGCGCCAGCGAGCGTCGCAGCACCAGTAGCCCGATGGGTCCAACTGGCGCTGCGATGGAAAATCCGAGAATGGAGCCGGCTGCGAGGGGGTGCATAACAACAGCTTAGGCGGTCATGGCCAGATCGCACAGCGGTAAGCGAAGGTAGAATCACACAATGACTTTCGATTGGATGGATGCGCGGGACTGGCAGCTATTGAAGCTGCTGCAACTGAATGCGCGGGCCACTTTTGCCGAACTCGGCCGCCGCGTGAAACTCACGCCCCCTGCCGTGGCGGAACGCGTCCGCCGCATGGAGGATCAGGGCGTCATCGAAGGCTATACCGCACGCGTCAACCTGGCCGCCGTGGGCCGCGGGATGCGCGTGTTTCTGCGCGCCCAGGTGCTCACCAAGGAGTATCCGAAGTTCATCAAGACCGTGCAGGCGCTGCCAGCCGTGGAGGAGTGCCACCACATCACGGGCGGCGAGTCGTTTCTGTTGAAGGCGGCAGTCCATAATGTGGCCGAACTCGAGCAGTTGATACAGAAGCTAAGCCTGTTCGGCCAGACCGTAACCAGCATTGTGCTCTCCACGTCTCTCACCCACAGACTGGTCGAGCCCGATTGAAGCGTGTATGCTGCCTATGCGAGACCCCTCATGACCCGACGCGACCTGCTCCTAATGCCCGCTGCGCTTGCCGCGCCCGCACCCGGCACCGCCCCCCCGATCACCCCTTGGTTCGACCGCCCCATGCGCTGGGCGCAAGTCGCCTTCGTGGAAGATGATCCCGGCAGCTTCGATCTGAAGTTCTGGCTCGATTACCTGACGCGCACCCACGTTGATGCGGTCTGTCTTTCGGCCGGTGGCTGCGTCGCCTTCTATCCCACCAACGTTGCGCTGCATTACAAGAGTAAATTCATGCAGCCCGGCACCGATCCCTTCGGCGACTTCGCCAAGGGCTGCCGCGATCTGGGCATGAACGTGGTGGCGCGTGTGGATCCGCATGCAGCCCACGACGAGATGTACCAGGCCCACCCGGACTGGATCGCCGTGGACGCCGCCGGCAAGCCGCGCCGCCATTGGGCCATGCCGTCTTACTGGGTGACGTGCGGACTCGGGCCGTACAACTTCGAGTTCATGCGCGATGTGGTGAAGGAGATCGTCTCCACCTATCAGGTGGACGGCGTCTTTTCCAATCGCTGGTCCGGTTCCGGGATCTGCTACTGCCAGCACTGCCGGGCAAACTTCAAAGCCCATTCGAAGATGGATCTGCCCACCTCCACCGACCCGCGCGATCCGGCGCGGCAGCAGTACACCATTTGGCGCAACAAGCGTCTCTTCGAACTGTGGGAACTCTGGGACGGCGAGATCCGCAAGTTGAATCCCAACGCCGCCTTCATCCCGAACACCGGCGGCGGCGCCTACGCCGAGATCGACATGAAGCGCGCCGGTGCGCTGGCGCCCACGCTGTTCGCTGATAGACAAGCGCGCAGCGGCGTGACTCTGCCCTGGGCCAACGGCAAGAACGGCAAGGAGTATCGCGCGACGTTCGGCCGCAAGCCCATCGTGGGACTCTTTTCTGTCGGACTGGAAGCGCCCTACCGTTGGAAGGACTCCGTGCAGAATCCGGCTGAGATTCTGGTCTGGGCTGCCGACGGCATCGCGCAGGGCCTGCGCCCATGGGTCATCAAGTTCAATGCGCGGCCCCTGGATCAGCGCTGGCTAAAGCCGGTGGAGGATCTGTTCGTCTGGCACTGGAAGAACGAGTCGTATCTCCGCAACGAAGACAACCTGGCGCGTGTCGGGCTGGTTTACTCGCAGCAGACCGCTCAGTTCACCACCAGCAACGTGGAAGACCACACTCGCGGCGCGTACCACGCATTGGTGGAGGCTCGGATTCCGTTCGAGATGGTGCACGACGGCCTGCTCGACGCCAAGAGTCTCGCCCGCTACAAGACCCTCGTCCTGCCGAACATCGTCGCGCTGTCGCTGAAACAGTGCGCGCAGATTCGGGAATTCGTGCAGCAGGGCGGAGCCATCGTGGCAACGCACGAAACGTCGCTGTGTGACGAGACAGGCCGCCGTTTGGCGAACTTCGGCTTGCGCGATCTGTACGGCGTCTCCTATGCCGGCAACACCATCGCCCGTCAGCAGAACGCCTACATCGACATCGTGGATCGGAAGCATGCGCTCCTCGAGGGATTGCAGGACGCCGGCCGCTTCATCCACGGCGTGCAGCGTGTGGAGATCCGCAATGACCAGATGCGCCACGCCGCCCCGCTGATGACCGTGCCCTCCTATCCGGACCTGCCGATGGAGGAGGTCTATCAGCGCGCCAAGCCGTCGGGCATACCCGCCGTCATGTGCCGCCTTTATGGCAAAGGCCGAGTGGTTTACTTTCCGTGGGACATCGACCGAACGTTCTGGGAAGTGCTCTCGCCCGATCACGGACGCGTGCTCGCCAACGCTGTCCGCTGGGCGGCGGGCGAGCCGCAACCCTGCACCGTGGAAGGCCCTGGCCTGATCGATCTGGCCGTGTGGAAGCAGAAGGCCTCCACCACCGTCTACCTTGTCAATCTCACGAACCCCTACGCCATGAAGGGGCCGTTCCGCGAGATCATTCCAGTGGCGTCGCAGAAGATCCGCCTCCGTTGCGCCGCCCCGCCCAAGGCCGCCAAGTTCCTGGTGGCCGGCACCGATGCGAAGTTCACATACAACGATGGGTGGTTGGAGGCGGAGACCCCGCCCATCGCTCTGCACGAGGTGCTCGCTCTTGACCACTGAGCTCACCCTGCTTCTGGATGCGCTGGACGAGGCCTTCGATCAGAACTCCTGGCACGGCCCCAATCTGCGAGGTGCGCTGCGCGGAGTCACGGCCGAAGGAGCCGCGTGGCGGCCGCAACCACAGCGCCACAGCATCTGGGAACTCACGCTCCACGCGGCGTATTGGAAGTACGTCGTGCGGCGCCGGATCACCGGCGAAAAGCGAGGCTCCTTCCAGCTCAAGGGCTCCAATTTCTTCCCTGTCCCCGACCCGCCCGGCCCAACCGCCTGGCGCCAGGTACTTGCGATTCTCGTTGAGGAGCACCGCTCGCTGCGCGCCGTCGTCGGCGGGTTAACCGCCTCCGGGCACGTGAAGATGATCCGTGGCGCCGCCGCGCACGACCTCTATCACGCCGGCCAGATCCAGTTGATAAAACGCCTCTTCCGCGATCGTCCGGACAAGCGGGCCGGAAGCTGAATATACTTGCATTGATCTACCCACATCGCCTGTCCGACCGCCAAGGAGTCCCTAGACATGGATCGACGCCAGTTTCTTGCCGCCTCCGCCGCCGGCGTGGCCTCTGCGTTCGCCGATGACAAACCAAAGCGTGTAGGGCTGATCGGCAGTGGCTGGTATGGCAAGTCGGACATTCTGCGCCTCATTCAGGTCTCGCCCGTCAACGTGGTTTCCATCTGCGACGTAGACAAGCGGATGGTTGCCGACGCCGCTGAACTCATCTCCACCCGGCAGGTTTCGAAGCAGAAGCCTCGCACCTACACCGATTACCGCGAGATGCTCAAGCAGAAGGATCTGGACCTCGTCATCATAGGCACGCCGGATCACTGGCACGCGCTCACGGCCATCGAGGCCATGAAGGCCGGCGCCGACCTCTACCTGCAGAAGCCGATCAGCGTGGACGTCATGGAAGGGCAGGCCATCCTCGCGGCTGCCCGCAAGTACAAGCGGGTCGTGCAAGTGGGCACGCAGCGCCGATCCACGCCGCACCTCATCGAAGCCCGCGACCTCTTCCTCCGCGAAGGCAAGCTCGGCAAGATCGCACTGGTGGAGATCTATTGCTATTACCATATGCGCGCCTCCGGCAACCCTCCCGACGGGAATCCGCCGGAGTATCTCGACTACGAAATGTGGACCGGACCGGCGCCGATGCGGCCCTACAACCCAATGGTTCATCCGCGCAGTTGGCGGGCCTTCATGGAGTACGGCAACGGCATTGTCGGCGACATGTGCATCCACATGTACGACATGGTGCGCTGGATGATGGACCTCGGCTGGCCGAAGCGAATCTCCAGCGAGGGCGGCATCCTGGTGAGCAAGGGCACCAAGGCCAATATCTCCGATACCCAGACGTCCACCTTCGAACACCCCGATCTGCAGGTGGTGTGGACTCATCGATCCTGGGGCCATCCGCCGGATCCCAAATATCCGTGGGGCGCGACTTTTTATGGCGACAAGGGCACGCTCAAGGCCAGCGTGATGGGCTACGATTTCACGCCGATGCAGGGCACGCCCGTCCATAAGGACGTCACCTATGAGTTCGAGAAGTACCCGGAAGACCGCACGGAAAAGGACCTGGAGCGCCACGTGGCGCCCGCCATTCGCGGCCACATGCTGGACCTGCTCAACTGCATCGCCACTCGCGGTAAACCGGTCGCAGACGTCGAGCAAGGCTACATCTCCACGGCTAGCTGTATTCTGGCGAATATCTCGGCGCAGGTGGGTCGCACATTGGCATTCGACCCCGTGAAGGGTGTCGTGACCGGCGACGCCGAGGCCACCCGCCTCCTCACACGGCCCTACCGCAAACCCTGGATTCACCCCGATTCGCGAAATGTCTAGTCCGAAACGAAGCACCATGAAACTGAACGCTTATCTGCTCAAGAGCACCGTTGTGGCCGCCCTCGGCGGTCTCCTATTCGGCTTCGATACAGCCGTGATTGCGGGCGCCACGCGCGCCCTCACCGATGTGTTTTCGTTGACGCCCGCCTCGCTCGGCATCACCGTCGCCAGCGCGCTCTACGGCACCATCCTTGGCGCCATGTTCGCCGGCGTACCCGGCGACAAGTACGGACGCCGCCCCAGCCTGCGCGTGCTGGCGGTGCTCTATTTCATTAGCGCCATTGGCTGCGCCTTCGCCTGGGATTGGAATAGCTTCGTTCTCTCCCGCTTCCTGGGAGGGCTCGCCATCGGCGGATCTTCGGTGCTCGGCCCCATGTACATCGCCGAGATCGCCCCCGCCCGCTGGCGCGGAAGGCTTGTAGGCTTCTTCCAGTTCAACATCGTGTTCGGCATCCTGATGGCCTATTTCTCCAACTATGTCGTAGGGCTGATGGGACTCGGCGATGCCGAGTGGCGCTGGAAACTGGGCGTGGCGGCTGTGCCCGCCGCGTTCTTCCTGCTGATGCTCTTTGCCATTCCGGAGAGCCCGCGCTGGCTGGTGAAGATGCGGCGCGTCCCGGAGGCACGTGAGGTTTTGCGGCTGACCGGCGAGGAGAACTACGAGCAGGAGCTCAACGACATCGTCGTCTCCATCGACGCCGATCACGGCAAAGGCAGCGAATCGCTCTTCTCGTGGAAGTACCGCTTCCCCATCTTCCTCGCGATCACCATCGGCATGTTCAACCAGCTCTCCGGTATCAACGCCGTGCTGTACTACCTGAACGACATCTTCGCCGCCGCCGGATTCAGCAAGGTGAGCGGCGATCTGCAGGCCGTGGCGATCGGCTGCACCAACCTCGCCGCCACCATGATCGCCATGTCCGTCATCGATAAGATCGGCCGCCGAACCATGCTGCTGGTGGGCTCAGTCGGCACGGCCATCAGTCTTGCCGGTGTCGCCTACATCTTCTCCACCAAGGCCAACCAGCATTGGCTGGTCTGGCTGCTGGTTGGATTCATAGCCTTCTTCGCCTTCTCGCAGGGCGCCGTGATCTGGGTCTACCTCAGCGAGGTTTTCCCGAACCGCGTGCGCGCCAACGGGCAGGCACTCGGCAGTTTTACCCACTGGATCATGAACGCGATCATTTCCGGCATATTTCCGATGCTGGCCGCCTCTTCCGGCGCCGCGCCGTTCGTCTTTTTCGCGGCGATGATGGTGGTCCAGTTCTTCGTGGTGCTCATCTGGTATCCCGAGACCAAAGGCCATACGCTCGAAGAGATGCAGAAGAAGCTCGGCATCGCCTAGCGGCACGTTTTTCTCTCCTGCTACCCTAGTTTGTAACAACCAGTTGGCGACCCTGGGGAATCCAACGCAGTAGAGGAAACGTGTCTCGACTCATTCTTGTTCTTAGTCTCCTGTCGCTTGCCGCGACCGCTCAATCGATTCGTGGCTGGATCGCCGGGGCCACCGCGCCCGGAGCCCGCGTCAAACTTGTCAGCGCGGAAACCGCCCGTGCCCGTGAACTCGTCGCCGATTCCGCCGGCCGCTTCCAATTGCTGAACGTTGCGCCCGGCGAGTATACGGTGGAGATCACTGCGCCCGGCTTCGCCACGCTCACCCGCAGCGTGACCCTCGGGCTGAATCAGGAGATCGAGCTGGAAGCGCCTCTGGCGCGGACCGGCGAGCGCCAGCAGGTGGAGGTTCGAGGCTCTGCGCCGCTGCTCAGAACCGAATCAGCTGCCCAGGGCGGACTCCTGACCAATCAGCAGATTGTCGATCTGCCGCTCGACGGCCGCAACTACTATGAACTGGCGCTGCTGTTGCCTGGCGTTTCCCCGGCCGCCCAGGGCTCAGCCGGCAGCGTGCGCGGCGACTTCGCCGTGAGTGTGAACGGCGCCCGTGACGATGCGAATCTCTTCTCGCTGGATGGCGCCTATAACGGCGATCCGAAATTGAACGGCGCGGCCATCACCTCGCCTGTGGATGGCATCCGCGAGTTCGAAGTCGCCACCTCGGGCTACGATGCCTCGTTCTCCCGCAACGCCGGCGGCCAAGTTAACGTGGCGCTGAAGTCCGGTTCCAATTCGCTCCACGGCACGGCTTACGAGTTCTTCCGCAACGCCGCACTCGACGCCCGCAATTTCTTCGCCCCTGCCGGAGAGCCTGACCCGCGCTACCAGCGCAATCAGTTCGGCGGCTCGCTCGGCGGTCCCATTCGCAAAGACCGGACCTTCTTTTTCGCCGATTACGAAGGCCGTCTGGCGCGTGAAGGCTTTGCGCGCCGCACCAATGTGCCGTCGCTGGCCGAACGCAACGGTGACTTCTCCGCCAATCCTTACCCGGTCATCGATCCTTACACGCAGATGCCGTTCCCCGGCAACCGCATCCCCAACAATCGTCTGGACCCCATCGGCGTCAGGATCGCCGCGCTCTATCCCCTTCCCAATCGAAACGTGCCTGGGCAGAACTACGCTTCGGCGCCCGTCGGGCTCGACGATTCGCACACCACCGATCTCCGAATCGACCACTCCCTGAGCGGCCGCGACGAGCTGATGGGCCGCTACTCCTATTCGAACCGCGATTTTTCCCAGCCCTTCTCCGGCGCCGCCTTCCCGCAGTTTCCCGGCTACGGCACCAACGCGCCGCGCCAGGCGCACAACGCCGTGATCGGAGAGACGCACACCTTCTCACCCGTTCTGATCAACGAGGCGCGCGTGGCTTTTAGCCGTCTCTCGCTGGACGTGACGTCGCAGAATCAGGCCACCAATCTGAATGCGCAGGTCGGGCTGCCGAATCTGTGGACCAACAGCCGCGACAACGGGCTGAGCTACATCACGGTCCTCGGCTATTCGCCACTCGGTGACGAATACAACAACCCGCAGCGCGGCGTCACCAACACGTATCAATTGACCGACCAGGTGACTTGGTCCCGAGGTTCCCACATCTACAAGTTCGGAGGCGAGATCCGTAAGCTGGAGCAGAACGCCTTTCGCGATGTGCAATCGCGCGGCTTCATCAACTTCATCGGTTTCACGGGCAATGCTCTTTCCGAACTCCTCCAGGGAATGCCGGCCATCAGCGGCGGCGCTCGGCTCGACAACCCGCAGCACCTGCGCACCGAAAGCTACAGCCTGTTTGCGCAGTCTACGCACAAGGTCAGCCGCGACCTAACCATCACCGCCGGCGCCCGTTACGAGTACAACTCCCCGGCAGTGGATCCCGCCGACCGGGCCAACCTCTACGACGTTTCCACCGGCGCTCTGACGCCCGTCGGCGCCAACGGCATGCCGCGCGCCGGCTACCGTCCGGATCGCAACAACTTTGGCCCGCGCATCGGCTTCGCCTACACGCCCGGGACTCCGGGCACTGTGATCCGCGGCGGCTACGGCATCTACTTCGATCAGTCGTCGCTCGCCCCCAGCGAGGGCCTCTACTTCAACGCGCCATACTTCGACTTCCGCCTGTTCTTCGCGCTGCCCCAACTGCCGCTGTCGCTCGCAAATCCCTGGCCGGCGAATTTCCCCTTCCCGACACCTCCCTCCGGATTCGCGTTCGACCGGAATCTGCGGACGCCCTACGTGCAACAGTGGAGCTTCGGCGTGCAGCAGCAGGTTGGCATCGGACGCGTGGCGGAGCTGAACTACGCCGGCACCAAAGGCACGCGGCTCTACGGCGCCCGCGACATCAATCAGCCAGGCCCGTCGGCCGCGCAAGTCAATCCGCGCCCGAACTACTACTTCGACGACATCAACCAGTTGGAGTCGCGCTCAAACTCCACGTATCACTCCATGCAGGCGTCCGTGCGCCAGCAGTTCCGGCGCGGCGTCACCTTCTTCGCCGGATACACATGGGCGAAGTCCATCGACGACGCCTCCGGCTTCTTCCCCAGCGCCGGCGACCCCAATTTCCCGCAGGATTCGCGCAACCTCAGCGCGGAACGAGGCCGCTCCAACTTCGACGTGCGTCATCGTCTGGCCGCCAGCGGTTCCTGGCTCATCGGCCGCGGCTTCACGCTGAACGGCATCCTCACCATGCAGTCCGGCCGGCCTTTCACCGTGGCGCTGCCCTCTGAATTCGATAACTCCGGCACCGGCCGCTCCTCCCTAGGCTTCGGCGCGAACGATCGACCGAATGTCAGCGGCAACGCCAGCGTGTCCAACCCTACTCCGGAGCGCTGGTTCGATACCTCGGCATTCTCAACGCCCCCGCGAGGCGCCTTCGGCAATGCCGGCCGCAATATTCTCGATGGCCCCGGTCAAGCCGCTTTGAACGTCTCCATGCTGAAGTCATTCCGCCTGACAGAGGGCCTCTCCGTGCAGATGCGGGCCGAGGCGTTCAACCTGCTCAACCATACGAATTTCGATCTCCCCGCGAACTTCGTGGGCGCCGCCGGCTTTGGCAGTATTTCGTCGGCGCAGAGCCCGCGGCACATACCGCTCGGCTTGAAGCTGCTGTTCTGATAAGCTGACCACGGGAACCCCAAATTGCAGGAAGAAAAGCAGCGCAAGGGCGAGGCCATCACCGTTGTCAAGAGGGGCAAATCGGAGGTGCGCGCAATTGCTTCGCCAGCCGGTAGCGTCGAGTCCGTGTTCGGCCGCCAGAAGGAATCCATGACGATCCTGGGCGACATCGTGAGTACCGACGACGTCTACGCGGATGGATTAAAAGAAATGGAAAACGAGTGGCGCCAGTTGTATCGGCGCAAGTGACCCTTCCTACCCCGACACCCACACTTGCCTCTGGCGGTCCCGACGCGCTACCGGCCGATCCGGTAGCACGCCATCTCTGCCCCGTTGCGCACCAGCAGCAGCCCATCCGCCATCGCCGGCACGTTCCAGGTCTTGCCTTCGATTGCCTCGAACCTGGTCACCTCTTCATGGCCGGAAGGTGATGCCTTCACGAGAACCACCTCGCCGGACTCCGACAGCACCACCAGGTGCTCGCCGGCCAGCAGCAGTTGCCCGAATCCGTAACGGCCACCCTTCCATTTCCTCTGGCCCGTCTGCGCATCCATCGCGGCCAGGATACCCTCGTCCAACCCATACACCACGCCTTTGTGTAGCACCGCGTTGTTGAACTTGCACTTCATCGCTTTGCTCTGCCACAACTCCTTGGCCCCATCCGCAGTAATTTCCAGCAGGGCCGAACCGTGCCCGTAGCCCGCAGTGAGAATCAGATGGCTCCCATCCACGATCAGCGGCAATGCGCTGTTGATCTCGTAGTCCGTCTTCCAGGGATGGGACCACAGCACTTTGCTGCCATCCAGAGTGAGCCCCACTGCCCGCTCGCCAGTGACGGCCAGGATCTGCCGCTGTCCGTTCAGAGTGGCGAGCATCGGCGCCGTGTAGGCCGCCTTGTCCTCCAGCGCGCTCCATAGCCGCTTGCCGGTTCTGGTGTCATAGGCCGCCACGCCCTTGCCGGGCATCACGATCACCATGTTGTCCACGATCAACGGTGACGCCGCCATGCCCCACTGAATATTCGCCGCACCGCTGTCGCTCAGAATGTTCGTGCGCCATTGCATCTTGCCAGTCAGCGCGTCCAGACTGCGCAGCTCGCCCTCCGCACCCAGCACGTAGACTCGACCGTCGGCCCAGGTTGGCGTGGCGCGCGGGCCATCTCCGCCCATCGACTCCTGAAAAAACGCTTGCCACGAATTCGCCCACAGCTCGCGGCCCGTCTTCAGATCGTAAGCCGTCGCCACTTCCTGGTCGCGCCGCTGCTCGATCGTGAAGATCCGGCCCTGCGCCACTATCATGGACGCATACCCGCCGCCCACCGGCTTCCGCCAGACCTCGGTCAACCCTTTCGCCGGCCAATCCAGAACAATCGGGCCTTGGCGGTACACGCCGTCCTGCTTCGCCCCGTAAAAGACGGGCCACGGTGCGCTCATATCCTCGGGCGCGCTTCCCGCCGCCGGTTCCGCCGCAGCGGCCTCGGGGGCCGGCAGGTGCTCCACCGCCGCCCGCGTCTCAATCTCTTTCAGCCGCTGTTCCGTGCGATCCACGTAGGGCAACGGCCGCATGCCGGTACCGTCCCGGTCGAACCGCAGGCCGAAGAACGCCATCATCACACCCACCACCGCCGTGCTCGCCAGTATCAGTCCGCCGAGCCATAGGAGAGCTTTCTTTATCTTGGGCATCAGCTCCCAGCCTCGCACAACCCGCGCACAATGAAAAAGGCCACCCGGCGGGGGCGGCCTTTCATCGGGAGCGAAACGTCTAAGAAGCGGGCTAGACCTTGGCTTCTTTGTAGCTGACGTGCTTGCGGATAGTCGGATCGAACTTGTTGATGACGATCTTTTCGGTCTTGGTCTTCGGGTTCTTCGTCGTCGTGTAGAAGTGGCCGGTACCAGCCGAGGAAACGAGCTTGATAATGATGCGCGGCATCGAAAACTCCTAGAACTTCACACCTTGCAGCTTCAGTTCGGCCAGCACGACGTCAACGCCGCGCTTGTCGATGGTCTTCAGTCCCCGGGCGCTGACACGCAGGCGTACAAAACGGCCCAGGGCCGGCGACCACAGACGCTTCTCGTGCAGGTTGGGCTCGAAAACGCGGCGGCTCTTATTGTTGGCGTGCGAGACCCTGTTGCCGCTCATGGGCTTTTTTCCTGTGACAGGGCAATACTTGGACATAACGATCTCCGGTTGGAATGTGGCGGGGAATGCAGGGAATCCCTTCCATGTAGTATACACAACAGATAGCTCTTATGCCAACCTTCCATGTGTCCGCCATTGCATTCATCGCGGCAAGTCTTTTGAATGCGCAATCTTACAAGGACCCCACCAGCGGCATGGAGGTGCTCGCGTTTGCACCCTCCACCCTCCAGCCCAGCAATCTCTACTTTCACTACTCCAACTTCTCAGCCGACAACCGCCTCGTGATCTTCTCGGGCGCAGATGGCGGCAAGGCACAGATCTTCGCCTACGAGGTGGCCACCCGCCGGATCGAGCCCATCACTTCGGGCGACGGCGTCTCCGCCGGGTCGGCCTGCCCCCACCCGGCCAACGCCGATCTGCTCTACTATCTCCGCGGGCCGCGCGCCTTCGAGCTCAAGCTCTCCACGAAGACCGAGCGTCTCATCGGTGAGATCCCCGAACCGCGCATAGGCGGCTACCAGCAGCCCACGCTCTCGCACGATGGCAAATCGCTGACCCTCACCAAACAGCGTGATGCCGCCAATTGGGAGATCGGCCTCATGGATCTGTCCACCGGCGCATGGCGCACCGTAGTCACCCAGGGATTCCGCATCGGCCACGTGCAACACCACCCGAAGCTGCCCATCATTTTCTATGTCTGGGAAACCGGCGGCTATGCGCCGCAGCGCACGTGGCTCGTCAATGACGATGGCACGGCCAACCGGCCGTACTACTTCACCACCGATTCCAAGCAGTGGGTCACGCCGCTGAAGGAATGGATCACGCACGAGGCGTGGATCCGCGACACCGGCGACATGACGCTCATCATGGACAAGGTCGGAATCGTCATTGCCGATCCCACGGGGAGAGGACGCCTGCTGCCAGGCGACTACTGGCACGTCGCCGCGCGGCCGGATGGCAAGTTCCTCGTCGCCGACGACAGCAAGGGCAACCTGTGGCTCATCGAGGCCGCGACGGACAATCGCCGCTTGTTGGCTGCCGGGCTGCGCACTGCTGTCCGCAGCGTCCATGCGCACGCGTCGTTCGACCGCACCGGCCGCTACGTGCTGTTCAATTCAGGCCGCACCCGCCAGACCATCGCTCTGATCGAACTGCTGGATCGCCTGCCCTAATCCACTTCGAGCCTGCGGCATAATCGAGGAATGCGATTTACGCTCGCCCTTGTACTCACCGCCACGGCCATGGCCCAGCCGCCGAAAACGGCGCAGACCCCCAGCGTCGAGGATTTTCACGGGACGCGGATTGAAGAGTCCTATCGCTGGCTGGAAGACCCGGACTCTGCCCAGACGCGGGAGTGGGTGGCGCAGGAGAACCGCTATACGCAGGAATACCTCGCCAAACTGAACGGGCGCGGCGCACTCAAGTCCCGCCTCACGGAGTTGTTTCACTATGATCGCTACCCGGGTTTCACCACCGAGTCCGGTGCGCGCGCCGGCTATTTCACGCGTGGCGGCCGCACATTCTTCCTGAAACAGTCGGGCCTGCAGAATCAGCCCGTGCTGTATGTCCGAGAGGCGGGCGGTGACCGTGCCCTGCTGGATCCCAACACGCTCTCGAAGGACGGTACGGCGGCCATCAACGCCCTTTCCGTCTCGCGGGATGGCAAGTGGCTGGCCTACGCCATCGCCAAGGCCGGCTCGGATTGGACCATCTGGCGGATCCGCGACGTGGCCACCGGCCAGGATTTGCCGGACCTGATCGATTGGTCCAAGTTCTCGTCGGCGCAATGGGATGCCCGCGGAGAAGGCTTCTACTATGGACGCTATCCCCCGCCCGCCCCGGGCGCCGCGCTGCAGGCGATCAACGAGAACTACCAGCTCTGCTACCACAAACGCGGTACGCCCCAGTCGGCAGATCGCGTCGTCTACCAGCGGCCGGATCAGCCGCGCTGGTCGTTCGGCAGCACCGTTTCCGAAGACGGCCGCTACCTGGTGATCGACCTGCGCAGCGGCACCAGCGTCAACCGCCAGATTTACTATCTGGACCTCTCGAAGCCCGGCGCTCAACCGGTCCAGCTGATCGGCGAGTTCTATGCCGCCCACGATTTTCTCGGAAATCACGGATCCCGCTTCTACGTGTCGACCAACTACGAAGCCCCTCGCTATCGCATCGTCGAAATCGACCTCGCACGGCCGGAGCGCACCAACTGGCGCACGGTGATCGCCGAGTCGCCCGACACCATCAAACAGGCGCAACTGGTGGGCGAGACACTCGTTCTCAACTATTTGCACGATGTGGCAGGGCGCGTGAAACTGGTGCCGCGCACGGGCGGGCCAGGACGCGACGTACCGCTGCCGCCGAACTCATCCATCACCCTCGGCGACTCCTCCACCACTATCTTCGCCGTCTCTGGCTTCACCGCTCCAGAGACGATCTACGAGTGCGGGGCCACTGCCTGCCGGTCGAAGTTCTCCGCGAAACTGCCCTTCGAGCCCGGCAGGTTCGAGACGCGGCAGGTGTTCTTCGCCTCGAAGGATGGCACGAAAGTCCCAATGTTCCTGAGCCACCGCAAGGGGCTGAAGCTCGACGGATCCAATCCAACCCTGTTGTACGCCTACGGAGGCTTCAACATCTCTGTCACGCCGGGTTTCTCCACGTTCTCCACTGCGTGGATGGAGCGGGGCGGCGTCTATGCCGTCGCCAATCTGCGGGGCGGCGGTGAGTACGGCGAGCAATGGCACCAGGCCGGCATGAAACAGAACAAGCAGAACGTGTTTGATGACTTCATCGCCGCCGCCGAGTGGCTGATCGCTCAAAAGTACACGTCCAGCGCCAAACTCGCCATTCGGGGAGGATCGAATGGCGGTCTGCTGGTGGGCGCGGTTCTCAATCAGCGTCCCGAGCTCTTCGGCGCCGCGATTCCAGCGGTCGGCGTGATGGACATGCTGCGCTTCGATCGCTTCACCATCGGCCACGCCTGGACGTCGGACTATGGCGACCCCAAAAACCCCGAGGACTTCCGCGTCCTGGTAAAGTATTCGCCGCTGCACAACATCCGGCAGGGGGCGAAGTACCCTGCCACCATGGTCACCACAGCCGACCACGACGACCGCGTCGTGCCCGCCCACTCTTTCAAGTACGCCGCTGCGCTCCAGGCCGCCCAGGGCGGCTCCGCGCCGATCCTGATCCGCATTGAGACCTCCGCCGGTCATGGGGCAGGGAAGCCCACCAGCAAACGGATCGAAGAGGACGCCGATGTCCTCGCTTTTCTGCTGAACGCACTCAGAGAGTGAGCTCGCAGTTGAATGCTGCCGCCTCGATATGGCGCGGGGCAGACTGATTTGCTAAACTGAACAAAGTTACCGATGGCCAGGTAGCTCAGTTGGTAGAGCGCGGCCCTGAAAAGGCCGGCGTCGGCGGTTCAAGTCCGTCCCTGGCCACCATTCTTTCTCCTGCCTCCAACCCCTCAACAACTCAATACCGTGACGCGCAGCCTGTAGTTCTGGAAATTACGAAATCCGTATGCTTGGCGGCTGATCAACGACTCCAGCGGACGCGCTTGGTCGGAGCCGCTACGCACGGAGTAAACTGAGGGCTCTGGAATTACTTCTGGCACTATTGTTGTTCGCCCCGCCGGAGGCCGCGCAGGCTTACCGGGAGGGCGTCGCTCTGTTTGAGCAGGGGCGGGCGGCGGAAGCGTTGCCATTGCTGGAGCGGGCGGCCGGCCTGGACGAGACCAACCCGCAGTACTGGAAAGTAGTTGGAGTGGCGCGCGCGAAGCTGGCGGATTATCGCGGATCGGTGGAGCCGTTCGGGAAGGCCTGCAAGCTGAATGCGCGGTTGGTGGACGCGTGCTACTACCATGGGCGGGCTCTGTATGCGGCGGACATGTACGCGGACGCGCTGGCGCCGCTGCGACAGGCATTGGCGGTGGATGCCGCGAAGGCGCGGGCAGAGACGGCGATCGGGCAGTGCCAGGAAGCCCTGGGCGAAACGGAAGAGGCCGAACGCACGTTCCGTTCGGCGGTGGGGCGTAAAGACGCCTGGGCTCAGGCGGCGCGCCTGGCCTATGGGCGGTTTCTGGTGCGGCAGGGGCGAGCCGTGGAGGCAGTGCCGGTGCTGGAGGCGGCGCAACAGCCGGAATCGGCTGACGCGCGGTATGAGTTGGGGTTGGCGTTGTCGCAGTGCGACCGGTTGGCGGAGGCGGTGCGGGAACTGGAACGGGCTCCCGATCATGAAGCGGCGCGGCTACTGCTGGGTAAGGTTAAGGCGCGGCTGGCGGCTCCTCGACCGTGAGAAGCTGATCGGCGCGCACGTCCTTCAGGATTTGAATGGCGCCAGCGGGCCAGGCAATCTCGACGAGATCGACCACCGTGGATTTGCCAAGGCCGAAGCGGGCCGTCTTCTCGCTGGAACTGAGATAGCCGACTGCCGTGGAGACTTCCCAGAACTGCTGCTTGCCGGCGGCGACGATACGTACCTTCGCGCCGAGCCCGTCGCGGTTGCTCTTGCGGCCCTTCAGATTGACGCCAAGCCAGTGGTTGCCTTCACCGAGGGTGTTGCGGAGGACGAGGGGCGTTGCGTTGAGGCGCGAGACGACGGCGTCGATGCGGCCGTCGCCGTCGAGATCCCCGAAGGCAGCGCCGCGGTGCTGGGCGGCCTCGCCGAACAGAACGCTGGAAAACGTTCCTTCTCCTTTATTGAGGAAGATCTGGTTCTGCTGCTTCGAGGCGCGGCTGGAAAAGAGCTCGGTGTTGTCCTGCACGTCGCCGTTGGCGGTGAACATGTCCTTCCAGCCATCGTTGTTGAAATCGAAGACGCCGATGCTCCAGCCGCTGTGGGGCATGGAGGCGGCGCCGATGCGGCTGCGGTAGGTCATATCGCCGAAGAGACCGTTGCCGAGATTGCGGTAAAGAGGGAAGGTCTCGTTGGCGAGGGCGGTGAGGAAGAGATCGGGGCGGCCGTCGTTGTCGATGTCTTTGAAGTCGGCGCCCATGGACGAGAGGACTTTCCCGTCGTCGACGATCGCGACGCCGGCGGGGAGGCCGACCTCAGTGAAGCGGCCGTTGCCGTCATTGCGGAAGAGGAAGTTGGGGGTAGTGTCGTTGGTGACGAAGACGTCGGTGCGGCCGTCGAGATTATAGTCCGCGAAGGCGACGGCCATGCCCTTGCCGATTTTGACCGAGATTCCCGCGGCGCGGGAGACGTCGGTGAACGTGCCGTCGCCGTTGTTGTGGAGGAGCGTGTTCGGGAGGCCCTCGTAGTATTG
The DNA here is from genome assembly GCA_964450255.1 of uncultured Candidatus Solibacter sp. GTDB lineage: Bacteria > Acidobacteriota > Terriglobia > Bryobacterales > Bryobacteraceae > Paludibaculum. The sequence goes on along the minus strand of CAYVDY010000037.1, from coordinate 1,408 downwards.
CGGGTGGCAGTACGTCCTGTAGCCGGCTTTGACGTCGCCGCAGAAGGGCTCTGTAAGGGGGTTCCAGATGCAGTAGTTAACGATAAAGAGATCTAAATAGCCATCATTATCGTAGTCAAACCAGCCGGCTGAAATGGGCCAGGGCGTGGCGGGGATGCCGCTTTTCTGTGTGACGTCCTGAAAAGTGCCGTCGCCGCGATTGCGGTACAGGCGGCTGAAGCCGAGGCTGGTGACCAGCAGATCGGTGAAGCCGTCGTTGTCGTAATCGGCAGCTGCGGCGCCCATGCCGTAGCCTTCGCCGGAGAGGCCCGCGCGGGTGGTGACGTCCTCGAACTTCCAGCCGCCCAGATTGCGATAGAGGCGGTTTTTCCAATGATCGGCGGACTTTCTGAGTGATGGCTGCTCCGCGCCGTTCACGAAGTAGAGGTCCAGCTTGCCGTCGTTGTCGTAGTCGAACACGGCCACGCCGCCGGGCATGGTCTCGGGTTGGTGCTTCTTCGCCGTGGCCGAATTGTGCAGCACGAACCCGATGCCGGACTGCACCGGCGCGAACGGCGGTTGCGCAAACGCGAGCAGCGAGGCGTAAGCGATTACAATGGGGCTCCACTTTGTCATGTGCTTGTGATATTATCTCCCGCAGTCCTCAGCCACGTTAGCTGGCGGACCTTGTTTAGAAAAATGCAGGGGGTCTCAGTGAAAGCAAGACTATCAATAGTACTCGCTATGCTGTGTCTGGTCGCCTCGTGGGCGCCGGCACAGGAATTCCGTGCCACCATCTCGGGTCGAGTGCTCGACGCCAGTGGCGGCGCAGTTCCAAACGCGAAACTACAGGCCGTGAACACGGCCAACAATGAAACGTCGAACGCGACCGCCGATTCGTCGGGCGCGTACACGATCCCGTTCCTCCGTCCGGGCAGCTACAAGTTGACGGTCACGGCGGCGGGCTTCAAGCAGTTCAATCGAGAGAACATCACTCTCGAAGTCGGCAGGGTTGTGGGTATCGACATCCCGCTGGAAGTCGGCGCGGTGACGGAATCCATCAACGTGACGTCAGAGCAGGCGATGCTCGAGACGCAAACGGCCAGCCGTGTTGGCGTGGTCACCGGCCTTCAGGTGGCGGAAATGCCGCTCAACTCGCGCAACCCATATATCCTCGGCGCGATGATGTCGGGTGTGACGTTCCGCGGAGCCGCCATCTGGCAGCGTCCGTTTGACAACGGCGCCATCGCGGAATGGTCGGTCAACGGCGGACGGCAGTCCAACAACGAGTTCCTGATGGACGGCGCGCCGAACAACGCGCAGGCGGGCGGTAACAACATCGCGTATGTGCCGATCGTCGACGCGGTTCAGGAGTTCAGCGTGCAGCAGAATTCCTACGACGCACAGTACGGCCAGACCGGCCGCGGCG
>CAYVDY010000036.1:0-21667 GCA_964450255.1 uncultured Candidatus Solibacter sp. | reverse complement strand
CCCCTGGGCCTGGGGGATGACTACGGTTTTGGTGCGCTGGCCCCACACTTCGGGCTGTTCGATGGCGGCGGCGCGGAAGGTGTCGGCGGCGCAGAGCAGTACGCTCTTGCCGTCGGCCTGGAAGCGGGCGGCGAGCTTGCCGGTGGTGGTGGTCTTGCCGGAACCGTTGACGCCGACCATCAGGACCACCGTGGGCGGCGCGGCGGCGAACTTCAGCGGGCGATCGCTGGCTTCGAGGACGCCGAGGAGGTGTTCGCGGATCAACTGGCGCAGTTCGGAGGGGTCGCCCACCAGGTGGCGCTCCACTTTCTGGCGGATGCTTTCGAGAATGTCGGTGGCGGTCTTCACGCCGACGTCGGCGGTGATGAGTGTGTATTCGAGCTCGTCCAGGAGGTCGGAATCGATCTCTTTCTTTCCGAGCAGAACGTCTTCGACCTTGTTGACAAGGCCGGCGCGGGTCTTCTGAATTCCCTGTTTGAGGCGGTCGAGGAGGCTAAGCATCTAAATGTTACTTGGTGTCACCTCCAATTGTAGCGACAATGTAGAAATCGACATGATGACACGACGGTTTCTTTTCCTTGTCAGCGCCGCTTTGACGGCCTTCTCGCAGGTGACGCCGCAGCGGTTGGAGCAGCAGGCGCAGGCCTACTACGACGCTGGCATGTTTCAGGGCACGGCGATTGTGGCGCAGGACGGCAAGGCGCTGTTCAGCAAAGGCTTCGGCATGGCGAACATCGAGTGGGCCATACCGAATACGCCCGACACGCGGTTCCGGCTCGGTTCGATCACGAAACAGTTCACCGGCATGACTGTGCTGCTGCTGGAGCAGCAGGGCAAGCTGAAAACCACGGATTCGATTTGCACTTTTGTCGAGGCCTGCCCGGAGGGATGGAAGCCGATTACGATTCACCATCTGCTGACGCACACTTCGGGGATTCCGAACTTCACGTCGTTCCCGGATTACTCCAAGACGATGGCGTTGGCGTCGCTCCCGGCGGAATCGCTGAAGCGGTTCCGGGACAAGCCGCTGGACTTCGACCCCGGCACGAAGATGAGCTACTCGAACTCCGGCTACGTGCTGTTGGGCTACATCGTGGAGAAGGCGTCGGGCATGAAGTACGACGAATATCTGCGGGCCAACGTCCTGGCTCCGCTGGGCATGAGCGACACCGGGTACGACTGGAATTCGACAGTGCTGGCGCGGCGGGCGTCGGGCTATGAGAGGGACGGCAAGGTGGTGAGGAACGCGTCGCTGATCGACATGAGCATCCCGCATGCGGCGGGTTCGATGTATTCGACGACGCTGGATCTGGTGAAGTGGGATGCGGCGCTGCGGGCGGGGAAGCTGCTGAGCGCGGAATCGTACAAGAAGTACTTTGCGCCTGTGCTGAACGACTATGCCTACGGCTGGAACGTGAAGGATCGGGACGGCGTGCAGGTGGTGTCGCACGGGGGCGGGATCAACGGGTTTGCGACGATGATCCTGCGAGTGCCGGCGAAGAACCTAGTGGTGGTGACGCTCTCGAATTCGTTGCCGTCACAGGCCGGCAAGCTGGCGCAGGATCTGCTTTCTCTATCGCTGGGCAAGGAAGTGGAGAAGCCGGCCAAGCTCACCGAAGTGAAGGTGCCGGTGGAGACGCTAAAAAAGTACGTGGGCGAGTATGCGCTGACGCCCGAGTTCATTCTGACGGTGACGCTGGAAGGCGAGCAACTGATGACGCAGGCGACGGGCCAGGGAAAGATTCCAATCTTCGCAAAGTCTGAGACAGCCTTCTTCCCCAAGGTGATGCCGGCGGAGATCATCTTCGAGGCGGACGGTTCGGCGCTGACGCTGGTTCAAAACGGGCGGCGGATGCCGGCCAAGCGCAAGTAGCGCGGCGCATCATTTCGCTGATTCCGTCACGCGCCGATGATTTTGATGAGCAGGCGTTTTCGGCGGCCGCCGTCGAACTCGCCGTAGAAGATCTGTTCCCAGGGGCCGAAATCCAGGCGGCCTTCGGTGACGGCGACGACCACCTCGCGGCCCATGAGTTGGCGCTTCATATGGGCGTCGGCGTTGTCCTCGCCGGTGCGGTTGTGATGATAGCCGCGGACGGGTTCGTGCGGGGCCAGTTTCTCCAGCCAGACGTCGTAGTCGTGGTGCAGGCCGCTTTCGTCGTCGTTGATGAAGACGGAGGCGGTGATGTGCATGGCGTTGACCAGGCAGAGACCTTCGCGAATGCCGCTGGCCTGAAGGCATTGTTCGACGTCGGGCGTGATGTTGATGAACGCCCGCCGGGTGGGGATGTTCATCCAGAGTTCTTTGCGGTAGCTCTTCATCGTGTGTTCTTCGTTTCCTTGCGCCAGAGCCACGGCGGGGTGGGGTCGGGGTCTACCCAAAGGCCGAGGCCAGCGTCGCGGGCGGTCTCTTCGAGGCGCTGCAGGGAGCGATTCTTCTTGGCGTATTTGCGGTACCACCAGGCGAGGCCGGAGCGCACCAGTTCGTCGTTGAGCGAATGGCCGTTTGGCAGGATGACAATGGCGAGGGTGCGGCCGTAGCGATCGCTCTTCGCCGTGACGACGGTCACGCTGCGCTGAAACGCCAGCTCGGCAGTTTTCTGTTTCGCGCGGTTGCCGAAGGGCTGGGCTTTCTCCGGGCAATCGATGCCATCCAGCCGGACCTTGACCTGCGTTTGTCCACGCAGCACCGTGAGCGTGTCGCCGTCCTGGATGTCCACCACCAGGCCGGTCCACTGTTCCGGTTTGGCGACGCTGGTCAACAGGAGAAGGAGGGCGAACTTCGACAGCACGCCCCCAGTCTATCGGAGTGGCAGGGCCACTAACGCTGATAGTTGAACATCAGCACAGTGGCGAATTTCGTTGGCTGGCCATCCTTGACCATGGGCGTGAACTTCCACTGTTTTACAGCGGCCAGCGAGGCGCTGGAGAATACAGCGTTGCCCTTGACCACCTTGGCTTCCTCCACGTCGCCGGTCAAATTCACGACCACGGCAACCTCCTGCGGGCCGCTCAGATTCAGTTGCTTGGCGGCTGGGGGGAACTCCGGTGGAACCTTCTTCGTCACACGCGCCATGGCGCTGGCTGTTGCTACCTGGAGCGGTTCCTCGGCGCAAACTACCGCCGGGACCGCCGCCGCTATCATCAAGACCAAACTTCGCATCCACTTGTTCATTCTTCGTCTCTCCTTCGGGAATCGGGCCGTCACTGAGGCGTATCGGCGCGATTGAGGAGAACCTGATGAAAAAGTTGCGTTGCTGCGTCACCGCCGAGTGGGGTCATATATTCAGGAGCGCTGAAGGCGAGGATGCCGCCGCGGCTGATGTCGGCGGCCAGGCGGAGTTGCTCCTGGACACGGGGCCACTCGGCTGGTTGCGCCCGCCATGTGGGGCCCTCGCCCTGCGCGGCGAAGGTCTCGACGACGATGTTCAGACGGCGCCCGAGTTGGCGGGCCAGGGGCGAGGCCCAATGCGGCCATTCCGCGATCGGCATCTTGCCGGAGCCGATGCCGTCCTGGAAGAGGAGGCGGTCGAACTTGCTCTTCTGCTGGAGATCGCGCCAGAAGCGGGCGAGATCGGCGGCGCTGCCGCTGCGGTTGGTGAAGCCGCTGACGGCGAGCGGACTGAACTGCAAGCGCACGGAGCGGATGGCATCCGCCAGGGCGCGCGCGCTGTGCTTGTCAGTCCACGAGCCGGCCTCCACCTCCTGGGGGAGATAGTAGCCGCGGACGCCTGCAATGCGCGACACGTCGCGGGCGGCGTCGCGCACCATTTCAGGCGAGGGCTGCTGCCACCAGCGGCTGTCGTAGCCAAGACCCATCCAGACGTCGAAGCCGGCGCGGAGGACGCGCTCCACTTCGGGGCGATAGTCGATTGCGTCGTAGCGACTCCATTGCACGACGACCTTGCGCAGGCCGAGGTCGCGGAGGTAGCCGAAGAGTTCGGTCCAGCGGGTATCGGACCACTCCTTGTGGGCGGCCCACAGTTGGAGAAAGGTGCCGTGCAGCCGCGGGGGCCGGCTGGGGGCGGCCAACGCGGCTGCCATCCGCAGAAGATATCGGCGCGTCAGGAGCACAGAAATATCTTTTCAGATTCCGGGAACCGGCAGGCGGGCGGTGGAGTCTCTATACACGTGACGCCGGATGTGCTAGTTTTTTAGCAGGCTGGTAATCCTTTAGCAGGAGCGGACAATGAACGCACCCCTTCAACTGAGCCGCCGCGAGCGGCAGATCATGGAGATCCTCTACCGCCGCGGCAGAGCGACCGCGGCGGAGATTCATCTGGACATCGCGGACCGGCCGTCGTATTCGGCGGTGCGGGCGCACTTGCGGAGCCTGGAAGACAAGGGGCATGTGCGGCACGAGGCGGAAGACCTCCGCTATGTCTACTCGCCGACGGGCCAGCCGGCGAAGGCGCGAAAGTCCGCGCTGCATCATCTGGTGGCGACGTTCTTTGAGGGCTCGCCGGCACGGGCGGCGGCGGCGCTGCTGGATTCGCGATCGTCGCGGTTGTCGGAGGAAGAGCTCGATCATCTCTCCAGCCTGATCGAGAAGGCGCGAAAGGAGGGCCGCTGACATGTTGATGGAACTCGCGTGGAAAGCGACGCTGCTGGTTGGAATCGCAGGGTTGGCTGCGCTGGCGATGCGGCGCGGGTCGGCGGCGATGCGGCATCTGGTTTGGCTGTGCGCGCTCTCGACACTGGTGTTGCTGCCGCTGGCGGCGTTGATCGCGCCGGCGTGGCGGCCGTCGATCGAAGGTGCGGCGCTGCTGCCTCAGGTGGCGCGGACGGTGATGGTGGTGAGTGCGAGCGGGCCGGCGTCGCCGATTCCGATCTCGACGATAGTGTTCGCGTTATGGGGGGCGGTGGCCTTGCTGCTGGTGGGGCGCCTGATCGCGAACCAACTGAGGGTTGCAGCGCTGATCCGGGCGTCGTCGCCGTACGGCCCGGAGACCGCGCTCTCCGCGGATACCGATGTGCCGTTTGTATGCGGATTGCTGCGGCCGGTGGTGCTGCTGCCGCTGGAGGCGGCGGAGTGGCCGGCGGCGAGGCTGGGCGTTGTGGTGCGCCACGAAGCGGCGCACGCGGCGCGATTCGACCCGCTGGCTCAAGTGATTGCCGATCTTGCCTGCGCGCTCTACTGGCCCCTGCCCTGGGTCTGGCTGGCATCGCGCCAACTGCGAATGGAAGCCGAACTGGCCTGCGACGATGGCGTGCTGCGCTCCGGCGAGCGTGCATCCGAATACGCAGGGCATCTGATCGATATCGTGCGCGGTCTCTCTGGCCGCGAGCGCATCCCGCAAGGAGGGATTCCCATGGCCCGTCTCAATCAACTGGAAGTGCGCCTGCGTTCGCTGCTGGCGCATGATGTCAACCGCCGCGCGGCCTCACCGCGCGCTATCATCACGGCCGCATTGGGCGCTTTGATGCTGCTGGCTCCGCTGGCTGCCGTGCGGATGCCGGCCTTCGCCTTGACGGGCGGCATCAGCGGGACCGTGAAGGATCCCAGCGGCGCGACGGTGCCGAAGGCGAAGGTGGTGGTGTCGTTCACTGACTCCAGCCGGCGGGAAGTCGGCTATACGAACGATGTTGGCGAGTTCACGCTGGCGCCGATTCCGGATGGCACTTATGACGTATCCGTGGCGAAGCCCGGGTTTGCGCTGCTGCTCCTGAAGGGCATCCCCGTGGTGAAGGGCGAGTCGGCTCCGCTGCAGATCATCCTGCAGACTGGCAAGGTGATGGAGACGGTGAACGTGACCGGCACCGGCACGCCGCAACCGGTTCCTGCACCTGCGCCGAATGCAGAGCCAAAACGGGTCCAGGTGGGTGGCAACGTGCAGGCGGTGAAGTTGCTGCAGAGGGCAAGGCCGTCGTACCCGCCGGAATGCAAGGCTGCGGGGATCCAGGGTTCGGTGCTGTTCCGGGCGGTGATCTCGAAGGAGGGCGCGATCCTGAATCTGACGCAGATCAACGAGATTGTGGATCGCCGCCTGGTGGATGCGGCGGCCGAGGCCGTCAAGCAGTGGAAGTACCAGCCGACGTTGCTAAATGGCAATCCGGTGGAGGTCATCACGGAGATTGAGGTCAACTTCACGCTGCTCCCATAGCGGTACGATGGCGTCATGCAGTGGCGCCTGCTGATCGTGCTGATGGTCGCGGCGGCCGGGCTTCTCCCAGCCGCCGCGATGGCCCCGCCCACTCCCGCCGAGATCCTCCTGGATCAAGCCCGCGCCGCTCCCATCGAAATCTTTGCTGACGTGGTATTCCGCCTGATGCGCGCCAATGTGCTGCCTCCTTCGCGGCAGGTGGAAGTGCTGGAGGAGGTGTTCCGCCGGGCCGGGGAAGCGAGACAGACGCTGCCGATGCGAGGCAGGTTCGGGCACGCTCTGGCCGGCCGTGTCGAGTTCGAAGCCCGGGCTTACGGGCAGCATCTGGATGCGATCTCTCTGCGCGCGCGTGCGGTGCAACTTCTGGCCAGGCAGGATCCACGGCTGGCGCGCCAGTTGTTTGAGGAGATCCCGTTGCGCGAGTGGCCCGCGGGAGTGTGCGAGCCGGCGTTTGTTCCTGACCCGCTCCTCTACTTCCAGGCTCTGAAGCGAGTGGTGGCAGGAGACGCCTACAACGCGAGAGAGCTGGAGAAGCGGGAGCCGCTGCAGTTGGCCGAACGAACAATCCGCGCCATGACCAACGTGGAGGAGTTCATCGCGGTTGGTCCACTACTGCCAGAGATTGGCAAGTTGACTGGCGATGCAGAGCGCATCAGGCTTGCCTATGCCGGCGCGACGACGGCGGTGAGGGCTGCGATGGAACAGCAATCGAAGTGCACTCCAGAGAAGGAGCCGAAGGGGTGGAGCAACGAAGGGGAGTTTCGAGCGCTGCTCAAGGAGATCGAGGGACTCAAGATGCAGGACCGCGAGAAACCTGACTGGGCATTCCGTGCGCTGCAGCTCATGCAGAAAGTAGAAGACTGGCGTGACGTGCCGGGCGTGGACGCTATCGACTCATTTCATTTGCGGATTCAACTATGGCAGGCGCTGGAGGGCCGCTGTCCGCGGGGCGAGCTGCATCGCAAGGCGTTGGAGGGGCTTCTGTCCGCGCTCAATGAACCGGCGGTGATCCGAGACGCGCCGGCCGAGTGGCTGGCGCATCTGGCCTACCCGGCGCTGTGGGCGAGCCTGCCAGTGCAACTGATGCAGGCCTCGCCGAATCCGGTCATTGCCATCTATGGCCAGTTGGCTGCCATGCGGGTTAGGGCCGAGCAGCAAGCGCCTCGCGAATAACGCGCTGGCACTCGGCGAGTTCGGTGCCGACGAGTTCCAGGCGCGGCGGACGGACTCGGGCGCTGCCCATGCCCACTTCGGCCTGAGCCACTTTGATGAGCTGAACGAACTTCGGCACGGTGTCCATGCGCAGCATCGGGAGGAACCACTTGTAGAGCTCCATGGCGCGGGCTTTGTCGCCGCGGATTGAGGCGTCGAAGAGCTCGACACTCTCGGCGGGGAAGGCGTTGACGAGGCCGGCGATCCAGCCGGTGGCTCCGGCCATGCCGGCTTCGAAGATCAGATCGTCGACGCCGACGAGGATCTTCAGGCGCGAGCCGGTAAGGACGCGCAGAGAGGCCACGCGGCGGACATCGGCGCTGGACTCCTTGATGGCATGGAGGTTCTCGTGCTCGGCGAGGAGTTCCACGACCTGCTCGGGCAGGAAGTCGGTCTTGTAGGCGATGGGGTTGTTGTAGAGCATCGCCGAGAGAGGGGTGGCGCGCAGTACGGCGGCCACGTGCGCTTTGTTCTCGCGCCAATCGCCGACGTAGACGTAGGGCGGCAACACCATCAACCCGCGGCAGCCTGCGGCCTCGGCCATCTTCGCGATGCGGACGGCTTCTTCGGTGCTGAGGGCGGAGACGCCGGCGACCACGGGGACGTCCGGGCCTGCGGCGGCGATGGCGGTCTTGAGGACGGCCTCCTTCTCCTCGAACGACAGCGTGGCGCCTTCGCCGAGCGAGCCCAGCGCGACCAGGCCCGAGCAGCCGTGCTGTATCAGCCACTGGCAGTGTGTGGCGAAGAAGCCGTGGTCCACCGAAAGGTCTTCGTGAAACGGCGTCGTAATCGCCGGGATGACTCCAGTCCAGTTCATAAGAAAACTCCTCAACTCCTCTCTATCAGATCACTTACAGGCGCCGCGCTGGCGGGCGGGCGCACGGAAACGTCGCTCCAGCCGAACAGAAAATGATTGGCCGCGCCGCAGATGCGGCCCTGGCAGAGGCCCATGCCGCAGCGAGTCTGGAGCTTGGCCTGGCGGGCGGAGGTCCAGCGGGCGAGATCGTGGTAACGAATATCCTCGCAACGACAAACGACGGTATCGGGGCGGGGGAGCGCGCCCAGTTCGGGCCGGAGCGCGAAGGCCTGGCCGAGGCGCGATGCGAAGCGGTACCAGTTGGCGCGGCGGGCGAAGAGCTTGCGGGCTTCGGTCAGTTCGCCGATGGCGGCCAGGCCGGCGATCTCGCCTTCGACGAGGGAGCGCTCCACGCCGCCGATGCCGGTGAGTTCGCCGGCGGCCCAGACGCCTTCGCGCCATGTCTTCTGCATCGCATCCACGGTGACGAAACCGTCCTGGAGTGTGCAGCCGAGCAGGAGGGCGAGTTCGACGTTGGGGACGAGGCCGAAGCCGACGGCGAGGAGATCGCAATCCTGTTCGAAGCCGCGCAGGCGGACGCGCTCGACGCGGTCGCGGCCGTAGGCTTCTTCCACCCAGCAGTCTGTGAAGTAGGGCACGCCGAGGAGGGAAAGGCCGAGGTCCACGCCCTGGACGATCTTGGAGGGATGCCGCCACAGGGTCGCGGCGAAACTCAGTAGCGAGGACCGCGATGCCTGCTCGGCAATGCACGTCACGGAGGCGCCGCGCTTGCGGAGGAGCGAGGCTACGGCCAGCAGGAGGGGGCCGCTGCCGGCGATGACGACGCGCTTGCCGCGCACGTCGAAGCCGCTCTTGACGAGGGCCTGCAGGCCGCCGACTCCGGTGACGCCGGGCAGGGTCCAGCCGGGGAAGGGCAGGAAGAGTTCGCGAGCGCCGGTGGCGAGAACGATGGGGACGCCATGGGCGAGGATGGTGTCGTCGATGACGGCGCAGCCACCGCGCACTTCCACGTGGCGCAGGCGCTCTGACCACTGCGGGGGAATGTCGTTGCGCCAGATCTGGCCGCCGGCGGCGGGATTGTTGTCCAGGACAAGAACCTTGGCTCCTGTTTCGGCGGCGCGGCAGGCGGCGGCGATGCCGGCGGGGCCGGCTCCGACGACGATGAGATCGAAGCCGGTCATCTCGTGAGGATCCTCATGCCCTCTTGGCACAGCGTCTGGCAGCTGAGTTCGCGCTGGCCGTCGATGGTGACCATGCACTCGTAGCAGACGCCCATGCCGCAGAGCGGGGCTCGGGGCTCGCCGGAGACGGACTCGCGGAACACGCTCACGCCGGCGTTCAGCATGGCGGCGGCGACGGTGGTGCCGCGCTCCACTGTGAGTGTTCTCCCATCGATATAGATCTTCATGGACGGGACACCTTTAACAGACGGGAAGGAAGGTAGGGCTCGGCGGGGATGGGCGGCGTACGGCCGGTGATGAGATCGGCGAGCAGGCGGCCGGTTCCGAGGGAGGTGGTGATGCCGAGGCCCTCGTGGCCGGTGGCCAGCCATTCGCGGCCATCCCAGGGGCCGATGAGCGGGAGCTTGTCCGGGGTGGAGGCGCGGAAGCCGGTCCACGTGCGGATGGCAGTGAGGGCTCCGATGCCGGGCATGTATTCAGCCGCGCGCTGCAACATGCGGATGAGGATCTCGCGATCGATTTCCTTGTGTTCGGCGCCGTATTGCCGCGAGGAGCCGATGAGGACCTGGCCGGTTTTGCGGGGCTGGACGTTGAAGGCGACGGAGTCTCCGCTGGCCGAGTGGGCGCTTTTCAGATAGCCGAGCTCGATGAGCTGATGGCGCACGAATCCGGGGTGCCGGTCGGTGATGACGAGGTGGCCCTTGCGTGGTGCGACGGGAATGCCCTTTGAGAGGCGTGCCGCTTTCGCGCCCATGGCGTTGACGACGATGCCGGCTGGCACGTCCGCCAGCGCGCGAACCTCGTCGTGATGCGCGGTGACGCCGGCCTGATCGAGGAGCAACTGCGCGACGACGGGCGGATAGACGACGCAGTCCTGGAGGACCAGCAGAGCGCCTGCCATGCCGGGGCGGAGGTGCGGCTCGGCTGCGGCGAGCTGCTGCCCGTCGAGCACTTCCACCGGCACGCCGCGCGCTTCGTAGAAGGCATGCTTGCGGTGAACTTCGGCCATCTCCTCGTCGTCGGCGGCCACCCAGAGCGTGCCGCAGGGCAGGTACTCGGCTGCGGCGGGCAGCTCTGCCGCCAGCTCGCGCCAGAGGTTGGAGGAGTAGTGGGTCAGCGCAAATTGAGCCTCACTGTCATCCATCACGACGACGTGGCCCATGCCGGCCGCGGTGGCTCCGCCGCCGACGATTGCCTGCTCGTAGACTTCAACGCTGAGGCCGGCGCGCCTGCATTCCAGCGCACACGCCGCGCCGACGATGCCGCCGCCGACGATCGCTACGTCCGGGACAGCACTCACCCGCGAATCCCCCAGCAGAAGGGGTCGCGGTCATCGAAGATGAGGCGGGCCTCGGCGTTGACGAAGGCGCTGCCGCGGATTTGCGGCCAGACCTGGCCGTCGCGAATGACGACGCTGCCGGAGAAGACGCTGCCGACGATGCTCTCCTGGCGCCAGACCTGTCCCTCGGCGAGCCTGCCGTCCGCGTAGAGGCAGGCGAGCTTGGCGCTGGTGCCGGTGCCGCACGGCGAGCGGTCATAGGCCTTGCCGGGGCATAGAACAAAATTGCGGCTGTCTGCTTCGCCGTGCGCGGGGCCGAAGATCTCGACGTGATCGATTTCGCCGCCGCCCGCACCCGTGATGCTCTGGGCGGTGAGCGATTGGCGGATGCGCCAGGTGAAGTCCGTGAGCTGTTCGAGATTGCGGAGTTCCAACGGCCAGGGCGAGTCCTTGACCAGGAAGAACCAGTTGCCGCCCCAGGCGACATCGCCGCGCACGGCGCCGAATCCTTCCACCTGCACGGCCACATCGTGGGCGAAGCGGTAGCTGGGCACGTTGCCGACGGTGACCTCGCCGGATTCGTGCAACTCCGCGCTGACTTCGCCGACGGGCGTTTCGATGCGCACGACGCCGGGCTTGATGCGTTCCTGGAAGGCGAGCGTGGCGACCAGGCCGATGGTGCCGTGGCCGCACATGCCGAGGTAGCCGACGTTGTTGAAGAAGATCACGCCGGCGGCGCATTCCGGGTTGACTGGCTCGCAGAGCAGGGCGCCGACCATGGCGTCGTTGCCGCGCGGTTCGTTCACGACGGCGCTGCGGAACTCGTCATGATCGCGGCGAAAGATGGCCAGGCGCTCGGCCATGGTGCCGCGGCCGAGATCGGGACCGCCGGCCATCACCACGCGAGTCGGCTCGCCGCCAGTGTGAGAATCCACCACGTGTACTTCGCGTCTCATGATTGCTTCCAGTATGTCGCGAAGCGGCGGTCGATCATCTGATAGAGCGGCTTCAGGGCGAGGCCATCGGGCGTTGCCGGCGGCTTCGCGGGCTCGGATTGATATTCGGGAATGGCGCGCGGCTTGGTGGGGGTGGCGCGCGTCTTTTCCTCGCCGAGGTCGGCGGAAAGGACCAGCGGGCCTTTCATGTGAGCGCGCATCGATTCGTCGTCGGGCATGCGCCACTGCCAACTGCCCATCGGCAGGCGAAGCTCGACGGTCTCACCGTCCTTCCATTCGCGATCGAGGACCACGGCGCCGCCCGGATCGGCGAAGGCATCGATGGGCTTGCCGTTGAGCTTTACCCAGCCGCCGGGCTGGGTCCATTCGGGGATGCGGAGTTTGAGTGCAAAGCGGGCCGAGCCGCGGATGGTGAGGCGCGCGGTTTCCTCTTCGGGGAAGCGCGTGTCCATGATGACGCGGACTTTCTTCTCGGTCCAATCGAGTTCAGAGGCGACGTAGAGGTTGACTCGAAGGTTGTCGCCATCGCGCCAGTAGACGGTGTCGGCGAGCTTCGAGAACGACTCGACGCCGGAGCCTGTGCAGCACCAGAACGCGTCGTAGGGCAGGCCGAAGAGCTTCCAGTAGCCGGATTGCAGCGGCACGTAATAGACTGTCATGCCGTCGTCGGGATGGATGGTGCCGAGGATGCCGTTGAGCAGCGCGCGCTCGTAGTAATCCATGCAGCGCGGGTCGCCGGTCCAGCCGTAGACCTGCCGCGTGAGCTTGAGCATGTTGTAGGTGCAGCAACATTCCTGCGTGTAGCCGCTGAGCTCTTTCGAGAGCTGGCCGGGCTCGGTGGCCCAGCTTTCGCCGTTGCTGGTGCCGCCGGTGCAGTAGCAGCGATGGCCGGTGACGGTCTTCCAGAACGTCTCGGCGATGATGCGCATGCGGCGTTCGCCGGTGAGCTCGAAGCGGCGGGCGGCGCCGATGATTTTGGGGATCATCGTGTTGGCGTGTAGCCCCTTCAGCTCGTCGCGTCCTTCGGCGAGAGGATTGAAGACGCGCTGATGATCGAACCGGGCGGCGGACTCCATGAGCGAATCGGACTTCGCCACGGCGTAGAGGTTGTAGAGGATGTCGTTCATGCCGCCGTACTCGCGTTCGAGGACGCGCGCCATGTGGGCGTCGCCGAGCGGCTGGGTCCAGCGGGAGGTCCACTGCGCCATGCCCTGGAGGACTGCGAGAGCCTGTTCATTGCCGCAGAGCTGGTGGACGTCGAGCAGGCCGGCCATGATCTTGTGAAGCGTGTAGAAGGGGGCCCAGACGTTCTGGCCGACGCGCAGACGATCGAAGAATTCTTCGGGGAACGCGCTGAGATACACGCCGCCGAGGGCCTTCTGGCATTTCGCCAGCTCGGCGACCAGCAGCGCCGCGCGGGTCTTCATCTCGTCGTCGCCGAAGGCCGCCCAGCGCAGGGCGCAGCCGGAGAGGTAGTGGCCGGGGAAGTGGCCGCGCAGTTCATTGATGGGCGCCTCCCAGCCGCCGAGGGGCGCGGCGGTGGAGGGCAGGCCGGCGGTGAGGCGGAAGGTGTGGAGGAGGCGATCGGCGGGGAGCGACGCCATGTACTTGCGGTTGGCGATGGCGGCGTCCAGGAACGGTCCGGGTTTCAGGCGGACACGGCCGAGCGGGAACGATTCGAGCTTCACGGGACCGGCGCCGGCGGGGGCCATCATGGCGGCCATTACGAATTCACGTCTATTCATAGAATTTCCATGAGGTCTGAAAAGTCTTCTCCACGATATCGCCTCGTAAGGCGGCGCGCATCAGCTCGACGGGGATCAGATTCTCGCGGAGGATGCGATCGTGGAAGTCGCGCTCGTTCATTTTGCCGGAGTCTACGAGTTCGCGGCGGAGGCTGCGGAGTTGCAGGCCGCCGAGGAGGTAGGCGGCCTGGTAGAGCGGTCCGTAAAAGACGCTCTCGAAGGAGCGGCGGACTTCTGCTTCGGCGTTGTCGCGTTCGTGGCCGACACGCTCGACGAGCATGTCGACGCATTCTTTCTGCGTCATCGTGCCGAGGTGGAAGCTAAGCGAGAAGATGATGCGGGCGCAGCGGTGCATCCGCCAGAAGAGCATGCCGACTTTGTCTTCGGGCGAGCGCGCGAAGCCCTTGTCCCACAGGACCAGCTCCCAATAGAGGGCCCATCCTTCGAGCGAGAAGGGCGTGGAGAACGGGCGCCGCCAGGTGCGATAACGCTGCGTCATGAACATCTGGAGGTGGTGGCCGGGGATCAGCTCGTGATGGACCGTAGCGCGGGCGAAGTGCTCGTTGTTGCCGCGCATGGACATGAGCTTCTGCTCCTGCGTCATGCCGGCTGTGGGATAAGAGACGCTGATGACTTCTCCGCCGGTGAAGAACGGGTTGACCAACTGGCGCTCCGGCGTCATCATCTCCATGCGCCAGACCTCTTTCGCCAGCGGCGGCACGGAGACCAGGCCGCGCGATTCCACCCACTCTTCGGCCTCGCGGGCGAGCTTGCGGATCATCTCCGGCTGCTGGCCGGGCGGGACGTGGAGGGTCTTCACCTTCTCCAGAGCCTGGCGCCAGTTGTCGCCGAAACCCATCTCGCGGGAGGCCTTCTTCATCTCTTCCGTGCACCAGGCGAACTCTTTGTTGGCGAGTGTAACGAGCTCCTCTGGCGAGTAGGGGATCATCTCCGCCTGCAGTTCGCTGAGGAGGCGCTCGCGGCCCACGCGGATGCCGCCGCCTTCTTTCTGCTTGAGGGCTTCGGCGTATTTTGCGAGCTCGGCGTCGGCGGTTTTATAGGGCTCGGCGGCCCACCAGGTGAAGAGGGGGTCGTAGCCGTTGTAGTAGGTGAACCAGCGCTTCAAGGCGGCGCGAAGAGATTCGACTTCGGCGGCGGCCTGATTGGAGGGCTTGGTGCGATCCTGCACCTTCACCTGGCGGGCGAGCGCGTGGAGGGCGGCGGCGGCCTTTTCGGAATCGATGGGCAGCATCCGCGCGCGGGCGGACTCGAGTTCGCGGATGGCGGTGCGGAAGGGGACGAAGGCTGCGGTGGCGGATTCGGCCTGATCGGCTAGTGTGAGGGAACGGAGTTCCTTGCGGAGCAAGTTATCGAAGAGCACCCAATCGATGCGGCTTTCGGCGTTCATGCCGGTGAGCTGGATCTCCTGAATTCTCGCTGCCCATTCGGTATAGAAGGCGCGCAGGCGTTCGCGGCGCTCGGGGCCGAGCACCTCCGGGTACTTGCGCTCCAGGACGGCTTCGTCGGCGGCGTAGCGTTCCAGGACGGGGCGCAGGGCGCTGGCGTTGCCGTCCATTTCGGGCGCGGTGGCCAGAGCGGTGGCCATCAAAAAGAGAGTGAACAATGCGATTCTCCAGAACAAAAAGGTCCTAAACTCCGTCTAGTCTAGCGAGGTACGAGCTTTTGCAATTCCAATCCCGACGATTCTATCTATTGACTGCACTCCTGTGCACTGCGTTCGGCGCGGCCGCACAATCCAAGCTGCCGGACTTTGACGGCACCTGGAAACTGAATGCTGCCAAGTCCGTTGGCGGCCCCGGGCCACTGGCAGGGGCGATGACGGTCAAGTGGAGCTCGAATGGCGCCGAATTCGAAGTGCTTCACCAGATGCCCAATGGTGAGATGCTGCTGAAGCTGCGCATCGACGGCACAGAAGCAGTCCACCGTATGACCAATGGTGTCGAGATGAAGAGTACACACCGCATCGAGGATGGTGTATTGCTGGGAGAGTATCGCATTCATACGGAGCGGGCCGAGATGACGCAGTTGGATCGGATCTCGCTTTCGGCCGATGGCAAGACGATGACAACGGATCGGGAGATCAAGAGCCCGCAGGGCGGATTTAAGCAGAAGCTGGTTTTCGACCGGCAGTGAAGGACACTATGAGACCCCACAACAAACTTCTGATTCTCATTCTCGGTGCCGCCATCGGCGCGGCTGCGCAGAGCCCGACGTCGTTCCTGGACGGTACATGGAAACTGAACGCGGCGAAGTCTGAGGCTGGTCCGCGGCCGCTGCCGAAACTCCTGACGATCAAGGTGACGTCCAAGGGGCCGGAGTTCGAAGGGCTCCAGACCACTGAGGACGGGGAGGTGCTGCTGAAGTTCCGCAGCGATGGCAAAGAGATGGTGAATCAGCTGGGCGGCGGGATCGAGATGAGGGGCAAGCATCGCGTGGAGAATCGCGTGGTTTTCGCTGAGTATCGCATTGTGACTCCGCAGAGCGAGTTCGAGCAGACAGACCGGATCGAGGTATCGGCGGATGGGAAGACGCTGACGACGGACCGGGAAGTGAAGACGGCGCAGGGGAACTTCAAGCTGAAGATGGTCTTCGACAGGCAGTGAACATTTGTGGCGCGAGTCTCGTAGTCCCAGATGAGCGGGACGTAAACTGCTCACGGAAAGGGGCTCATCGTGAAGATCGCGTCGGTACTGTTCTCACTTCTGCTGATCCCCGTTTTTGCCGGGAACGAACATGACGGGACGTGGAAGCTCAACGCCGGCAAGTCTGACACGGGCGACCGTCAGGCGCCGCAGATGACGATGAAGGTGACGACCAGGGGCGTGGAGTTCGACGTGCTGCAAACGACGGACTCCGGCGACTTGTTGCTGAAGTTCCGCGAGGACGGCAAGGAGGCTGTGAATCAGCTTCCGGGCGGGGCCGTGATGCGGAGCACGCACCGCCGGGAAGAGGAAGCTATGCTTGGCGAATACCGCATCTCGACGCCCGAGGGTGTGATCAAGCAGTTCGACCGCATCACGTACTCGGCCGACGGCAAGACGATGACGATGGAGCGAGAGATCACGACCACGCAGGGCGGCTTCAAGATGAAGCTGGTTTTCGACAGGCAGTGAGCACGGTGCAGACGGATGCGCAGATGGGGCCGCCGATGTTGAACGTAGCGGCCGCCCGGGCGTTCTTCACCTGGAGTTCGCGGGGCGCCTTGCCGAGGAGTTGCAGCGCGCTCCAGCCGATCATGGCGATGCCGGTGGCGCCGATGGGGTGGCCTTTGGCGATGAGGCCGCCGGAGGTGTTGATGCCGCATTCGCCATCCGGAGCGGCCTTGCCTTCCACCCAGTAACGCGCGCCGGCACCGGTTTCCGCTTTCCCGATGACTTCCGTGCCGATGGCGCCCATGACGGTGAAGCAATCGTGCACCTCGGCCACGTTGATATCGGCAGGTTGGAGGCCGGCCATGGTGTAGGCGCGGGCCATGGCGCGGCGGGCGCCGGCAGGGCGCAGGACGTCGCGGCCGGCGGTGTGGAGCGGATCGGTGGCCTGGCCCCAGCCGGCGATTTCGACGCAATCCTGCGGGCGAACGCCGAGGCGGGCCAGGCCCTCTTCGGTGGCGAGGATGAGGGCCGCGTAGCCGTCGGTGATCTGGGAGCAATCGTAGGTTTTCAGGGGAAGGCCGTCGATGACGTAGCGGTTGATGCCGCCGATGGTCATGGCCTGATCGAGAGTGATCTGCACCTTGCTCATCTGCGCCCAAGGGTTCCATCTGGCGTTGGCGTATTCCTGGACCGCGATTTGAGCGAGGTCTGATTCGGAGACGCCGTGCTCGTTCTGATAGGCCTGCATGACCTCGGCGAAGATGTGGGGGAAGACGAAGGTCTTGCCGGCGCGGTTATCGGGGTGGGAGAAGTAGCCGAGCACCTCGCCGATGAGCTTGCCGTCCATCCTGCCTTCGGCGTCGCGCATTTTTTCATAGCCGACGGCGATGCCGGTTTCGCCTTCGCCGGAGCGCAGCTTGTGGATGACGGAGAGGACGGCCTGGCCGCCGGAGGCGCAGGCGTTTTCGACGGCCTCGATGGGCTTTGCTTCCAGGCCGGGCACCATGGCCATCAGGCCGGCGAGCAGGCCCTGTCCGTTCAGTGTGAAGTTGCAGGCGGCTCCGATGGAGCCGACGTCCAGCGAGGATGCGGGGACACCGATTTGCGCGCAGCACTCGGTGACGGACTGGGCGACGATCTGCGGGGTGGTGAGGCCTAGCAGTTTCCCGAACTTCGATTGATGGAATGCGGCGATGTAGATTTTCTTCACGTCTAGGTTCCTGTGACGACGCCGCCATCGACGGACAGCACCGTGCCGGTTACGAACGACGCGCCGTCGGAGGCCAGCCAGAGATAGGCATTGGCGATGTCTGAAGGCTGCCCGGCGCGTCCGAGTGGCGTGCGGGCCACCATGCCTGCCAGGATCTTCTCCGGCATCGCCTTGACCATCTCAGTAGCAATAAAGCCGGGCGCCACGGCGTTCACGCGGATGCCGTACCTGCCCAACTCGCGCGCCCAGGTTTTGGTCATGCCGATGACGCCGAACTTGGTGGCGACGTAGTTGGTCTGGCCGAAGTTGCCGTAGAGCCCGACGACGGAAGAGGCGTTGAGGATGACTCCGCCGCCGGCGGCGACCATGTGCGGGGCGACGGCGCGAGTGCAGAGGAAAACGCCCTTGAGGTTGACGTTGACGACGGCGTCGAAGGCGTCGTCGCTCATGGAACTGAGCAGGGCGCCGTCCTTGTACTTGAGCAACTGGCCGTCGCGCAGGATGCCTGCGTTGTTGACGAGCACGTCGATGCGGCCCCAGCGGGCGATCACTTCATCGACGGCGGTTTGGATGGAGGCGGCGCTGGTGACGTCCACCTGTTGGGCGACACCCGATTCACCCGCGGGCGCGTTCGCGGCGGAGACGTCCCACGACGCGACGCGGCAGCCTCCTTCGGCGAAGCGAAGCGCCGTTGCCCGGCCGATGCCGGCGGCAGCGCCGGTGACCACCACTACTTTGTCCTGCAATCCGGTTTGAATCATGACTCCCCATAGGATGCCATGTCCGAAAAGAGAAAGCGCCGGGCTCGTGGGAACCCGGCGCTCATCTGCTTGCGGTGGTGTAGGTCGTTAGTTGCGGCGCTTCAAGGTCGGGCGCTCGTCGGTCTCTTCCTTGGGCTTGGTTTCGGCTTCGTCGCCGTCCAGAGGACCGGACTGGCCGCCGGGGGCCTTCTTCAGGCGAGGCCGGTTGGCGTCCTCGGGCGTGGCTCCCACCTTGCGGCGGCTACTCACTGCCAGCAGGCGGTCCTTCACGTCCTCGAACTCAGAGGTCGTGATGACGTATTCGGGTTTCTCTTTCAGCAGTTCGGCGATGTTCTTCTGGGCGGTAGTGATGCGGTCGCCGGTGGGTGGATGGCTACGGAAAACCTTGCTGATGGTGCCGGGTTTTCGTTTCTCCATCGATTCCAGACGTTCGAAGAAGTCCACGAAGCGGTTGGGATCGTAACCGGCCTTGTACATGTACTGGAGACCCAACAAATCCGCTTCCGATTCAAAGGCGCGCGAGAAGGCGAGGAAGCCGACTGGGATCAGCACTGACACGGCCTGACGGATGCCATAGCCGGTCCAGCCGCCCATGAAGATCAGCGGGATGGTGGCCAGGTTAACGATCTGGCCGCGCGTGGCCTGCTTGGTGCCATGGCGGGCGGCGATGTGCGCGATTTCGTGGCCCATGACGCCGGCGACTTCGCTTTCATTCTCGGCGAGAGTGATCAGGCCCGTATTGACGAAGAAGAAACCGCCGGGGAGAGCCATGGCGTTGGGCTCGCCGGTGTCGATGACTTTGATGGTGACGGGGACTTTGCAATCGGAATTGCGAACGAGGTTCTGACCGACGCGGTTGATGTACTCGGCGATGGTGGGATCGTCCACGATCTTGGCCTGCCGCTCGATCTCCATGGCGTACTGTTTGCCCATGGCGATCTCTTTTTCGATGGAGTACATGTTGAGGCCCTTGCCGACATCGCGATCCCCGATGGCGTCCGGATCCTTCTTTTTGTTTTTATCGCCTGCCCAGGCGAAAGGCAGCGCCATCGTTAAGGATGCGGCTAGTAGTAGGCGGGTGAGCTTCATCGTCATGATCAGTCCCCTCAATGAGACTAACGTACAGTAGAGAAGATGGGTTACAACGATTCAGCGTTGCAGGAAATCTGGCGGAAGTACAGGCCCGAGTTTCCGGTGACCGAAAACCTCCTTTACCTGAACCATGCCGCGGTGGCCCCGCTGGCGCGCCGCGCCGCGGAGGCGATGAAATGGCTGGCCGACGATGCGCTCCATAATGGATCGCTCCACTATGACAGATGGCTGGAGTCCTACGACGGTCTGCGTGCCGCGACGGCGCGGTTAATCCATGCCGACGCGGGCGAGATCGCGATGGTGAAGAACACCAGCGAAGGCATCGCCACCGTCGCGCTCGGCCTCCAATGGAGGGCCGGCGACCGGATTGTAGCGTTCCGTGAGGAATTCCCAGCCAACTATTACATCTGGAAGAAGTTAGAGGAGTGGAAGGGCGTCCAGGTGACGTGGCTCTCGTATCTGGATCCGCTGGAGAATATCGAGGAGGCGGCGCGGGGCGCGAAGCTGCTGGCGATCAGTTATGTCCAGTATCTTTCAGGCTATCGGGCCGACCTGACGGCGATTGGCGAGATCTGCCGGCGGCACGGCGTGTTTTTCTTTGTCGACGCGATTCAGGGCATGGGCGCTTTCCCGATTGATGTACGGGCCATGAACATCCAGGCACTGGCGGCGGATGGCCACAAATGGCTGCTGGGTCCGGAGGGTTGTGGCGTGCTTTATGTTCAGCAGGATTGGCAGGATCGGATCGAGCCGATTGAGTTTGGCTGGACCACTGTCGCTGGTTTCGCCGATTATTCGTCCAGGGACATGGCCGTGCGGCGTGACGCGGGGCGTTACGAGTGCGGCACTTTGAACACGGTGGGTTGCTTCGGGCTGCGTGCGTCCACGGAGCTGATCCTGGAAGTGGGTGTGGAGAACATCGCGCCGCACGTGCAGCACCTGGGCGACCTGATCGCCGACGGCGCACGCGCACACGGCTACGAGGTGATGCTGGAACGCACGCCCCAGACCGGCGCCGGCATCGTTTGCATCCGCAAGCCGGGTACAGACGCCCGGGTGACTCATGCGCACCTGAAGGCGAGGGGCATCATGATCGCGCCGCGGCAGGGCTGGGTACGGATTTCCCCGCACTTCTATATTTCGCCAGACGATATTTCCAGACTACTGAGTGAACTGCCCTAAAACGTAGAATAGGATCTGGGAGTCTTTCTCTCGGGGCCTATTCTATGCGAATCCATCCTCAATTCATCGCGCTTGCGGGCGCGTTACTCATTCTCGCGGGCTGCGGCGGCAATCCTGCTTCGACGGCGAAAGAACAGACGACCCCTGTGCGGGTCCGCAAGCCCGCCACGGTGGAACGGCGGGCGGTGATCCATGTCGGCGGCAATGTGGAAGCCCGCGAAACCGTGGAACTGAGCTTCCAACTGGCGGGGCGCATCCGGCGTATGCACGTGGAAGAGGGGCAACAGGTCCGCGCCGGGCAACTGATCGCCGAACTCGACGCCACCGATTATCAGTACGGCGCCGATATGGCTACGGCAGAAGCCGCTGCTGCCAGGGCGCTGGCCGACAAAGCGGGCGCCGGCGCTCGCATTCAGGATCTGGCGCAGGCCAAGGCTGCCTTTGAGCAGGCCGACGACGAGTACCGGCGAATGAAGACGCTGTTCGAGCGCAAGAGCCTGGCACCGAACGACTTCCACAAGATCGAGGCGCAGTGGAAGGTGGCCGGGGAGCGCTATTCGGAGGCGCGCGAGGGGGCTCGGAAGGAAGACATCGCAGCGGCGCAGGCGAAGGCGAGTCAGGCGGATTCGGGCGTACGTCTCAGCCAGAAGCGCGTCGCCGATACGCGTCTGGTATCGCCCATCAATGGAGTGGTGGCGCGGCGGATGCGCGGCTCCGGAGAGATGGTGGCGGCCGGCTACCCGGTGGTGGCGCTGATGGATCTGAACCCGGTTCGCGTGAAGGTGGGCGTGCCGGAGATGGAGATCGCCAAGGTCAAGATCGGGCAGGCGGCGCGGGTGCATATCCCCTCGATGGGCGGCGAGGAGTTTGCGGGACGGGTCGAACTTCTGGGCTACGCCGCCGAGGCTCAGTCGCGCACTTTTGCCGTGCGGTTGCTGGTGCCGAACCCGAATCTGGCGCTGCGGGCGGGGATGATTGCGGAAGCTGAGATCGATGGCGATTTGCGGCAGAGCGTGAT
>CAYVDY010000035.1:0-22085 GCA_964450255.1 uncultured Candidatus Solibacter sp. | reverse complement strand
GTGAAGCCGCAAAACGAATCGCGGCGGCTTGAAGACCAGGAAGTTCTTGTAGCTGTCGAGGAGCCGTAGAGAGTTGGTGGTGGGCCTGTCTTTGAATCCGCGTTCATAGGCGCCTTCGAGAATCTTGCGCGCCTCCACGTCTTCACCAACCCGCATCAGATTGATGCCGAGCTCGCTCTGTGCCGGCAGGTAATCGGGATCTAGTTCGACCGCGCGGCGGTAGTTGGCGATAGCTTCTTCGTAGCGGCGATTGAGAACAAAGTGACGCGCCATCTTGGCGAAGCCCTCGCCGTAGCGCGGATTCACGGCGAGCATCTTACCGGTCCATTCGCTCGAGGGCTTGTCACGGAGGAGGTCGATGGTTGCCAGATGCGCCATGGCGTCCAGGGCCTTGGGCTCTTCGCTCAGTGCCTGAAGGGCCTCTTTCCCGGCCGCCGGGAAGTCACCGGCTTCCAGTAGAAGTTGGGCATACAGTTCCCGGGCTTCGATCAGCTTGGGGTCCTGCTCCAGAACCTTCTTGGTGAGCTCCAGCGCCCGGCGGTCGAAGCCCTCGGCGAAAGTCCGCGCCAGTCCGAGCAGAGCCGGCGCGTAGTCTTTCTGCAGTTCGAGCGCCTCGTTGAATAGACCGGTGGCGTCAGCGGCGTTGAAGCGTTCCAAGAGCAACCGGCCCCAGCGGACGCGGAGCATGGGATGGGTGGGAGCGCTCTTCAGGGCCAGACGGAACGCTACATTCGCGTCGTCGTATTGACGCAGGCCCCACAGACCTTCGGCCCTCGGCCACAAGCGCTCGGACTTGGCGAGGGTCGCAAAGCACGTCTGCGCTTCAGGCCGCCCCAGCTTGCGCGCACGCCAGCAATCGTCGCCCGGCGGCGAAGCCGGGGCAGCGAGCCAGAATGCCAACACAGCGAGGATCACTTCTCGATCTCCTCCTGCGTCTGCGCCAATTCGATCAGCAACGCTGACAATCGCTTCTTGTACGTGTCGAGCGGCAGCGCTGCCTTCTCCAGCTTGAGCTTGTCGATGGCGGTCTCGAGCTCGTCTTTTTTCTGCAACAGCACTCGTTTGGCAGGATCGTTGGATGCCTGCTGCGCGGCCCCCATGCGTAGCACGGCAAACCGTCCCGCAATTCCTCCGGTTTCGAGCATCGGATGCTCGGTGGCAATGCGCTTCTGCGTCTCGTAGAAACTGGCGGTCTTCTGTTTGGCGAATTGGAAGGCCTCGGCCGCCGTGAGGATCTCGTTCTTGTCCGTGTCGGCCGCTGCATCGCGAAGAGCCTCCACCCAGTAGCGGCCAAATACGACAGCGTTCTTCTCGGTACCGGACTTGGTCGCGGTGACAATGGCGCGATTCTCATGGCGCAGCGCGTCTACCGCGGCCCCGCTGGAACTGGAAGCAAGGACGATCAACTGCCGGGCCGCTATGGGATCCAGCAACCCGCGCAGCTCCTCGGCCGAGAGATCCGGTCCGGGGAGATTGAATTTGTAGACGAGGCCGTCGAACGTACCGTGCCCGATCAGGAGAACCGTGAGCGTATCCTCGGCCGTGGCCTTGGAGAGCTTCTCGAGTGCCGCCTTGAGATTCGCTTTCGTGGCGCGGGCGCCGATGAACGTCTCGCACTCACCGCCCAGCAGCTTCTGCGACTCCGCCGCGTGGAGTTGGAAGCGCGTATCGTAGTCAGCTTCCCCGCCGAGGCCGGCGACGATCACGCGGTAATCGGCGGCGCACGCCGTCACACTGAGCAGCGCAAAGATCACCAGGGATTTCAAACAGCACCCCATTTCCGTCGGAGGAACCATTCGGCGGCCTTCAAGCCGGCGAAGAGAAGAAACGCAGCGGGCGCGTTCCAGATGCCGCGCGTCTCCTTCACGGAGATTCCGGCGTCGGAATACTCAATCTCCTGCGGCAGACGGCCCGTATCGTCCGGCTTGTAGTAGCGGCCGCCGGTCTGCTGGGCGATGCGCTCCAGCAGTTCCCGATTCTGCTCCGTGCGGAAGTTCTCGGCGACTCCGTCTTCGCGGCGGAACGTCAACACGTCGCGGCCAAGCTCCGTCTCGCCCTGCTTGGCGATGATCTCGGTCAGATACGCGCCGGGCGCATCGGCCCGCCACTCACCCGTGTAGCTGCCCGGCACGCCGGTGACAGGGCGCAGCGGCACCACGCCAGCCGCACCGCCAGGGCCGAGGATCCGGGCCTCCACCGTGGCATCTGCCGAGGGCAGATAGTTCATATCGCGCACGCCTGCCTGAATCACAATGCGCGATTCATCCTCGTAAACCTGCCGCGTCGTCACCGCCGCAACCCGGCCCGTGACGTCGCTCACCAGCCAGCGCAGCAACTGTTGCCAGAACACCTCATGGCTCATGTCCTTCGAGTCCTGACCCATCTGCCAGCGCCAGCTTCCGCCGGTAGCGAAGAGAGCCACTCGCCCTCTGCCAAAATTCTGGGTGGCCAGCAACGGGAATCGCCCGCCACTGGTGGGTTGGAATTCAGCGAGTACCAGCGCACCCGGTTTGGCCGCGCCGGTTTCCTGATAATCGGCGAGCAATGGCAGGCTCTTCCACTTGGCCATGTTCTTTTCCGGCGAATCCTCGACTCGCGTCACAAGACTGTCGCGGCCCGGAACAGTGAGTTCCGCACCGGCTGGCTCCCGATGAAACGTGCCTTTTCGATCGGGCAGAACGACCGGCAGGATATCGGCGACCGGGCTGTGATTCCATCCGCCGTCCGAAAGGGACGCGCGCCCCCCCAGGAACAGCACTCCGCCTCCCCGTCGATCCGCGAACTCCTTCAGCAACGACTGCTGTTGCGGGTTGAAGTATCCGGCCTCGACGTTGCCGATGATGATGCCCTGGTAGCGGAACAACTCCTCGATGGAGTCCGGGAAACCATGCTCGAGTTCTTTGGGATCGGTGACGCCCTGCCGGTAGAACTTGTTCTGCGTGGTGCGCACGATGGAGACGAGCTCGAGATTCACATCCAGTTCCGCGGCCCGCCGGATGAACTTCATCTCCCACCGCGGTTCGCCCTCGAAGTACAGGATGCGAGGCTTGCGGTCCTCCACGTTGACCAGCCGCGTCACCGCGTTGTTCTTGTCATTGGTCTCGCCGTCGAGAAGTGCGAGCGACACGCGAAGGGCCTTGGCCGCGGCCGGCCCGGACTGGAACGAAATCACCTCCCGCGCCGACAGCCCATCGTCAGGGAGCCTGATCTCCCTGGATGCAAGCGTCTTATTTCCGTCCTGCACGCTGAGGCGCACAGGCTTGCCGGCGTACCCGGCCTGCCGCAGCGTGACGGTGGCGGAGAGGCGCGCATCGGGCAGCGAGCGAACTGGGATCTGCGCGTCGGTGATCTCCACATCTCGCTCCAACTGTTCGCGTCCGAAGCCGATGGTGTGGATCGGAATGCGCGAGCGGCGCAGCCCTGCCATCGTGGCGGAGTCGAGCCCCCCGGCATTGTCGGCCCCGTCACTCAGCAGCACAATGGCGCCAATCGGGAGAGTGGCGGACTCTCCAGTGGCGGACTTGAGCGACTCTCCAAGATTGGTCACCGGCTGAGCCGCCTGCCCTGGAAGCGCTTCCAGCCGCGACAGATCACGTGCCGCGGCGTACATCCGCACCGGAAATCGCTTCCGAAGTTGCTCCAGTAGTCCGGAATTTAGCAGCGTCACCGCCTGCGGAAGCCTCTGTTCCAAAGACATGCTGCGGGAGGTATCAAGCACCACGGCGACGACATTCTGCTGTGGCTTGAGCTGCGACACACTGAGCGCCGGCTGCCACAGCATCAGCAGAAGGAGCGCAATCGCCGACCACTGCAGCGCGCCCAGTGCGAAAGCCCGCCAGCGCGGCAGAGGCTTCCGCAGAAACAGCCACGCCACGAACGCCGCGGCAACCAGAACCAGGACGACTAGTAGCCATAGCGGCCAGCCGCTTGCCAGCACCAGCGTGCCCTTGCGGTAAACGGTGAGCGGGTAGTTGAAGAGGAACTCAAACATCGGGTACCTCTCTTCTAGTTCGTCATCGCGTAAACGATGTAGTTGATGCCGGTGCGGTAAGCCTGCCCGGCGAACTTCTCGGGGTAGCGCGGATTGTCAGCCCACTCCCAGGCGTCGCCCTGGTCCATGTTGTGGCAGATGCCGAGCACGATGCGGCCCTTGTCGTCGCGGACTGCCCGCCACTTCGGTTCAAAGCCGTCATACTCGTGCGTCTGCCGGAAAGGATAGTTGACGATACCGGGAACCTGCATGCGCTCGTTCAAATCGAAGACCACGTGAAAGATGGGGTCTTCGTTCTCTATGTCCGTGATTACCCGATCGCCAAAGCCCTTGTTCAGACTCGCAGTGAACAGGTCCCACTCGTAGGTGCCGTGGAAGTCGTCGGTCATCAGGAATCCCCCGCGATCTGCATACTCGCGGAGCTTCCTGGCCTGCTCGTCAGAAAGGTTCCAGTGGCCGACTTCCACGGCGTAGGCGAACGGATAGTTGTAGATGTCGTCGCTGATCAGATCGACGACGTGCTCCATCGAGCGCGCCTGAAGACGGGTTAGGCGGCGCACTCCTTGGAGGAACTGCCGGTCGGCTTTGGGGTAATCGACAGTCCAGGCGCCCCGCATGGCCCACATGCTGCCGCCGCCACGCACATTGCCGAACCGGAGCCGGGCCCAAACGAACTCAGTCTTCTCATTGGCGTCAGCCGGCGGGCTGTCGTCGTCACTCTCGGGGAACAGATTGCGGATGCCGCGTTGGAAGGCCCACAAGGATCCGGCAAGCAAAAACAGCAGTGCAATGCTGGCCAGACGCTTCCGCATAAACGTTAGATGCCCCTTGTGGGCCTTAGGATAGCAGACGCTTCGCTTTATTTAACGGAGGCTTTACGCGGCGAGCAATCCGCGTAGATTCCAACCGCAGATAATGCTGCCTTCGAGCTTGTTGCCGTTCGGTCCCGGCCAGTGGGTTTCCAGGCTCACAGCGCCCGTGTATCCATCGGCCAGCAGCGCGGCGATCTGGCCCTTCCAATCAACGTGGCGGCTGCCCACAGGGCCCCAGATCGGCTTGTGGCCGTCCATGTGGCAATCCTTGGCGTGGACGTGCACAACCCGGTCTTTCGGCAGCAGGTTGTAGCCGAAGGGGAACGGCTCTTCCCCGGCAACGAGAGCGTTGGCCGGATCCCAGACCAGCTTCAAGTGCGAGTGCGGGACTGCGTTGAGGAACCGGGCTGCCTCGGCCGCAGTGCCAATATTGCAGGCGTGCTCGTTTTCGATGCCGCAGATGATGTCGTGCTGCTTGAACTGGTCGGCCATCTCGGCAATCGCCTTGCACGCCGGCTCAAAGCACAGGTTAGGGTCGACGGTGCGCCAGAACGAGAACACGCGCACCACTTTCGCGCCAGTCAGTTCGCACAGCCGGATGGCGCGTTCGGCCAGACGGGGCTGATCGTCCATCGTGTAAGCGGCGCCAAACATATCCTGCTGGAACCGTTCGTCCACGGCCCCGCCTTCGGGGAGGGTGCACTTGAGGATGGGCGAAGAGAGGCCGAGAACGCGGATGCCTTTGGCATTCAGCAGGTCCATGGCGTGCTTCACCTCATCGTCGGTGAGGTTCATGATGTTCTTGCCGCCGACGACGCGCAGTTCGCAGGCGGTCATGCCAATGGGGGCCATGGCGTCGACGGCGACGGCGAGGTCCGGGGAGAACTCATCGGTAATGGCGGCGAGTTCGAGTTTCGGAGTCATATGAGTTTATTTTGCCTCTTCGATGACCAGATGCTGATTGGGCTTGACGTTGGTCAGACGCTGCTTATTCCCGCTAGGCCATTCTATCTCTATGGAGGCGACGGAGGCGTCACGGGCGAGGCCGAAGGTGAGGGCGAGATCGGACTGGGAGCAGTAGCTCGATCCTGAGTGCACCGTCCGCCACTGTTTGCCGGAGGCTGATTCGATCCGCACCACCGCGCCGATCGCGCTGGCGTTCGACTTCCCACCCTTGAGTTTCACTCGCAGCCAGTTGTTTCCGCGGGCTGCGTCATTGCGATAGAGCGAGGCCGGACCGTGGTTTCCGGTCACGAGAACATCCAGGTCGCCGTCACGATCGAAATCGGCGTAGGCGGCGCCGCGCGCCACCATCGGCTTCATCAGGTCTGGCCCGAGCTTGGTGGAGACGTCCTCGAACTTGGACTTGCCGAGATTGCGGAATACCAGCGGAGTCTGCGCGAACTTCACCTTGGGCTGGACGCGGGCGATCTCCTCTTCGATATGCCCGTTAGCGGCGAAGATGTCCAGCCATCCGTCGAGATCGTAGTCGAAGAAGAACACGCCGAAGGCAAGCGACAGCAGCGAGGCGCGCCCGACAGCAGACCGCGGCGCCTCGTCCACGAAGAGGCCCGTGCCTTCGTTGTGGTAGAGACCGAGCATCTGGTTGGCGAAGTTCCCCACCAGCAGGTGCGCCCGGCCGCTGCGGTCATAGTCGGCGGCATCGACACCCATGGCCCCCCGCGCCACGCCGTCTTCGCCAAAAGCGACTCCGGCCGAAACCGCTTCCTCGACAAACGTGCCGTTCTTGAGATTCCGATACAGCTTGTTGGGCTGGGTGTCGTTGGCGACAAACAGGTCGGGCCATCCGTCGGAGTTGTAGTCCAGCACGGAGATGCCAAGCGACTTGGATGTCGGATCGTAGAGACGCGCCTTCTGCGTGGCATCCTCAAACCGGCCGTTGCCCAGGTTATGGAAGAGCCTTGAACTGACGCCCTTGTAGGATTCCGGCGTACAGTACGACTTCGACACGCCGTCCAGCGAGCACCAGAGGTCCTTTTCCCGGGTCCACTGGACGTAGTTCGCGACGTAGACATCCAGGCGGCCGTCGCGGTCGTAATCCAGCCAGGCGGCTGACGAGCCAAACGCGGAATTCACGATGCCGCTGGTCTTGGTGACGTCGCGGAACTTGAAACTGCCCTCGTTGTGGAAGAGCCGGTCCCCCTCCAGCGCCGTGATGTAGAGATCGTCCCGTCCATCGTTGTCGTAATCGCCGGCGGCGATGCCCAGCGCATACATCTCCACGTCCAGCCCACTGGCGGCGGTCACGTTAGTGAAGGTGCCGTTCCTGTTGTTGCGATAGAGCGCGGAGAGCGAGCGGCGTCCCTTCGGCGTCCAGTCCTTGGAGTTCAACAGGACGATGTCCGGGTAGCCGTCGCCGTCGAGATCCGTGAACGCACAACCGGAGCCCATAGTCTCCGGCAGCCACTTCTTCCCAGCCTTGCCGGCGTTGTGCGTAAAGGCGATGCCGGCGGCCTTCGTGACGTCGGAGAAGCGCGGGGCCGCTGCCTGCTGGCCGCAGAGCACGCCGGCGGCGAGCAGAAGGAGGATTGTGGGTTTCATCGGATCGGGATGCTTTCGTGCTCGTGGATCATCTGGCGCTCGTTGTTGTCTTCCGGCGAGACCTGCCGCATTTTGGCAGTGAGCGCCTGCGATGCCTCATCGGCCTTGAAACGGCGGAACAGCTTCTCTTCCCTCGCGGCGCCTTCCGCATCGCCCAATCCACGCCGCGCCAGCATCAGATTGTAGTGTGCCTGAATGTCCTCAGGATCGACGGAGAGGACATTTTCCAGCGCCGCGACCGCGCCCTTGAAATCACGCTTCAGGAACAGAACGCGGCCGATCTGGTTCTGCACCACGCGGTCCCGCGGATACTGCGCGGCCACTTTCTGCAGGGAGGTCAGCGCCGAGTCGTAATCGCCGTCTGCCTTCTGCGCCATGGCCAGAAAGAAGAGGGTTCGCCCCAAGTCCGGCTTCAGCTGAAGCGCCTTCGCAATGAACTCCTTCGCGCGCTCGATCTCGCCCTCCTGAATCAGTGCGCGCGCCACATTGAGCCACCCATCCGCGTAATCCGGCTGGGCCTCCGTCACCCGCGTGAAAGCGTATTCGGCCCCCTTCAGATCCCCCTGCAGCAGCATGCCGATACCCCAATCGTTCCAACGTTCACGGTCCTCGCGCTTCACAGCCGGCGTCCAGTTCGTCGGTTCACCGGGCCTGCCCACTTCAAGTTTTACTTCAGATTTGGCAAGCACAGTGATTGGCAAGACAGGCACTTGCGCATTGGGATCCCGCTCGTACTCCCGGCTATCGTGGTGGATCGAAACGAGCTTCGGATCCTGGTTCGGCTTGGCCTTGAGCCCGTAGGAGAACTCGTTGTAGTAGTGGGAGAACTTTCGGTAGTTCAACTTGGCCGTGAATGTCAGTGGTCCTTTCGCGTCTTTGGGGATCTGCACCCGGTAGTGCGCCACGTCAGCCGCGCCGGGCGGGATCAGGCGAACGTACAGCAGCGAACGAGTCTGCCAGGCATTGCGCTTGTTCACCATGTTGCCGTCCCCGTCGAGCATCATGGAACGGTAGAAGTGCGCCCCCTTCTCCACCGGTCCTTTGCCGTTATCGGACGTCGCACCGGACCAGTAAACGGTCTTACCGCTGGCGTCTTTGCCCTCCAACTCCAGCCAGACATCGAATGCGTCCACAGTTCCCCCAGGGAAAAAATGGCCGATCTTGCGGGTTCGCACAACAACATCCATGCGAATCGTGGAGCCCGGAGTGAATCTCGTGCCCGCTTTGTCGAGCGGCGCGGCCAGCTTACCGTTCTCGCGCAGGAAATACGCGCCGCCGGTATGCTCGGCTTCCTCGCCGACCGCGAAACTCGTCATCGCCTGCGGCGCGGAATCGCCTCGCCGCTGCATCTGTGTCTGGGGTGCGGCATCAGCCGGAGCCGCCGCGAAGATATCCACGCTGATGAACCCTGACTTCAAGAATCCCTCGGTCGCAGCTAACTGAGTCTTGTCGTTGTTCACGTGGGCCACCGCTGTGTTGGCGGCTGCGAAGCGATGGTTGTGCACCATCCCGTTACGATTGCCCGGATCCTTGGACGGGACCAATTCCATATGGCAACCCGCGCACGTGGAGGGTTTCTCCGGATAGTAGAACGAGCGCGCACCCTGCCCCGAGACTCCGGAAGCCTGCCAGTTGTCGTACTCGTTGAAGCCCCGCAGCCACCGATAGTTGTTCACCGGCCCATCGAGGTGAACCTTGTGGCAGGTGGAACAGAACTCAGACGAGTCCTTCATAAACGGCTTCAGAAACGTTCTGCGGTGAGGCTCCGGATCCACCTTCGTGAGAAAGCGGTCGATGGCCCGGATGTACGGATTACGTGACGAGGCCAGGTCATGCAGTTTCGGATACTCGATCGTGAATCCGCCGTTGCCCATCGTCGAATCGACGTGGACAATGGAGTGGCACGAAACGCACCCGAGGCCGGTCTGCGCTTCCGGCGTATCGATCTGGTCCTTGATGGGCTTCTCGAAGCGGCCATTGAAGAACACAGCGTGATCGTGGCAACCGGCGCACCACTTTGAGCCCTGCGTCCCGCTGATCTCCTGCATGTGCTCGATCGAACGCGCATAGAACCGGTTGTTGAACGAGGAGAAGTGGTGCATCGACGAGTTCCACTGCTCGTAGGCATCCTTGTGGCACTCGCCGCATAGCTTGGAGTCCATGAAGAAGTTCGACGGGATGACGCCGTTGACATTGGTGTTGGCAGACGACGGCCAGAACGGCGACCGCGCCCCGGCGCCCTCTTCTTCCATCGTGGCGGGCACGCGCAGTGGATTGACGACCTTCATTAGATGATCGGGATAGGCGCGCTGATAAGCAACCGCGCCGATCACAAACACGGCAGACGCCGCGACGACCAACGTAACGGCGCGGCGTCGCAGCAGAACCACCGCAGCCAGCGCAGTCAGCACGCCCAGCGCGATATGCGTCCAGAGCAACGCGCGAAAATCGAACCCCGCCCCGGTGTAGGTAATGGCGGCGCCGGTGGCGATCACCGGCAGCGCGATCAGCGTGAGCTGGCGATATTCGCGATTCCGAAGCAGCAGCCACACCACGCCGGCGGCCCACAGCGCACCCAGGCCGATGTGGAGCACGACGTTGCCCATGTAGAAGATGCTCGGTGTCGCAAAGACAGCCAGGTAGGCGCTGTTCACAAGCAACACGAGGAACGCGAAGCCCGTCCAGCGGGCAGAGGGCGAGAGGTTCATTTCAGTTCCCCTGTTTGGATTGGGTACTGGTTTCGTGTAGCGCCCGGAGCAGACGGAGCGCGGGGCGCGTGTTGTACTGCTTCCGATACTCACGGAGCTCCGGCGTATCCGGATATTGCTCGCCGGCCGGATAGGGGTAGGCGCTCATGCCGCGGAAGGGCAGAGGCTCCACCGTCTGGGAGAATGCAGTGTTGGCGTCGCGGTCCTTCGCCCATCCATCCACTTTCAGCAGGTAGTCGCGCCGCCATCCCTGCGGCAGCGCGGGCAAGGCACGAGCGTCGAAATGAAGCTGCAACTCATCACCCGAGCCCATGATGACGAGCTTATCGTCGGGCGTATGCAGCAACGGCGTAACGTCGCCATAGCGCGTATAGCGGCCGGGCGTCGGATTCCACATCGAGGTAATGGCCGCCGTGTCGTAGAAGAACATCTCGGGCTGCTTGCGCTCTGGATGAACCACGTTTCTGGCGAAGCCGCGGAAGCGCAGGTCCGTGCCGGCGGCAGTCAGTTCCGTCAGGCGAACCTGCGGAGCCGTGTCGGACTCGCTCAGAAAGATCTCATCCCAGAAGACGCAC
This sequence comes from uncultured Candidatus Solibacter sp., assembly GCA_964450255.1. Taxonomy (GTDB): domain Bacteria; phylum Acidobacteriota; class Terriglobia; order Bryobacterales; family Bryobacteraceae; genus Paludibaculum. The sequence continues at coordinate 11,437 of CAYVDY010000035.1, read as the reverse complement.
AGATTAGTGACGATACGGATCTCGCGTGAGTCCGAGAGGAACTTCCCCGTGAGATCCACCGCAATGGTCTTTGGCTTGCCCGCAGGCATCCCCATATCTTCAAGCACCGTCTGCCACTCGCCCTTTGCATTGCGCACCTGCAGCTTTGGCGTGACGAGCCCCGTCGTGGTGGCCTGCGCTTGCGCCAGGAACGTCGAGCCGTCGGCCCAATCCACCCACCCGTGCAGGATCAGCACCGCCCTGTTTCCGGCAGCCGCGCGGCCGAAGTCGAGGTCCAGAGTGTGCATCGCCGCCACACCCTGCAAGTCGCGGCGAAAGCCGTCGGCGTAGCGCCGGTCCAACTGGAGGATCTTCGCGGTGGCGTCGCGCGTGCCGTCTTCGAGTGCCCGCACCGGATAGACTCGCCGGTCCGCGCCGAATAGGCGGAACTCCGGAAACGGCGGCGACTTCCACTTGTCATTCGAAAACACTTCCACCGAGGCGGGATGATCCACTGCGATCAGCTGAATCTGATCCAGGTAGCTCACCTCGCTCAACTCCTCTGTAATCCGCACCTCCAATTGGCCGTTCTCTTCCCGCAGCGACTCGCCCGCGATGGCGATGAACTCGTCGTGATCCACGGGGAAGTAACTGCCGTCGCCGGAAGCCGCGCCCAGCGGCGCCACGCCCAGCACATCCGTGATGTACTCGAACTTTTCACCGTTCCATGTCCAGATCAGCGGGCAGGATCCGGAGAGCCGTTGCGCCTCCTGATAGACAAGCGTGGTGTTCGGCTTGGGCTGGGTTTCGTTCTGAATCAGCCCGTTGGGCCACGTGATGCGGATCGTGTCGATCGCCGTATTGGCACGAAGCCCAAAGGTGAGTGGAACGCCGTGGTAAACCTGCTTCTGGTAGTACGGCCCGGCCTTCACTTCGATCTCGGAACCCACTGCCAGCTTGAGATTCTTGACGCCGTTGATGCGTACGCGGGTCCAGTTCGATTTCGTGGGCGTCTGATTGACGCAGCGCTGCAATGTGCCATCGAAAAGGACGACGGCCAGGTCCGTCTTGCCGTCGCCGTCGAAATCCGCCGCCGCCAGCGCCGTGGTGTTGTCCGAAAGTCCACCGGCCTTGCCGAAACTGCCGAACTTGCCCTGGCTTTCGTTGCGGTACACCCAACCCGACGCAATGGCATCGAGCAACCCGCGGCTCTCAAAATCTGCGAGCGCGAATGACCCCTTGGCGGCCCACGCCATCGTCGCGAACTTGCCGTCCTTGTTCAAGGCAGCCCCGGAGTTCCACACGAGGTCCGGCGCGGAGTCGTTGTTCAGATCGGCAGCGGTGAGGGCTGTCGCACCAGCAGGCACAGCCGGAATCGGATGGGCTTCATACTTCCCGCCGAGCCGGTCCTTGTACAGAACTGCCGGACGGTCGCGGTACGTGATGACAAGGTCGTGGGACTTCGTATCGGGAGTCACCCGCGTCGTCGTCGCGGAGTTCGCAGTGCCGGAGACAAACGGGATGCCGGCTGTCCTATCAACCAAGCCGGCTGGCAGCTGATTGCGGAGCAACTTCGTCGTCGAACCAAGAAGCACAAGGTCCAGATCGTAGTCATGATCGTAGTCGAGCCACACCGCCGAATCAAACCGCTGCGAGCCCCACTCAATGCCAGCCGCGCGCTTGAATCCCGTCTTGCTGTTCTGAAAGAGCACCGGACCAGCCATGGTCAGCACGCAGAGATCGACCAGCCCATCGTTGTCATAGTCACCGGGGACCGCGCCAAGGATCTCCTTCAGCCCGGCGAAACCCGGCTGCGGAACAGGCGTGACACCTCTGCGAAATACGCTGATGCCGTTCAGCGACACGACAAGCAAATCAGTCGAACCGCTGCCATCGAGATCAATCACGTGCAGCGTCGTGTTGGCCGGCGCATATTTGCCGGGCAGAGTCGACGCCAGGAACTTCAGCGGAACAGCAGGCCGCGTATCCGCCGCAAGCCTAGGATCGACGTAGTCAAACACCTCCGAATACAGGCACCATTCCACGTCCTCATTGCCCGTTCCCGCTTCCTCGTGCCGCCTCTTCAGTTCCTGGAAACGCGCCAGTTCAGCCTTCGCCTGATCAGCCTGCCCTTGCTGCCGGTAGTAATTGAATAACTGGAAGTGCGGCGCAGCGAAGTTGGGATCCAGCCTTGCGGATACGGTGAACTTCGCGTTGGCGTCCGCTGCCCGCCCTGCCGCCTTGTACAGCACACCAAGGTTGTATTGAGTGATGGGCTCGTCCGGAACCAGCCGCGCCATCTGCTCCAATTGCGCGATGGCCTTATCGGTCTCGCCCAGCTTCTTGTACTCGATGCCGAGGTTGAACCACGTGTGGGGCAGCTTGGGGTCCATCTTCTGGACCGCTTCCAACTCAGCCACGCCATCTTTGCCATTGCCCGCCCGCAGCAGCGCCAGAGCGTAGTTCAGACGGTCAGGCGCCGACTTCGCGTTGAGCGTCCAGGCCTGCTTGAACTGCTCGACCGCCTGCATCTGAGTCGTCGGATTTTCGTAAAACGCTTTGCCCAGCGTGCGAAGGCGCAGGAGCTGCTCACTGGTCTGTGCGCAAAGTGTCAGAGCGACGGTGGCGAGGAGAAAGCCCCTGATTCTCATTGACATAATTGGGACACAAGGGAGGCGGGATGGTCAATCATATGGATCTACTAGTCAAAGAAAAAGCCGGGCCCGAAGGCCCGGCGCTTTTCGCGATCGGGTTGCCCTTTACTTCACGGCCAAGGTGACCGCGTTCGAAGTCACCGGCGTGGTAGAACCCGCCTGCAATTGAGAGATAGTCACCGGCACAGTCCCCGTGATGTCGTTGGGCACCATGAAGACCACCAGGTAAAGTCCCGCATAACCGGACGCCATGCCAGTGCCTACCACTGCGGCCGGCCGGCCGCTGATCGTGACCACCGGACTCGGAAAGACCAGCGTGAGCGTGTCAGCCGAGCCGACCTGGCCGGTGGCCACCGGCGGAATCGTACGCCCAAGGCCAGTGGCCGCAAGCCCGATCTGCTCACCCGCAACGGCTGGATTGTCCGGCCGAACCAGTGTGAAGTCCGCCATATGGAACGCGACGGCCCCCACCGTGTCGAAATAGAGCGTCGGGGCGACCGTCGCCACGGCTACCGTGTTACCCGCCGTCTTGCCGCCCGTGTTCTCCACGACCACCGGCAGCGTGCCAGTGGCAGAGTCCACCGGGACCTGCGCCGTGATGAAGTCCATCGGCACCGCACCCGGCTCCCGGCCCATCAACATAATCGCGGCCGGCTTACCACCAACCATCACCGTCGTGCCGTTTAACTGCAGGGGAGCCGCCGAGTCGTACCCCTCCATACCGGCGGCAACGCTCATCAGATTAGACCCGAAGATGGTCATCAATCCCTGAGGAGCCACCGCGGTGCGTCCCGGATCACTCGCGCCGCTGATGATGGCGCTGATCAGTGGCGCACCCTGCGGCGAAGCGGTCTGCGCACGAACCACCCCGCCAGTATTCACAGTCGAGTGAAGGTTCATATAGGTTGCATTCGGATCCACCGCGATCAGATTCATAGCCTGCGTCATGGCGTCCGTGCCATGCGTGGTAACGCGGAAGATGTTGCCGTAGCCCGATTCACTGTTGGGCTGATTGGCGGCAGCCAGGCCGGTGTTCAGGATCACCGCACCGTTCTCAGTCGCCTTGCCGCTGTGAATGTGGAGCCCCGTGAACTGCACGGCGCCCGGGAAACGGTAGTTGACATCAAAAACCGAAACGCCGCCTGTGATCCAACCATCATTGTTGCGCGTGGTGTAGAGCGTCAGCGATGCGGGCGCGCTGGCTTCAATCGCAACGGCCGGAATCTCATTCGAGGGCAGCAAGGTCTGCTGGAAGGTCATCTTGTCCGTCTTGCGAAGCTGGCTGCGGATCGCACCGCCCGGATTCACCGTCGTATGAAGATTGACGTACAGTTGCGTCGGAGCCATGAAGAGGGCATAGACCGCCGCGGACTGCGCCGGATTCAACGGATCGATCTGAACCTCATAGTGGAGGTTGCCGCCCGGCGTGGCCGCAGGCACCTGGCCGGAGAGCCCGGTGTTGATCACCACGCCCCCATTGACGCCGGCGGGACCGGCATGGATGTGGAAGCCGGTGAATAGCGTGTCAGCGGGGAAGCCAGTGTAATTCGCATCAAAGATCACCTCGGCCGACATCGGGATGCCATCCGGCCGCCTGGCTGCGATGGTCATGATGGAACACATCGCGGACGCGTTCAGGCCGGTGATGGCCGGAACCTCGTTGTCGGGCGACATACGACCCAGTGTCACGCTCACCTCGGCAGGCATCAACTGGCCGCGAATCTCGCCGCTGGGGCTGCGCGAGGTATGCAGATTCACGTAGAACCCGGCGGGGTTCTGAATCGCTTCCTTCAGCGCGGTGAGCGCTGTCGCGTTGCTCGGCATGACTTGGCCCGAGGTGCGGAGCACGCCTACCGTAGCATTCTCAACGGCGGCCGCCAAGCCGCTGTCGATGACCACCGGACCGTTGACGCCAGCCGCGCCGCGATGGATATGCATCATCGTGATATTGGTTTGCTGGCCGAGGCGGTAGCTAACCCGGAAATCGACGGTCCCGGATACTACCTCGCCCTGGGCGTTCTTCACAACATGAAACAGCACGGTTGCGCTGCCGATGGAGGGATCCCCCGCCACAGGCGGCACTTCATTCAGCGAAGACAGATTGACTCGATACGGAATCGTCTCAACAGTCTGCGCGGCCAACGACATGGCAAATGCCATCGCCAACAGAATCGTCTTCTTCATAAGCGTATGCACCCTCTTCATGGAAACTGTACGAACTAGTCTACAGGAGCCGCCCCAATGCAGCTAGACTGACCAACTTGGGACAAGGATGTAGAGTCGCGCGGAACAGATACGATTCATCAAATGAGGGGTTGCGGCATAATGGAGGAAAGGAAACAGAGGGACCATGTTCTTCAAGCGAGAGAAAGAGACCATCCAGAGCTTCAGCGGGCGCGTCGATCAACTGCGTTCGGCCGGATTCGGCCTGGAATCGGTCGATCGAGGGCAGGTCCGGGCCACCAGGGGCAACCTGGCGGTTGTCCTGCGAGAGGGGCCCGAGGGGCAGCCGGAAATCGTGGATACGGGGTTGCTCATCGGCGGAGAGGTCGCGGTCCTTACCGATCTCGGATTCCAGAAGATCTTCCTCAGCCCCAGCGGCAAAAAGACCCCCGCCCTGGCCGAGCATCTGCATGCTCTGCACGATTTCGCCGAAGACGTTCGTGAAGCCCTGGGACTGACGAGCCTGTACAACGAGGGACTGGGCACGACCAACGAAAAACACCTCTACGACCGTGTTCAGAACCGGGATGCTGGCGTGCCGCGGCGTCCCTGGCAACGCTGATACTGGTCGGCGGGCCGTGGGTTGGAAAGAACACCAAGCGGAGGAGATGCCGGATGTCCAATCGTTCCCATCGACCCGCGAAAGTACTGTACAACGGATTTGAAACTAATGGTATGGCGAATGTGGGCTAGTCCGAAAGTTACGCTTGGACGACGCTGCGAATGTCGTCGCGCGGCATGCAGACCCAGGCAATGAGGTAGGCGATCAAGCCCACTCCGTGCAGCAGCACGCAGGCCAGAAACGCTACCCGGACGAGCGTGACATCCCAGCCAAAGTGGCGCGCGATGCCCGCGCACACTCCGGCGATCTTCTTGTTCGTAATGTCGCGATCCAGCGTCCTGCCGGCGTTGGCCGGGGTCGGCGTGGAGGACCTGGCAGGTTCCGGCGCGCCAGCCCCCTTCCCGCATTGGGCGCAAAAGCGATCCGTGTCCGTCATCTGTGTTCCGCAATTGGTGCAGTACATGGTGCCTCCTTGCATCTGTAACTACGGAGCAAGTCGGCTGGTTGTTCCAGTGTTTACAGCAGTTTTGTCTCGCCGGGAACGAAGACGGGGTAGATGCCGTCCGGCCCGGGCTTGACCGGCGCCTCCATCCCTTCACGGCACTCTTCGGGCTTCGGCGCGTAGTAGAAGTTGGATTCCTCCATCTGCTGCCACGTTACCTGCTTACCCGTATAGCAGCTGAACTGGCCCATCTGAGTGATCGTCGTGCTGCGGACCATGTAGTCGCCATTGTTGATCGTCTTCCCGCTTCGGATGGCATCAAACAGTGCTACGTGTTCCAGATCATAAGCGTTGTTCTTCGTTTTGGGTCCCGTGTGCTCCCAATTCGTAACTCCCTCGATGCGCAAACGCAGCAAATCGCAGCGTCCCTTGCTGCCAAGGATCAGCGACGAGTTCTCCTCATAGCAGTTGGGAATCGTGCGGCAGAGTGCGTAGACGCGCACCCCGCCGGGAAAGTCATAGACAACGGAATGATGGTCAAACACGTTCCCGTAGATCTCGCCTCGCAGCGTGGAACGTCCACCCATGCCGTAACACCGCAAAGGTGCCGCATTGCCCAGCGCCCAACTCGACCGGTCCAGATTGTGAATCAGCGTCTGCGGCACATCGTCGCCGCAGAGCCAGTTGAAGTGGTACTGATTACTCCCTTGATAGACGGCCTCGGCCATGCCCGGACGCCGCGGATACATCACGTACGGCGGACGCAGCCACGTCTCCTGGATCGCCACAATCCTGCCGATGGCGCCGTCGTGCACCCGCTTCATCGTCTCGATGTAGCCGGGGTGGTAACGGCTCTGCAGCCCGGAGACCACGCACAGGCTCTTCTGCTTCGCCATCTCGCAGGCGGCTCGCACCATCTTCAAGCCGTAAGGGTCGATGGCATGCGGCTTCTCGACGAACACATGCTTCCCTGCCTCAATGCCCGCCTTCAGATGCAGGGGGTGGAACTTTGCCGCGTTGGCGATCACCACCACATCCACGCCGCTGGCAATCACCTGCTTGTAGGCATCCCAGCCCGAGAAGATGTGGTCGTCGTTGACCTGCATCTGGTCCGGGTACTTCAGCCTGAGCGCTGTGCGTTTCTCTTCGGCACGATCTCGCAGAAGGTCGCCCATCGCCACCACGCGGATGTCCTTGCCCGCATTCATGGCATTCATCGCGGCGGCCTCACCACGGCCGCCACACCCGATGATGCCGATCCGGATCACACCTGACCCTTGAACGAAAAACCCCGCGGCCGGCGTGGCGAGGAAATCGCGGCGGGAGACAGTCGAATCGAATACGCTCATGGAGCCTCCTTATTTCTGGGGCGGTTGTTCGGAATAGAGGATCACGCTGTACTTTAACGTGACTGGCTTACCTGACTCTAAAACAAAGGGTTTCAGCGCCGGCCAACTTGGATTCAAAGCGCCGAACCCGTGCCTCATCAGCCACCCGTTGTTGGGGTAGTTCGGGTTCGATGGATCGTCGATCACCCTCGCGCCACCGGGCTTTCCGGCAAAGAGCCCCTCAACTTGAGCCCAGAGATGGACCTCGTTCACGCCGTCTTTTTCATTGATGCCCTTCTCCGTCCGGATCACGGTGGCCGCGCCGGGCTTCGGCTCATCCCGTTTCGCGAAGCGCATGTTGAATCCGCCGAATCCCTTGTTGTTCGTGGGATCGCCGCGCAGCTCCACAGGGTCTTTGGCCGCCTCGAACCTCAACACGAAGTCGAGCCGCCGGGTGCCCTGCCTGGCCGAGTGGATAGTGATGTCCACCCGTTCGTTCACGATCGTCTCCCCCGTGTCGGTCAGATACCAGTGATTGCGAACGGAGAGCGTCGCCTGCGACCGTCCATCCTTCCAATCCATCTTTCCGGAGTACTTCTGTTTGACCTTCCCCACCGTCCACAGATCCTCATTGCGCCCGTTCCAGATCACCACCGGCCACATCCACGAGATCCCGCGATGATGCGGATGATCCGGGTTGAAGTCGTCCGTGATCACGCGGCCATCGGGCAGGTACACCGGATGCAGATACGTGGACCGCGACATCTTCTCCGGGAAACCCGGCGCAAGGATCGGTCCGTAGTTATACACGAACACCGGCTTGCCGTCCTCCGTGATCAGCCAGTGCTGGCTGTCAACCTCGGTGAACTTGAATTGCGCGGATGCAGTCAGCGCCGCGAACGCAGCTAGAATCAGCAGGCGGATCATGCGAACAACTCCTTGGGCTGAAGGACCACGCCCGGCTTCGTCTTCAAAGTAAGCGTCTTGTCCCGATAACGCAGCCGGCACTCTCCCGCCGATTGCGCCTTAATCTCGCAGCTCGTCAGCTTGCCGCCGGCCCATCCTAGCGAGACCTCGTAACCGCCCCTGGCGCGCAGTCCCTTCACCGAGCCCGAAGGCCAGGCCGAGGGCAGCGCCGGCAGCAGGTGCAGCTCACCCAGATGCGATTGCAGCAGCATCTCGGCGATTCCAGCCGCACCGCCGAAGTTCCCGTCGATCTGGAACGGCGGATGCGAGCAGAACAGATTCGGCAGCACACCCCCGTTGCGCGCCGTCGCCGGCACGAACAGATTCTTCAGAAGCAGGTAAGCGTGATCGCCATCCAGCAGCCGCGCCCAGAAGTTGATCTTCCACGCTCGCGACCAGCCTGTGCCGCCGTCGCCCCGCAGCTCCAGCGTCCGCCGCGCGGCCTGGCAAAGCTCAGGCGTCGTGCGCGGCTGCAAATCGTTGCCCGGATGCAAGCCGTATAGATGCGAGACGTGGCGATGCTCCGGCTCGCGCTCGGCGAAGTCCTCCGGCCATTCCTGCAACTGGCCGCGCTTGCCGATCCTGTAAGGCAACAGCCTGCCGAGCTTGCCCTGCAATTCCCTCTGCAGCTCCGCGTCCGTGCCGAGAGCCTTGGCTGCCGCGATGGTGTTCCGGAACAGGTCCCGGCAGATCGCCATGTCCATCGTCGGTCCCATGCAGACTCCACCGGTCTGCTGCTTGCCGTTCGCGTCCGTGTAGAGGAATAGGTTCTCCGGCGAGTGTCCAGCCGCCGTAACCAGCTTCCCGTGGCCGTCGTCGATCAGCCAGTCCGAGAGGAACTCCGCCGCGCCTTTCAACGCGGGCCAGGCCTTCGCCAGAAACTGCCGGTCGCCCGTAAACAGGTAATGCTCCCACACATGCTGGCAGAGCCACGCACCGCCCAGCGGCCAGAACGACGGCATCGCATTGTTGTCCACCGGCTGCGTGCCGCGCCAGAGCGTCGTGTTGTGATGCAACACCCAGCCGCGCCGGTGATACATCTTCGCTGCGGTGATACGGCCCTTCTCCGCGCACTCCATCACCATGCGCAGCAGCGGCTCGGTGCACTCGCTCAGGTTGCCCACCTCGGCCGGCCAGTAGTTCATCTCCGTGTTGATGTTCACGGTGTAGCCGCTCGCCCACGGCGGAATCACCATCGGATTCCAGATCCCCTGCAGGTTCAGCGGCTGAGTCCCCGGCCTCGATCCCGCGATCATCAGATACCGCGCGTATTGAAAATAGAGCCCCGCCAACTGCGGATCGTTTCCGTTCTGAAAGTCACGGATCCGGGCGGGAGTCGGCTTCTGCGCCTGCCCCTCGGGCAAGCCCAGAGAGATCGTCATGCGCCCCATCAGCTTACGGTGGTCGGCGGTATGCTCAGCAAGTAGCGACTGAAATGGCACTTTCGTTGCAGCCCCAAGCTCACGCGAAACCTGCGCGCCCGGATCGGCGTTCTGGTAGCTGGTAGCCGCCGCCAGCAGCAGCACCGCTTCCGTGGCATTCGTAACGGAGAGCACGCCGCCATCCGTGGACACCCTGCCATTCGTGGAATGGACCATCAGACGGGTCTCGAAAAACAGCCCCCGTCCGCCGATCTCATCGCCGTAGTACACCGTCTTCGCGTTCGGCTTCCGAGACCCATCGGCGTTGAAGATCTCCGGATACTTCCACTGCTCCTTGCGCCCCTCGATCCACTCCAGCGTTCGCCGGATCACCAACCCCGGCGCCTGGCCTTTCATCCGGATCTCATTCGCACCAGACCGCGAACTTTGAGCCGTCGGGTGGACAGACGAAAGCGCCGCACGGAAGTTCAGCTGCCCGCCCTGCCCTGCCGTCAGCCGGACCACGATCACCCTATGCGGGAAGCTCGCGAAGCACTCCCGCCGGTACTCCGTGGCGCCGCTCCGATAAGAAACGCGCGCCACCGACTCATCCAGGTGCAGATCCCGCCGGTAGCTGCCGGCATCCGCCGCGTGCCCGAACGACAGCTTCAGATCGCCCAGCGGCTGGTAGCACGGCCACGACCGGCCGCACCATTTCTGCGACATCAGCTCCGCCGCCTCGACAAACTGGCGTGCACGGAGCATCGCCACCACCCGGTCGAACTCCGGCGTGATATCAAGAGGCAGATCGTCCACGCCGGGCGCGCTCGAAGTCAGAGTGTCTTCGTTGAGCTGCAACAGCTCCTCGCCAACTCCGCCGAAAATCATGGCGCCGAACCGGCCATTGCCGATCGGATACGCAGCATTCCATTCGGCGGCCGGCTCCTCGTCCCACAACCGCAGCGAGGGATCAACACTCGCCCACATCGGAATCGCCGCCGAAGCGGCTAGAAACTCTCTACGTGTTGGCATGACTAAACCGCCGTCGGCGCGCCAAGCAGGCCGAATGGAAAAACCACATCCTCAATCCTCGCTCCCGCCGCCTCCCCGAACTCCATCGCGTTGTCCACATTGCGGAACGGATGCACGCCGCCAGGCGACATGGGATCAAAACCCATTACCGCGGTAGCGTCCGTGGAAACGGGATTCAAGCCCGCAATCAGCACCCCCGGCTTCACCAGGCTCAACCCCGCAGTCCAGGGCCCTTCCCCGCCCGCCCTCGTCTCGATGCCATCCATGATCGCCAGGTGAATCGGCCGCGCCCCGCAAAGATCAGCAATCACGCGCGGCAGCCTGTACCCCGCATCGCGCGGCGACTCCGGCTGCACCTCGTGCGGCGCGGATCTCGACGGCGCCCGCTGTCCAACGTGCATCACCTCGCCTCGAAAACCCGCGGTCACTATCCCCGGTTCGTCCACACCGGCATTCGTCCCGTGGATGGTCGGCGGCAGCATCCCGAAGACGTGCTTCTTCGAGAGCGTCGGGCCGGCCTCCACATACTTCTTGAGTTTGGTCGTATTGACCAGTTCCACGTTCGGCGCGGCGTTGATGAAGTAAGAAGGATCACAGCCCGCCCGCGCAATGAACGCCGCCAGCGGCGTCGCCGTATCTCCGGCTGATTCGCAAAACCGGATCCGCCGCGCGCCCGCCTCACCCAGCAACGCGATCGTGCAGCCGATCACGCCCCAATGCACCCACTGCGCCGAGCCCACCGGCGCGCCATCCAACTTCAACTCCGGTGGCCCGGTGAGATTCACTTTGATTGTCACCGTCTTGTTCGCCACCAGCCCGGACAAGCCGCCCAACTGATCAAACATCGTCTGGAGCGTGTGCTGGTCGTCAATGATGCGTTTGAACTGCGC
>CAYVDY010000034.1:17418-22099 GCA_964450255.1 uncultured Candidatus Solibacter sp. | reverse complement strand
GGGCCTCCGGCAACTGCATTTTGGCGCCCGGCCTCCGTTCGAGACCGTCATGAGCCGTAAGCCCGGCGCCCCCGAGGCCGTCCTGAACCCTTGGGTTGCCGTCAGGATGCGGCAGGAACTGCTCGGCATCGTGGCCAGCGGCACAGGACGCCGCGCCTACCGCTCCGTCGTCCTCGGCAACGGCCAGGTCATCCCGGTAGGAGGCAAGACCGGAACCGGCGATAACCGCATCCATGTGTACGGTTCGCACGGCTCTGAGATCGGTTCTCGCGCTCTCAACCGCACCGCCTCCTTCGTCTTCTTCATCGGGGATCGCTTTTACGGCAGCGTGATGGCGTACGTACCTGGCTCCGAAGCAGAATCCTACCAGTTCACCAGCGCCCTGCCAGTCCAGGTCTTCACGAAACTCATACCGGCCATCCGTCCACTGCTGGAGCAGCCGCCGCCCGGCCAACCCGAATCGCAGCGGCTAGCCGCAATCCCCGACCCCATCTTGCCGCCACACCAACCGCTCCGCACGCCTGGTTGGTTCGTCCCTCGCAGTCGCTAATCTACATCGGCCTCAACCCAATCGCCGGGATTCACATCGCGCACCCCTTCAACCGTTCTTGATATAAAGGGTCACATGCGCGCTCCACACGAAGCGCGGGCCGCGGCCGTTGCATGGAAACGGCAGCCGGAAACTCACCATGACGAATCGAAGATCGCCGCGCATCGACTGTCACCCGCACAACTGCCACCCGCACAACTCAGAAAGTAGCTGCTCTGTTGACATCAAGTAATCCTGGAGTGCGGCCCCGACTGGCCGCGCGTGCAATCATTCAGGCGATTGCACTTTGGGCGTGGCTGCTGCCTGGTTCAGTTGGCGCGTTGGCGCAGAAGCAGAATGAACAGTACCAGTTGAAGATCCACCGTGCGCCATCGCCGATCGTCATCGATGGCAGCGCGCACGAGCCCGCCTGGCAATCGGCCGAGGTCGCGAACAATTTTTGGATGGTCCTGCCAATGGACACTGGCGCGGCGAACGTCCGAACCGATGTTCGCATGGCCTACGACGATCATCACCTGTACCTGAGCGCCATCTGCTATCACGGCAACGTTCCCGGACCCTATATGGTCGAGTCGCTGCGGCGGGACTGGTCGTTTGGCAACAACGACAACTTCATCTTCTTCCTGGATACATTCGACGACCAGACCAACGGCTTCACCTTCGGTGTGAATGCTGCGGGGGCGCAGTGGGATGGCCTGCTCTACGAAGGCAGCCGAGCGAACCTGAGTTGGGATAACAAGTGGACATCCGCGGTCAAAACCTATGACGATCGCTATGAATTGGAGATCGCCATCCCATTCAAAAGCATTCGTTACAAGAAGGGCATCACGCGCTGGGGCGTCAACTTCAGCCGGCTGGATCTGAAGACCACGGAGAAGTCCTCCTGGACTCCGATTCCGCGCCACTTTCCAACCGCCGCGCTCGCGTTAGCCGGCGTTCTACTTTGGGACGAGCCGCCGCCCTCCCCTGGCCCCAACATCTCGTTGATCCCGTATGCGCTCGGCGGTATCAGCCGCGACTACCAAACGAACAGGCCGTCCTCTACCCGTTATGACGTCGGAATGGATGGGAAGGTGGCCATCGGCCCGGCCATCAACCTGGATTTGACCGTGAATCCCGATTTTTCGCAAGTCGACGTCGATCAGCAGGTGACCAATCTCGACCGCTTCGAGCTGTTCTTCCCCGAAAGGCGTCAGTTCTTCCTCGAAAATGGCGACCAGTTCGCAAACTTCGGGTACGCCACTGTCCGTCCGTTCTTCAGTAGGCGGATCGGTCTTGGCGGCGTGCCGATCCGATTCGGCGCCCGTCTCAGCGGGAAACTGAACAAGGACTGGCGTTTCGGCATGATGGACATGCAGACAGGAGCCGCTGATGACGCAGGTCTGCCGCCGCAGAACTTCGCGGTCTTCGCGCTGCAGCGCCGCGTTTTCTCCCGTTCGAATCTCGGCGTCCTGCTCGTCAACAAGGAGTCGCCGAGCTACCAACCGGCTGGAATGCCGGCCACGCCATCAACCTACAACCGGAACCTGGGTGTCGAATACAACCTCGCATCGGCCAATAACCTGTGGACCGGAAAACTGCTCTATCTGAAGTCGTTCTCATCCGGCAATCAGGGCAGCGGCTCGGTGTACGCGGGGCACTTGCAGTACAACAGCCGCCGTTGGCTGATAAACGGGCAGATGGAAAATGTCGACCCGAACTACAGCGCCGAAGTGGGCTATGTGCCGCGGCGCGGCTATCATCGCGCGCTGGCCACCATTGGGTACACGTTCCTGCCGGAGGGCGGCATTATTCTGAGTCACGGCCCCACGTTGAACAGCAGCAATTTTCTGGATTGGCGGGGAAAGCTCAGCGACTATGAGACCACGCTGGGTTACACGGTGACTCTGCGAAGCCTCAGCGTGTTCACGACTACGGCCGGCGGCGACTACGTCCGGCTGCTGCAGCCCTTCGACCCCACCAATTCAGGCCGCCCGAAACTGGAAACCGGCACGCTGCATCGCTGGAAGTTCTGGACCACGAAGTTCGACTCCAAACCGCAGAGCCTGTTCCGCTATGGTTTCGCTTCGCAGTACGGCGGCTACTATGCAGGCGGAACCCGCCTCAACTTGACCGGCACGTTGGGTTATCGCTTCCAGCCCTTTGTCAGTCTGGCTGGCACCGCCAGTTACAACGACATCCGTCTGCCCGAGCCTTGGGGGCACACCACGTTCTGGTTGATCGGTCCGCGATTCGATATCACACTGACGAACACGCTCTACTTCACGGCATTCGTTCAGTACAACGAACAGCAGAAGAACATGAACGTGAACACGCGGGTGCAGTGGCGCTACAAACCGGCATCCGACGTGTTTGTGGTGTGGACTGACAACTACATGCCCGAGTACCTCCAACCCGGCCAGAACGTGCCCGGGCTGTTCTCCGTGAAGAATCGGGCGCTCGTGCTGAAGTGGACGTACTGGTGGAATCTCTAGCCATGGGCTAGTTTGTTACTTGGGTGGATCGGTGCAGGCGCCTTCGGCCACGTACCTTCCAGCCACCCAGCCGGTCTTGCCTTTGTACTCGACCTTGCACCAGCGCGGATTGGCCGCCAAGCGTTTCTTCTTCCCCGCTTCGGAGAGGGTGGAGAACTCCTGGAACGTAAGGCCGCCCTTGCAGCCCAGATTACGGAGGCAGGTGGCGTTGGGCGGAATACGGTCCAGCGCCGCGCTCGAGGCACTCGGGGCGGCTCGGAGAGTCAAGGTATCGCCCTTGGCCACGCCCCTGACCACGTAATGGTCGGGTCCGCCATCTTCCTGCGCGAAGGCGGCAAAGGCCAGAATGATGATGTGAAGCACGGGGAACATCCAACGATCCTCAGTTCGCACTGACAGGATAGGTGGCTCGTGCCGAGCTGCGCTATCCCATTTGCGCGGTGGTTGAATGGATCGGGAGCAGGATGGCGCTAAGCCGCCCTCACCTGGTTCACGCAGCGGCCCGTTGTCTCAAACTCGCTCACATTGCCGAGCGTTGTGGCCGCGATCGCCCTCAGCGCCTGTTCCGTGAAGAACGCCTGGTGCCCCGTCACCAGCACGTTCGGGAAGCTCAGCAGTCGCATGAAGACGTCGTCCTGAATGACTGTGCCGGAGAGGTCTTCGAAAAAGAGATCCTCTTCCTCTTCATACACGTCCAGCCCCAGCGCCCCAATCCGCCCCGTCTTCAACCCCGCGATCACCGCCCGCGTGTCGATCAGCCCGCCGCGCGAGGTATTGATCAGCATCACCCCATCCTTCATGCGCGACACGGAGGCCGTGTTGATGATGTGGTGCGTCGCCTTCACCAGCGGGCAGTGCAGACTGATCAAGTCCGACCCCGACAGGAGCGTCTCCAGATCCACAAACTCCACCGGCAGCGCCAACGCCTCCGGCCCCGGTTTCGGATCGTATGCCAGAACCCGGCAGCCGAAGCCGGCCAGCAGGCGCGCCGCGATCTGACCGATCTTGCCTATCCCGATCAGCCCGGCAGTCCGCCCATACAAATCGAAGCCCAGCAACCCATCCAACGCAAAATTCCCCTCTCGCACCCGGTTGTAGGCTTTGTGCGTTTTGCGGTTGAGCGTCAGGATCAGCGCCAGCGCGTGCTCAGCCACCGCGTGGGGGGAGTATGCCGGCACGCGAACCACACTCAGGCCGAGCCGTGCGGCCGCCGCCAGATCGACGTGGTTGTAGCCGGCCGAGCGCAACGCCAGGAGCTTGGTCCCGCCGGCCGCCAGGATTTCCAGGACCGGTGCGGAGGCCTCGTCGTTCACGAAGCAGCAGACGGCTGGAAACCCTGCTGCCAGCGTGGCGGTCTCCGGCGAGAGCCGGGGCTCCAACCACACGATCTCGTGCCCGGTATTTGCTTCGTCGAAGAACGGGCGCTCGTATCGTTTGGCGCTGAACACCGCGATTCGCATGGTGCCGGACTAGTCCTTGACCTTCTTGCCGCCTTTGCTGATCGCGTCACCAGTCTTCTCCATGCCGGTGCCGATACCCTTGCCGATCGCCTTTGTGCCGGCAACAATTCCGCGGCCAGTTGCCTTTCCCGCATCGACAGTTACTTCGGATGTCTTGTTATAGGCCTTCTTGGTTCCGCTGGCCGTGGCATGAGCTG
>CAYVDY010000034.1:0-17318 GCA_964450255.1 uncultured Candidatus Solibacter sp. | reverse complement strand
CATCGGCTGTGGCGTCCGCGGTCTTGTTATAGGCCTTCTTGGTTCCGCTGGCCGTGGCATGAGCTGCATCGGCTGTGGCGTCCGCGGTCTTGTTATAGGCCTTCTTGGTTCCGCTGGCCGTAGCCTTGGCCGCGTCGGCCGTGGCATCCGCCGTAGCGCCAGCGACCTTCTTCGTTCCGTCCACCGTCGCCTTGCCAGCCTTCTCCGTGGCCTGCGCCCCCTTGGTCAGTACGCCACCCTCGGTCTTGCCCGCTTGTGCCAGCAAGGCCGGAGCCAGGAGTATCGCGGCCGAAACAACAGTGCTCAGAAATGTCATGCCCTCATGATGATTGAATCCAGGAAAGGATTCAATCCGGCCTAAGCCGCCGCGCCGCACGTCGCTTCAGGCAGGAATACCGGCCGCGAGTGTAAAAGTGCCTTGACAACGAGTTCAAGCGACCGTATGATTCAAACAGCCGTATGAATCAATCGTTCGATACTGATGAAACACCGATCCGGGTCCTCGAAACCAAGGATCGCATCCTGGATTCCGCTGAGAAGCTTTTCGCCGAGCACGGCTTCAATGCGACCTCTCTGCGGCAGATCACGGCCGAGGCTGGCGTCAACCTGGCGGCGGTCAACTATCATTTCCAATCCAAGGACTCGCTGATTCTGGCGGTGTTGATGCGCAAGCTGGAGCCAATCAACCGCCGCCGCCTGGAACTGCTGGACGAGGTCGAGGCCGAGGCGGGAGACGATCTGCTCTCCCTGGAGGCCGTGCTGGGCGCGTTTCTGCTGCCGGTACTTGAGGCCAGGGGGGCAGGCGTACAACTCTGCAATTTCCCGCGGCTGATGGGCCGCATGTACACCGAGCCGGGCGAGTGGATGACGCGAGTATTTCCGCTGGCCTTTGCACCGGTGGTCGCCCGTTTCCAGACGGCCTTTCAACGCGCGCTGCCCGGCGCCAACGCCGCCGAGGTCGGATGGGGCGTCCATTTTTCGATCGGCGCGATGGCCCACTATCTGGCAGGCGGCGCCCTGCTGCGGATGGTCTCCATGGGGCAGGCCGACCCTGCCGATACCGAAGGGGCGCTACCCCGGCTGGTCACGTACATGGCGGCCGGACTGCGGGCCTTGACGGGACAAAAGGAGGATGCACGATGAGGAGCTTGTGGATATTCGCCCTGGCGGCGCTACTCGCTTCCGCGCAGGAGAAGAAGACGCTGCCGCTCAGCTTGAACAAGGCGGTGGAGATCGCCACTTCGCCGGACGGGGCAACCCGCCTGCGTCTGTCCAATGAACTCGTACGGCAGGCCGAAGCACGGCGTGCGCAGTCCCGGGCGGCGCTGCTGCCCAACGTGGACGGCGCGTACACGTTCCGCGACTTTACCAATAACCTGCAGACGTTCGGAATTGAATTCCCGCAGTTGAACGGTCTCGGGTTCAGCATGCCGGCGCTGGTCGGCCCCATCCCCGTAAACGACGTCCGTGCCACGGCGACCCAAAGCGTCTTCGATCTCGCCGCCATCCGCCGCTACCAGGCAGCCAAAGCGCAGGTCGGCGCCGTGCAAGCCGACCAATCCGCTGCACTGGCGCAGACCAAGGGCGCTGTCGCCAAGGCGTACCTGAATGCCGTGCGCGCCGACGCCGCTCTGGAGACGGCAAAGGCCAACGTCGCGCTCGCCGAGAGGGTGCTCAAACAGGCGCGCTCGCAGAAGGAGGCCGGCACAGGCACTGGCATTGAGATCACGCGCTCGGAGGTCACACTGGCGAATGAGAAGCAGCGCCAGATCGTGGCCGAGGAAGACCGCAACACTGCGCGCCTGCAGTTGCTGCGCGCCTTGAACGTGCAGCTCGACGCGGAGCTCGAACTCACTGACTCGCTCAAGTATCAGCCGGCCGAGATCCCGGACGCGCCGAAGGCACTGGCAGCCGCACGCGAACTGCGGCCCGAATTGAAGGCCCAGGATCAGCGCCAGCTCGTTGCGAAATTGAACTACCAGTCCTTACGTTCCGAGCGCCTGCCATCCGTCAACGCATTTGGTGATTATGGCGTGCTGGGCAAGACCGGCGGCACCACCATCCCGACGCGAACCGTCGGAGTCAGCGTGAGAATTCCCATTTGGGACGGCGGCCGCCGCGATGCGCGCCGCGCCGAAGGGGCGTCGCAGTTGCGTCAGGAGAGTATCCGCACGCGGGACATGGCGCAACAGGTGGAGTTGGAGATACGCCTCGCTCTGGAGAGCCTGAAATCCTCAGAAGGACAGGTGGTGGTGGCGCTGGAAGCGCTCGCGCAATCCGAGAAAGAGCTGGCGCAGGCGGAGCGGCGCTTCGAGGCCGGGGTGGCCAGCGGACTGGAGGTCACGGAAGCACAGGCGCGCGTGGCCCGATCGCGGGAAAACAACATAGCTGCCGTATTCAAGCAGAAAGCCGCGCGAGTCGATTTGGGCGTCGCCGTGGGCAACATCGACATGGTCCTGCAGTAGCCGAGAGAGAGACGAACATGAGCAAGAAGAAAGTCATCATCCCCGTTTTGCTGGTTGCCGTTGCCGCAGGAGTGACCGGCTGGCGCATCACCCATCCGGCGGCCGATCCGGACATCATCCGCCTCAGCGGCAACATCGAACTCACCGAAGTGGATCTCTCCTTCAAGCTGCCGGGCCGCTTGATCGAGCTGGCCGTCGGCGAAGGTGACGACGTGAAGCCGGGCCAGTTGATCGCCCGCATGGACAGCAACGAGCTGAAACAGCAGCAGGCGCGCGAGGGCGCCGGCGTGGAATCCGCCGAAAGCGCCCTGGTGCAATTGCGTTCGGCCATAGCCTGGCAGACGGAGACTATCGGCGGCGACATCGCACTGAAGAGGGCCGAACTGGCAGCGGCCGAGGCTCGACTCCTGGAACTGAAAAACGGCAGCCGTCCACAGGAGATCGAGACGGCGCGCGCCATGGCGTCCGAAGCGGAGGTACAGAACACACAGGCCCAGCGCGATTGGGAACGTGCGCAGCGGCTCTACAAGAACGACGACATCTCCACCGCGCAGTACGATCAGTTCCGCACCAAATCCGAAGCAGCCGCGGCCACTTTGCGCCGTGCGCGCCAGCAGTTGAAACTCGTGGAAGAAGGTCCACGCCAGGAGCAGATCCTGCAGCAGCGCGCCGCCGTCGATCGCGCAAAGGCGGCCCTGCGGCTGTCCGAGACCAACAAACTCGATTTGAAGCGCAGGCAGGACGAACTCTCCATGCGGCAGGCCGAAATCGCTCGCGCCAGGGCGCAGGCCGGCGTACTCGATGTCCAGATGAACGACCGCACGCTGGTCTCGCCGATCGCGGGCGTGGTCATGGCCAAGAGCGCTGAGATGGGTGAAGTGCTTGCCGCCGGCGCCACGGTGGTCACCTTGGGCGAACTCGATAAGCCCTGGGTCCGTGGGTATGTGAGCGAAAGCAATCTCGGCCGGGTGAAGCTCGGCAAGCTGGTGGACGTCACCACGGATTCGTTTCCTGGCAAGAAGTACAAGGGCCGCATCACGTTCATCTCGTCGGAGGCGGAGTTCACGCCCAAGCAAATCCAAACGCAGGAAGAGCGCCAAAAGCTCGTTTATCGCATCAAAATCGAGGTCGAAAACCCCAATCGGGAGCTCAAATCGAACATGCCGGTGGATGCCGAGATCAGCCTCAAGTAGGACGCCATGATTGAACTGCAATCAGTGACGCGGCGGTTCGGCAAGCTCGAAGCCGTGCGCGGGCTCTCGCTGAAGATCGGCGAGGGCGAGATCTTCGGCCTGGTCGGGCCGGACGGCGCGGGCAAGACGACGACGCTGCGCATGCTCTGCGGCCTGATGAATCCAACGGAAGGCAGCGTCAAAGTGGCCGGGCTGGAGGTGGGGCCAAACCTCGACGCGGTAAAAGACCAGATCGGCTACATGGCCCAGAAGTTCGGCCTCTACGGCGATTTGACCGTGGAAGAGAACATGGTGTTCTACAGCGATCTGTTCGGCATCGACAGAACCGTGCGAGACACCATGATGGCGGAGTTTCTCCAGATGACCCGCATGACGCCGTTTCGCGACCGGCCGGCGGCGAAACTCAGCGGAGGCATGAAGCAAAAGCTGGCCTTGATGTGCACGCTGCTGCACAAGCCGCGCGTGCTCTTTCTGGACGAGCCGACCAATGGCGTGGACCCGCTCTCCCGCCGCGACTTCTGGGAGATCCTCTATCGTCTGGCTAAGGAGGGTATGACGATCCTGGTGTCCACGGCGTATCTCGATGAAGCCGAGCGCTGCGATCGCGTGGGTCTGCTGAACAAGGGCCAGCTCATCCATTGCGACACACCCGCCAATCTACGCGCGCAACTGGCCCCACGATGCTTCCGCGCCGTGGCAGAGAATCTGCGCGAAGCGAGGAAGAGACTGCAGCAGGCCGCGGGCGTCCTGGGCGCTGAGCCGGCTGGCGCGGCGCTGCACGTATATCTGCGAGAGGGCGCGAGCGTCGAATCCGTTGAGCAGGCCGCGGCCCCGGTCCGTCTCCTGCCTTTGGAACCCGCGCTGGAAGACGTCTTCATCGCACTGATCCAAGCGGAGGCCGTCCATGCAGCCGCGTGAAGAGTTCGCGGTGGTGCTGGAGCATCTCACTAAGCGCTTCGGTGACTTCACGGCAGTGGACGACGTCTCGCTCCAGGTGGCCAAAGGCGAGATCTTCGGCTTTCTTGGACCCAACGGCGCGGGCAAATCCACGGCAATCCGCATTCTCTGCGGCCTGCTGGGCCCGACATCCGGCCAGGCCTGGGTGCACGGCTTCGACGTGGCGCGGGAACCCGAACGGGTCAAGCAGTCCATCGGTTACATGTCACAGCGCTTCTCTCTCTACGATGACCTGACCGTGGAAGAGAACATCGATTTCTTCAGCGGAGTCTACGGCGTGCCGCGCGAGCGGCGTCCGGAACGCAAAGCCTACGCCCTCCGGATGGCCGGCCTTGAAAGCGAACTGCCGACAATGACGCGGCTCCTCTCCGGCGGCTGGAAACAGCGCCTGGCACTGGGTTGCGCCATTCTCCATCAGCCGCCGATCCTATTTCTCGACGAGCCTACCTCCGGCGTGGACCCCATCGCGCGCCGCCAGTTCTGGGATCTCATCTACGCCATGGCAGAAGGCGGCACCACAGTCTTCGTCACCACGCATTACATGGAGGAGGCCGAATACTGCCATCGCCTTTCGCTGATGTACAAGGGGCGCACCATCGCTCTCGGCACGCCGAAGGAGCTGAAAGCGTCCTTCGGCGAAGGCGCCACCATGGACGATGTCTTCATCGACAGTATTGAACGCGAGGAGGCGCGAACCGCATGAAGTGGCGCCGTTTCTATGCCATTTTCCACAAGGAAGCTCTGCATATCATGCGCGATTGGCGCAGCCTGATGATGGCGCTGGCCGTGCCCCTGGTCCTACTGCTGCTGTTCGGCTACGCGCTGACTCTCGACGTGGACCGCATCCTCACCGTCATCTACGACCAGGACCAGACGCCACAGAGCCGCGAACTGGTGCAGCGGTTCCAGGGCTCGCGCTTCTTTCAGATCGTCCCGGGACCGGCGAACTACCGCACCATCGTCAAGCACATCGACGACAACTCGGCCCTGCTCGGCGTGGTGATCCCCAGCGATTTCGCGCACCGGGTGGAGTCCGGCCAGGAGGCCAAAGTGCAGTTGCTGCTGGATGGCAGCGACTCCAACACGGCCTCCATCGCAGCCGGCTACGCCGAGGCCCTCATCCTGGCCTACTCCGCCGAACTCCGCGAAAAGATGCTGCTGCGGCGGGGCCAGGGCAAGCTCAAGATGCCGGTGGACGTGCGCATCCGCGTGCTCTACAACAACGAGCTGAAGTCCAGGAACTTCATCGTGCCGGGCCTGATCGCCGTCATCCTGATGATCATCGCCGCGCTGCTCACCTCGCTGACCATCGCCCGCGAGTGGGAGAACGGCACCATGGAGCAACTGCTCTCCACACCGGTGCGGCCCACGGAACTGCTGCTGGGCAAACTCGCCGCATACTTCGTGCTCGGCATGGCCGACATGATCATCTCGCTGATTGTCGGCGTAGGGGTGTTTGGCGTGCCGATGCGCGGCAGCACATTCCTGTTGATCGGCACCAGCGCCCTGTTCCTGTTCGGCGCGCTTTGCTGGGGGATCCTGCTATCCACCGTCACCCGCTCGCAACTGCTGGCGTACCAGCTCTCGCTACTGAGCAGTTTCCTGCCGGCCTTCCTGCTGAGCGGGTTCATCTACTCCATCGACAACATGCCGTTCGTGATCCAGCAGTTCACACGCATCGTGCCGGCGCGCTATTTCGTCGCGATTCTGCAAGGCGTCTTTATGAAGGGCACTGGACTGGAAGTGCTCTGGATGCAGGTGATGTTTCTGGTGATGTATGGAGCGCTGGTGTTCACCATAGCCGTCCGCAAGATGCGCCAGAAAATGGCGTAAGAAGAGGGAACCATGTGGGAACGAGTGATGGAGATTGTGCGCAAGGAGTTCCGGCAGACGCTGCGCGAGCCGCGTATGCGCGGCATTCTTCTGGGACCGCCGTTGCTGCAGATGATCGTCTTTGGATTTGCGGTCAACCTGGATGTGGAGCACGTCCGCCTGGGTTGGATGGATCTCGACCGCTCGACGGAGAGCCAGGAGATCCGCCAGCGCTTCGTCTCCAACCGGACGTTCGTGATCACGGCTGAGGCAGGCAGTGAGCGAGAAGCGCAGGACCTGCTGGACCGCGGAACGGTGCAGGGCGTGGTCCGCATCGCTCCCGGTTTCGGCGCCGATGCGCGCGGCAGCCGTCAGACCGAGATCCAAGTGCTGCTCGACGGCGCCAACTCCAACACCGCCGCCATCGTCGGCAACTACGCAACGGCCGTGATTGCCACGCGGAACAAGGAACTGCTGATGGCCCAGCAGACGCGCAAGCTGGTGGGCCGCACGCAGAACGGGCCGATCCTGCTGCGCATACCCGGCGTGCAACCGGAGCGCCGCGTGTGGTTCAACCCGGAATTGAAGAGCCGCAACTATTTCGTGCCTGGCATCATCGTCAACATCATCACGCTGGTCACGCTGATGCTGACGGCGCTCTCCATCGTGCGCGAGAAGGAGATCGGCACGATGGAGCAGATCATGGTGACGCCCATCCGGCCCATCGAGCTGATGCTGGGCAAGACTATCCCTTTCGCCATCATCGGCTTCGTCCAGATGAATCTGGTGACTCTGATTGCCATGACCGTTTTCCAGGTTCCTCTGCGCGGCAGCTACTTCCTGCTGGCCGCGGCCAGTTGCCTCTTCCTGCTTTCTACCTTGGGCGCGGGGCTCTTCATGAGCACCATCTCCGACACGCAGCAGCAGGCGATGATGGCCACGTTCTTCTTCTTCCAGCCGGCATTCATGCTGAGCGGCTTTGCATTTCCGCTGCGCAACATGCCGGAGGTGGTGCAGTGGATCACGTATCTGAATCCGCTGCGCTACTTCATGGACATTGTGCGGGGCGTGTTCCTGAAGGGCAGTGGTCTGGACGTACTCTGGTCGCAGATGGTGATGCTGGGCGTGTTCGGAGTGGCCATCCTCTTTCTCAGCGCTCAGCGATTCCACAAGCGGCTGGACTGACGCTTCAGTTGCCGCGCGACTTGTTGATGTGGTCCACCATGATCTGCGTGAAGGCGGCGACGTAGGGCCGGCCGGCGTTCATGAGATTCTCTCGGGTCATGTATTCGAGTTCGATGTCCGGGCGGACGCCAATGTTCTCGACGTATGGCGCGGAGGGATACTCGGCAGTCGAAATCGGGAACTTGCGGTTCATCAGCGAGCGAGTGATGTACGTATAGCCCTCCGTGTAGTTGGTGGCATCCCAGCCGACCACGTTGCCGCCGGCGCCCATGGTGCGCTTGCCGACGATCAACGCTCGCCCGCTATCCTGCAATGTAGCGGGGAAGGCGTCGCCGCCGGAGGCAGAGAACTCATCGACCAGCACGATGATCGGTTTGGCGTAAGCCCAAGGCGCAGGCTCCAGATCCAGGCTGGGACCGGTCAAAGAGATCGGGCCGGTGCGGCCGCGATTCTCGCCATACGCCGTGAGGACCGTATTGTAGTTGTTCTCATAGCCCAGAACGAGCCAATCCGGAAAGAAATCGGGGTACTGCTGATTCAGTGAGCGGGCCTGCACCAGGGCGGAGCCGAAGCTGGCCACCTCGTAGCCGGTGGCGCGTAGTTCGAATCCAATGGAGCGGAAGTAATCCGTGTGCAGCCGCTGGCAAAGCTGCTCGACGTATGGCACGGAGCCGCCCGGGTTGCGGATCTCGTCAATGACCAGGCCGTCGGTGTTCTCGTTCATCCACTGAATCTCACGGTCGAACTGCTGCACGGCCGCGGAAGTTCCGATGGACGGGAGATAGGTGGGGATGCGAATGAAGCCGATTCGAAGACCATTGGCTGTGTAGACGCCTGTGGTAAAGGGATCCGTGGAAGAAAAGCCCATCCTCTGCTGGAAGCCGGCCGGCGGAGCAAAGAGGGGACGTACGCCAGGGTTTAGAACAGCCATGGTTTCCGCAGGCACGCTGGCGTTGTACATATAAGCAAGAGGCCGCTGGATTTCGGTCAGGCTGTCTTCGATTGAGAGAAAGTCGTCCATGGTTCGGCGCGTCCTGGTGGAACGCTCGGTGGGAGACGGCACCTGGCCGATGAACGTGATTGGCATGCCGGTCTTGGTCCACGGAATGGTATAAGTTTCCTCAGCGCCCGAAGCGCGGCGAATGACTACTTCAGCGGAGTCGCCGATGAGATGTGCCCAAGGAATGCGCGATTGCGGCCGCGACGTGATGCGGGCCACGGCGGTGCGTGAGGTGGAGATGGGATTGGCTGCGACGGCATACTTCGAGAGGCGCGGGATCCAATCCGCCACCGTCACCCCATCGACGGACACCAATTCGTCGCCGATGGCGAAGGGATAGCGGTTGATGGGCAATTGGCCGCGATTGATGTTGTCGATCAGCGGTTTGCCGTCGTAGAGATCGGCCGAAAATCCGAGAGAGGCGCTGAAGCTGGCTGGCAGCGTGAATACGTCGTGCGCGTCGTTCAGGCTGGCGACATATTCCACAAGCAGGTCGACAAAATCGAGGTCGGTCTTTGTCAGCAGCGCCCGATCGATCCAAGGCTGAAGGTCCATGAGATCAAAACCAGCGACCTCACGCTTCCACTCGTACGGCCCATATTGCTTGGCGTAGAGGCCGGAAAGCTGGCGTAGATCGGCGATCTTCTGATCGTCGGAGAGTTGCGCTGGAAGGAGGGAAGTCGACGCGAGCAGAAGGACCGGCAGGGAAAAGAACTTCATATCCGGGAGTGTATCAACAAAAAGCCCGGCCTCGCCGATGGGCGAAGCCGGGCTTTTCGGACTGAAATGCGGCGACGATTAGAAATCGAAGCGCAGGTTGAACTGAATCACGCGCGACAGGCCGCGCTGTGAGGTCACGCGCCCGAAGTTGGTATTCGTGGGGTCCAGGTTCGGTCCGCTGAAGTTGGTGTGGTTGGTAGCGTTCAGCAGGTCGACCGAGAAGCGGGCGTTGATGCCCTGTTCCGGCTTGATGGGGAACACGCGTTCCACCTTCAGGTCCAGGTTCATGATGCCGTCGTTCCGAAGGCTATCGAGGCGGATGGGGAACACCCGCTCGTGATAGCTGCCGGGCTGCGCCGAGGTGCGGCCCTCGAAGCCCGTGAAGCCGGAGGGCGGAGCGCCCGTGCCTGTCCAGGAGATGGACTTGTCGAACCACTGGAGGATGTCCTTGCTGCGCGAGCCATCGGAGTTGAAGAGAGTCGCGAGCTGGTTCTGGTCGCCGTAGAAGAAACGGTTGCCCCAATCACCGCTGGCAGGGCCGCTCTGGAGTTGGAAGACTCCGGAGACGTTCCAGTTGCCGATGAGATGGCTCATGAAGCCGTCCTTCACATAGGTGCGGCCCTTGCCGAACGGCGTCTCGTAGATCGCCGTCCACGCGATGCGGTGCGGCAGCGTATTGTTGTTGGGACGTTCCGTGGGGCTGGCGTCAAACTCGTTCGCCATCCAGTCCGCGACACGGGACATGGCGCCGGTGTACATGAAGGTGCTCTGGAGGCCCTTCGTGAAGCGGCGCTCCACCAGAAGTTGGAAGTCGTGGTAGTTGGTGTAACCGTTGCGGCTGTCCTCACCGATCCGTCCAGGCATCCGGAAGTTGCCGAATGAGGGGAAGCTCCGGAGCAGGCGGTTGCGGGGCATAACGGCGCTCGTGAAGAACCCCTGGCCCGACATGTAGCGGTAGAGGGTGGGATTGGAGGACTGAAGCGCCGTCAGGTTCCTGATGTTGTAAGGATTGGCGGCATTCGCGTTCAGGAAGTTGTCGTTATTCTGATCGCGGGTCATGCCCTTGGTCCAGTACTGGCTGGGCAGGAAATTGATGCGCTGCTGAACCGGTTGTGTCGAATACGAGCCGTTGTATGAGACATCGATCATCGTGTTGCGGAAGATCTCGCGCTGGACACCAATTCTCCAACGCTGCTGGAGCGCGGGCTTGTAATCCCAGGGAAGAGCAATCAGATCGGTGTTGTAAAGCGGGAACATGCCCAGTGCTTCGCGGTACGGGTCGTCGAAGCGTGTGCCGCCTGAAGCAGCCCGAACCGGGAACGGATCGTTCATCGGAGTTCTGCCGCTTGCCAATGTGCCAATGTCGCCGACGCCGCAGCAGAAGGTCAGGCCGGCGTCGTTACTGATGGGCGTGCTGGTGGGCTGGTTGAAGCCGGTGGTGCTGGGACGGTCATTGGCGACGTTCAGCGTGTCGGCATACATGCCGTAGCCGCCGCGGATGACGGTCTTATTGTTCAGGCTGTAGACGAGGCCGACCTTGGGCAGCCAGTTGGTGACGCCGCCGGTCGCGGTGGGATAGTTGCCGGTGCCGAGGTAAGCGGTTCCGCCGTTGGCCTTGAACTGCGAGGCAGGGAGTTCAGCGATAGGCGCGGTGGCGTAGGCAGATTCCACCATGCTGCTGATGGGCGTGGGGCCGTCGAGGAACGCCGCGGAGATACCGCGGTTGAAGCGCTCGCTGGTGCCGCCCTCGCGTTCATAGCGCAGGCCGAGAGAGAGGCGCAGTTTGGCGCTAAGGCGCCAGTCGTCCTGGAAGAACAGCGCGCGGCGCGGGGTGCGCCAGTAGGCAGAGTCGTTCGTGTCGATGCTGGCGCCTTGGGGGACGCCCATCATGAACGAGGCCCAATCGTGCACGTGATTGATAGCCAGGTTGTCAATATTCGAGGCCCGCGTCCAGCTGTTGCGGAACTGGTAGATGCCGGTGCTGCTGCCGGGACCGCTGGACGCGAACAGGTTGCGGCGCTCCTGCCAGCCATACCTGAACGAGTGGTTGCCCTTGACGGTGGTCATCGCGGCACGGAACTCGTAGGTATTGGACTTGGAGGTGATGGCGGGATAGCCGCCGCCGACGTCGGTGATGGTGTCGAAGTCGAGACGTGGCAGAAGCGTGTTGGCGCCGGCGCGTGCGTCGATGTAGGTTGGCAAGCCCACCATGGCGGCCGTGACGGCAGTCCGTGACGTGTTGCGTTCGCCTTCCTCGAACCGGGAGATGCCGAAGTTGGTGTCCAGGATGTTGTTCGAGTTGATGGTCCACAGATAGCCGACGTTTGCGCCCTTGTTGATGCGCGTCAGGCCGTTGGAGTGGAGGCCGCGGGCGGTTTCGTATGTCCAGTCGTACTCATCGGCCAGACGGTCGTTCCACTGCCAGCGGAAGTTCACACGGTGGTTCTGGCTGACGGCAAAGTCATAGCGGTTCACGATGGAGTTGAACTTCTCGTCCTTTGGCATCGCGGTAGCTAGATAGTTGTTGGCCAACTCCGCCGACACGAGACCCGGAATGTTGTTCGGGTTTGGGTAGAGCTTCGAGTAATACGCGTAGGTCGGGTTGAGCACCGGGACACCTTTGTTGCCGGGGAACGGGTTCCGGACCACCGTGGTGCCCTGAAGCCGGGCCGACCGCGGATCGTAAATTGTGAAGCGGTTTGGGCCGTTGGGAATGTTCATGAAGTACGAGAAATCACCCTGCTTCATCGCCTCGCTAGGCACCGTAACGTTGACGCTCGACGTGGTTTCAGCCTTGGACTGGCGAATGCCGTTCCAGGTGATCGTCCAGAAGAGCCGGTCCTTCAGGTTGAGAACCTTGGGGATGAACACAGGACCGGAGGCCGAGAAACCATAGTTATTGGAGCGGCCCGTGGCCTGCTTCTGCCTCTTGTTGGGATCGATGGTGCCGTTGCGGACGCCCGCATCGAACGGTTCCCGCGTGAAGAACGGCGTGGCGTTCCAGCGCTGCTGCCAGTGCTGATTGAACACCGAACCGTGGAGTGCGTTCGTACCCGACTTGGAACTGACGTTGATGGACGCGCCGGATGTGAATCCCTGGCTCGCATCAAAATTGGAAGTCTCCAACTTGAACTCGCCCACGGCGTCAGCCGGCGGCGTGAAGCCGACGCGGCGGCCCGTACCGGTGACGGACATGCCGTCCATCGTGTATTCGTTCTGGCCAACGCCGCCCATGGTGTTGAATGCGGACGTGCCGCCATTGTCGAACGGGCGGCGGTACTCGGGCTGCCCAGTCCACTGCATGCCCGGAGCGAGCGCCGAAAGGGCGAAGGGGTTTAGATCCGAAAACGGCAGGTTGACCACCTGGCGCGAATCCAACACACGCCCGCCGCTGGCGGACGTGGTTTCCAGCAGCGGTGCTTCGGCAGTGACTTCCACAGTCTCCGCGACAGCGCCAACTTCGAGGACCACCGGGATCTCCAACTTGGAGCCCACATTGACTATGAGGTCCTTGCGGCTGACCTTCTTGAAGCCGCCCGCCTCCACGACGATGGAGTAGCTGGATGGCTCGAGGAAGTTAATTTCGTAATATCCGGTGTCGTTCGTAACGACTCGCCGGACTTCGTTCGTCTGAGTATTTGTAGCAGCGACTTTGGCGCCCGGGACAACTGCCCCGGAAGGATCTGTGACGCGGCCGGTAATGCCGCCACGCGAATCTTGACCCACGAGCGCCGAAGCGCATAGAGCCAGCAGTGAAACTCCCACGAGGAGCTTACGCAACATAGGACTGACCTCCCTGAATCGTCGCATGGCTGTCACCATGCAGATTGCAGGATTAGATCAGATTCTCAGGCGCAGGTCAAGCTGCGTAGGCCCAAGCGTAGGCCCAAGCTACTGTTATGCCAGTAGTGCAGCCTGTACACTGCTATCCAATGTTCTTGATGGCGTAGGCCGGCATGGCAGCCGGGAACACGGCATCACCCATCACTTCGCGAATCGCCATGTTGGTGTCAAAGTATACTTGCCAGTAGTGATCGTTGTGGCAATACGGGCGGACCGCCAGAACCGGACCGGCGGGCGTGAACGTCAGGATCACCACGTCGGGCGCCGGTTCCTGCTTGACGTTCGGGATGGCGATGATTCTCTGCTTTAGCATCTTGATTGCCAGGTGCGGATCCGCACCGCCGGAGATCTGCGCCACCAGATCAACTCGCCGGTACGGGTTCGCCGTGAAGTTCTGGATGTTGTCGCTGAAGAGCTTGTTGTTGCCGACGAAGGTGCGGACGTTATCGCCCGTGTTGACCGTCGTGACGAAAAGTCCGATCTCCTCCACCGCACCCGTAGTGCCGCCGGCCGAGATGAAATCACCCACCTTGAACGGACGCAACACCACCAGAAACACCCCGGCGGCGAAGTTGGCCAGCAGGCCGCCCCACGCGCTGCCGATCGCCAGGCCCGCGCCGGCCAGGAGTGCGGCAAAAGTCGTGGTCTGCACACCAAAGTAGCCGAGAATGGCTACGACGAGCGTAATGTTGAGAACGACGGAAATCGTGTTGCCGGCAAAACGAAGGAGCGTGGGCTCCAGATGCTGGCGGCTGAGAGCCTTCTGGACAAGGCCGACTGCAAACCCAATCAGCCAACGGCCCACGATGTAGAGCTCCAGGGCGCCCAGGATCTGCAAGCCGACCTCCGCGAGTTTGTTCTGCAGGAAACCCGAAATACTGTTCCAATCCATTTAGAAACCTCCGAAAGAGCCGCTTCGTGCAGCTATTCTAAACTGAGATGCCACGCCTCCGGCTCCAGACTCACAATTGCTTTCGCTTCACTGCGCTTCTTCTTGCTCTCACCGCCTTCGCCCAGAAACCGCCTCAGACGCTGCATCCGACCATCGAGAAGGTGACGGCCGCCGTCTCCGAAGAGCGAATTGGAGCCACTCTGGCCAAACTGGAGAGTTTCGGGACGAGGGACTCAAACGGGCTGGTGGCAGCGCCGGGCAAAGGCATCGTCGCCTCGCGCGATTGGATCGCCTCGGAGTTCCGGTCCTACAGCCCGCGCCTGGCTGTCAGTTTCGACGCCCACCCCGCAAAGAAGGGCGGGCGCGTCGTGCGGGATACGGAGATCGTCAACGTACTGGCGGTCCTGCCGGGCAAAACACACCCGGATGTCCATGTTCTGGTCGGCGCGCACTACGACACGATGCATATCAAGCTCAAGGGCGCCGCGATTGACGCCGAGGCCACTGCCGCTGCCGACCTCTCGCCCGGCGTCTCCGACAACGCCAGCGGCACCGCCTGCGTCATGGAACTGGCGCGCGTGATGAGCCAGCATGAGTTCGACAAGACCATCGTCTTCATCGCCTTCGCCGGTGAGGAGCAGGGCCTGCTGGGCGCCACGGGCTATGCCAAGCGCGCGAAGGAAACCAAGGTCCAGCTCGAAGCCCTGTTGAATGTGGACACCATCGGCACCAACGTCACAGGCAACGGCATCCAGGCCGGGCAACGTGTGAACGTCTATTCGGGAGACCCGATGGACTCCCCCTCGCGCTCCCTCGCCCGCTACATGCGGGAGGTATCCGAACGCTACCTGCCCGAGCTGAGCATCAACGCTGTTTTCCGGGCGGATCGCTTCGGCCGCGGTGGCGATCACACCCCGTTCCACACGGAAGGCTTCGCCGCCGTGCGCGTCACCACACCGGCCGAGCAGCTCGAAAATCAGCACAATGAAAAGGACACGCTGGACCGCGTGTCCATCCCTTACACCACACTCGTCACGCGCGGCGTAGGCGCCACTCTGGCTTCGCTGGCGCTGGCGCCCCGTCCGCCCGTCCTCTCCACGCCGGGCCGCGGCCCCGGCCACTACGACGCGGTGCTCAGGTGGAAGAGTCCGGATACGGAAGCCGATCTGGCAGGTTACGCGGTTCTGGTGCGCTCCACCACCGCGCCCTTCTGGGAGCGCGAGATCTACGTGGGCCGCCGCGAGGACTTCACCCTGAAGAATGTCTCCATCGACGAACTCGTGTTTGGCGTGCGGGCCATTGATGCGGACGGTGTGGCGGGTCTGGTCAGCGCCCCGAGCCCTCCGGTCCGCCGCCGCGCTACAACCGCTCCAGCAACTGAGCGCTGAACAGCAGCGCGCGCGGAATGTGGAAACAACCCTTATAGTTGTTGCCCTTCAAGGTGTGCGACGGCGTGCCATCGCGGTGCAGATAGCCGAACCACTCGCCATGGGCACGGTCCGGGAATCGCCGCCAGGTGTACTCGTGGACCTGCTCCAGCCAGCGTAGCCACTTCTCCTCGCGCGTCCGTTCGTAGGCGCAGAGCAGGGCGTAGATAGCCTCTGCGTGCACCCACCACAGCTTCATGTCCGATTCCAGTTGCAGCATGGGCCGCTCGTCGATATCGGCGAAGTAGTAGAATCCGCCGTGATCCCTGTCCCAGCAGAACTCCATGGCGCCTTCCATGGAGCGGAGCAGCATCGTCTCCACCTCCGGGTCGGGACATTGATCCAGCGCGCGGAAGAGGAACCACGAGATCTCGAAGATGCTGCCGGCGCAGATCAGCCGCCCGTCCGGGTAGGTGCGCCGCAGAGCGGGGTCGATGGCGGCGTTCTCGTACAGCAACTGCCGTGACGGCTCGTAGTGCATCTTGATCTGCTGCAGACACCAGGGCAGCGCGTCGGCCCGGCCGAGTTCCAGCGCCAGCGAGCAGATGACATAGATATCGGCCAGCTGGCTGTAAGCGACGCCGCCGGCCATCGAGGGGCGGCCCAGCAGGGACGAGTCTGCGATCCATTCCTGCACCTTCCCGAATAGCTCCAGCGCCTTGGCACGGTAGCTCTCGTCGCCAGTAGCCCGCGCATATTCGGCAAAACCAAGCGCCACGAAGACGCCCGCATAGGGTTTGCGCTGGAAGAACGATGGTTGCCCCTCGCGGGTGAGTGAAAAGTAGCAGCGGCCCTGCGGATCGATGGCGTGGTCGCGCAGGAACTCAGCGCCCAGCCGGGCCGCGCCAAGCCACTCCTGCCTCGGCGCCACCTCATTATAGAGGCGCGCCAGCGTCCAAACCTGGCGGCCGTTCAGCCAGACATACTTGCGCGGATCGTAAACGCCGCCTTCGCGGTCCAGGCACGTGAAGTACCCGCCGTGTTCGTGGTCCAGAGAGTGCTTCATCCAGAACGGAATCACGGACTCGAACAGGTTCTCTTCGTACAGCCCGCGCAGTTCTTTCAGCATCGAACCCTCATCTTACCGGATCGGATTGTCGGACAATAGCAGCGAGACACGCCATGTTCCGCATCCTCCTCATTACCCTCCTGACCGCCACCGCTGCCCTGGCCCAGAAGCCGTTTGTCGAGAAGGAGGACATCTTCCCGCTCGACACAAAGCACAACCACGCCTCCAGCATTCTGCGCCTGCCCAACGGCGAGCTCTTCGTCTGCTGGTATCGCGGATCGGGCGAGCGCACGGCCGACGACGTCGTCATCATGGCCGCCCGCAAGCCTAAAGGCGCCAGGACGTGGGGCGCCCCGTTTGTTCTGGCGGATCAGCCCGGCTTCCCCGACACCAACCCAACCCTGTTCCTGGACAAGGACCAGCGGCTGTGGCTGATCTGGCAGACCATCATCGCCAATCAGTGGGAGAGCGCCATCACCAGCTATCGCATCTCCTCCGACTACAGGAAACCGGGCGTGCCCAAGTGGGAGCGCTCCGACGTGATGCTGCTGAAGCCCGCCAAACTTGCCGAGCGCACCCAGGAGTTCGCGGCCAAATACGGTACGCCCGAGCGCGCCGCCTACTTCAAACGTCTACTGGAGAAAGCCAACGACAAGTACTTCTCCCGCATGGGCTGGATGACGCGCGCCCACCCGGTGCAACTGCCTTCCGGCCGCATCCTGATGCCGCTCCACTCGGACGGCTACAGCTTTTCGCTAGTTGGGATCAGCGACGACAACGGCCTCACTTGGCACGCGTCGGAGCCCATCACCGGC
>CAYVDY010000033.1:0-22186 GCA_964450255.1 uncultured Candidatus Solibacter sp. | reverse complement strand
AAGCAGGCCGAGGTACAGTTCCACCACGAGGTCTACAACCAGTTCCTCTGGAACATGTTCTAAACCTCCGCTTCGAGTAGATTGAGTTGGCGGCGCCCCGGCTGTAATGGCCGGGGCGCCGCGCATTTGTGCGACTCTGAGGGGACAGATGGAACAGTACACGGTCTCCACGCTCACCGGCGCCATCCACAAACTGCTGCGGAATGAGTTTGACGACGTGCGCGTGGCCGGTGAAATCTCCGGCTTCAAAGTGTGGTCGTCCGGGCACGCCTACTTCACTCTGAAGGATGCCGGCGCGCAGATCCGCTGCGTGATCTTCCGGGGCGCGCTCCGCTACCTGCGATTCCAGCCTGGCGACGGCCTGGCGGTGGTGGCGCGCGGCACGGTGGAGGTGCGGCAGGAGCGCGGCGAGTATCAGTTGATCGTGTCGTCGATGGCGCCCGACGGCGTGGGCGCCCTGCAGGCTGCCTTTGAGCTGTTGAAGCAGAAGCTCGCGGCGGAAGGTCTGTTCGCGGCGGAACGGAAACGGGCGCTGCCCGTCTTTCCGCGTCGGATCGGCATTGTCACTTCGCCGAAAGGCGCGGTGATCCGAGACATGATCACGGTGCTCTCGCGGCGCTGGCCCGGAGTGCAAATCCGGCTGTGGCCGACTCAGGTGCAGGGTTCGGGTGCGATCGAGGGAGTTTGCGCCGGGCTCCGGCACTTCAGTGAGTCGGGCTGGGCGGACGTGGTGATTGTTGGGCGGGGCGGCGGATCACTCGAGGATCTGTGGACGTTCAACGAGGAGGCCGTGGCGCGGGCGATTGCGGATTCGGCAGTACCGGTAGTCTCAGCCGTCGGGCACGAAACGGACTTCACGATCGCCGACTTCGTATCGGATCTGCGCGCGCCGACACCTTCGGCGGCAGCCGAGATGGTGGTGCGGGACCAGTCCGTGATTCTCGGTGCGGTGCAGGAAGCGCGGCAGCGTTCGGCGCGGGCGATTCGATTCCTGCTGAGCCGTGTGGCGCGCCGCCTGCAGAAACAGGGCACGGAACGCGCGGCGAACCTGGTGGCGCGGCAGATCGGGCGCGGCTGGCAGGCGTTCGATGAACTCGACGGCCGGCTGCGCGCCGCCGATCCGCGGGCGCGTTTGATGCGAATGCGGAAGCGGCTGGAAATTGCCTCTCAGCGATTGGCCGCGGCGGGCCCCGCGGCGCGAATCGCCGCCGGGCGGGCGCGTGTTCAGGCATTGGAGCATGCCTTGATGGGGGGGATGCGCTCGCGTTTGCACGGCGGGCGGCTGAGCCTGGAACCGCTGGCGGCGCGATTAGGCGCGCTGAGCCCGGTGGCGATTCTCGATCGCGGCTACGCCATCGTAACCAACGAGCAGGGCGCGGTGGTGAAGGCGCCGGAGAATGCACCGGTGGGGACGAGTGTCCGGGCGCGTGTGGCGAGGGGTGTCATCACGGCGCGTGTGACATAATTACGGTTTCAGAGGAGTTTATGGCGAATCCTAAGTATGCGGAAGCGACGCGGGAGATACCGCAGGCCGTTGAGGTTGGTGTATTGAGTGATGGGACGAAGATCATGCGGCGCGCGCCGCGGATGCGGGCCTGCAGCCTGAAAGACGCCAAGGACAAACTGTGTGTCGGGCATCTGAAGCGCTGGTTCTTCTTCGGAGACGAGCTAAAGGAAAAGTTCGGCGCCGAGGCGGAGCTCTACCGCTGCGAAAAGTGCAAGTCCATCTATCTGCCGAGTGAAGAGGAAGAGTCGCGCAGCGGAACGCTGAGCTACTAGAAATTAGGAAGCCGCATTGGATTGCCTCTGGGAGGAGTCACTCGGGGAGAGACAATCCAATGCGGCCTGCCCTTGTCAGGGCTTTGAGATGGGGCCACGGTGAAACCGGATCCTTGAGCCTGTGTTCCCTAAACTCCTAGTGAAGTTGCCGCGTTCAACTACCCTTCACCAAGCGAACCCGGGGACAACCGATACCCGCCATCTCAGGGGGAGATCAAAATCTTGATGACGACCTCGCGGAGCAAAAAATTACCCTCTGTTGCAACTTGCAACCGGTAGAACGAATGGAAGAGAACTCTAACACCGGCTCCCGCAAGCACGACGTTTCCAACTCCATTTCGCTCTCCCGATAAGCCCGTTACAGCAGAGGGCAGGTTTAAAGAGAGATCATCAATTCGATTATGAGTGTAGCAAACTGATGGCCATCGCTGCTGGAGAAAAAAGTCCTTTGTTATCAACCTTCGTGGCAGCGGCTGAGGCGGTTGGCGGGGTGAGTGGACGCAGGAGGTGTGGCATGGTGACACAGGTGGGACTCAGTGTGGCGGCGTTGTGGCTGGTGGCGGCGCCGGTGATGGCGCAGGAGATCGACTACCAGGTGTATACCGAGGCGCCTCGGCTGCTGCTCAACGGGCGGCGGCTGAAATTGGTGAAGCGGGAGCGGGAGAGGGAGTCGATGCGCTGGCAGCAGTTTGACTCGCTGATGGCGG
Organism: uncultured Candidatus Solibacter sp.; assembly: GCA_964450255.1. Taxonomy (GTDB): domain Bacteria; phylum Acidobacteriota; class Terriglobia; order Bryobacterales; family Bryobacteraceae; genus Paludibaculum. The sequence continues at coordinate 19,700 of CAYVDY010000033.1, read as the reverse complement.
GCAAGGCGCGGATGACGGAGCCTGGTTTTGCGCTGGCACTGTGGGGGACGGTGACCGGACAGGCGGGGCCGTGCAAGGCGGCGGCGGAGTGGGCGGTGAAGGCGAATCCGGCGGCGGCTGCTGAGTTGCGGCAGATGGCGCTGGTGTACGACTGGTGCCAGGCGTCGGCGGGCGAGGCGCAATCGTCGATGTTGGCGCGCAAGCTGGTTGCGGCGCTGAGTGACCGGACGGAGCAGATGGGGGCGGTGCGGTCTCGGGTGATGGCGGCGCTGGCGATAGCCGACAGCGAGCCCCGGGCGTCCCAGGCGTATCTGAGGTGGGCGGTGGAGGGTTGGTGGAAGGCAAAGGTCGTGCCGCGTCTGAAGACCGAGGCAGGAGTGTTTCCGAAGCGCGAGGATCTTTACGCGATGGCGGAGTTCCTGCACGTGGTGCGGGACAATCTGCGGGCGGATCTGCGCGAGGGGGCGGGGCAGTGGTTTGAGGACTTGGCCCCGATGCAGATGCTCTCGTACTATCCGCAGCCGTGGCCGGCGCCGGAGAACGAATACCGGGTGCCGGCATATGTGGGCAAGGGCGATCCGGATTTGCGGGAGGCGGCGTATTCGCGTGCGGCCGAACTGGCGATGGTGAGCTTTGACGTGAACGCGGTGCCGCACCAGTTCCTGCAGGGCTGGCTGATGCAGGACCGGTTCCTGATGCGCAGCGAGTTCGGGGTGGTCTATGAGTTCCTATGGGCAAATCCCTATCAGCCCGGCTTGAGCTTCTCCTACATGCCCGATCTATTCCACGGCCACGGGCAACTGCTGGCGCGCGGAGGGTGGGACGAGGATGCGACGTGGTTCGGGTACTGGAGCGGGCAGGCGCAGGCGTTTACGAACGGGGCGCGCGTCGTGGTGAAGATGGATGGGCGTCCGGCGCCGGTGAACCTGGGGCCGGTGAAGGTATTTTTCGCGTCGGCGGGGATGCGGCTGGAATCGGGTTGGCTGCCTCCGCCGGAGGAAGGCGCCAAGGCGGTGGACGAGGTTGGGTTCATCGTGGGGCTGGCGCCGGATGCGCGGTATGACGTTGAGGTGGACGACGAGGAGATGTACGAGGCGAAGACGGATTCGGGCGGAATCCTGGAGTTGAAGTTCCAGGCGGGCCGGAAGGCCGGGGTGCGGTTACGCAAGAGCGGGGTGTGAGGGGGCCTCTACTTGAGCGGTTTCTGCGCTATGAAGCGGACCAGGCGAATTGGTTCTTTCCCCCAATCGGGCAACTCCGTGAATTCGTCGTTGCGCAGGATACGGAAGCCTTCGAAGATCCTTAGCAACTCGCCGGTGTCGTACTCGAATGGCGCACCCGACGCGGACTTGTGACCGGCTTCGACAATCACGATACCTCCAGGCTTAAGCGCCGCGGGAACGCGGTGAACACTTCGCTTCTCGATGGCGTAGATGAGCGCGATCAGATCCCAGCGCTCGCGGCCGAAGTCAGAATCCTGGTCTGAGGAATGGACTGCGGTGATTTTCAGCGAACGGGCCTGCGCGGCTTGTCTGGCTGCCTTGAGACCAGCCACTGACACATCGAAGCCGGTTACGTCCCATCCTTGAGAGGCCAGATAGACCGAGTTGCGGCCCTGCCCCATTGCAACGTCGAGGGCCTTGCCGGGGCGCCGCCCTTTCACGGCGTCAACCAGGAGCCGATTGGGCTTGGTGTTGAATGCCGGGGCTGCCTTGTACACTTCGTCGTACAACTCGGCCTCATCATAGGCTTCGATCGCTTCAATCGCCTTGGCGATGTAGGTGTCGTCATGGCTCTTGGCCTTCAGTCTGGCCCGGTAGCCAGCTATTGCCTTGTTCCAGTCTGCTTTGGAGCCGTCAGCGGCGGACTTTCTCCACGAAGAGAAATCCGCGTAGGTTGCCTTTCCGTCGAACTCGCTGCCTTGCGCAGGCGTCGAAAGAAGCAACGCAATCGTGATCACGAGGCAGGCGAACGTTGAGAGGGTCATAGGTGTTCGGGATGAGCCACAGTCCTGGTGTCGGCGGCGTCGCCGGTGTTGAGTGTGCCGGCGGGTTCGAAGAGGAGGACGTGGACCTCTTCGGCGGCGACGGGGCGGTGTTCGATGCCCCGGGGGACGATCAGGAACTCGCCTTCGTTGAGGGGCACGGTGTGGTCACGGAATTCCATTTGGAAGCTGCCGTGGAGGACCAGGAACATCTCGTCTTCGGCGTCGTGCTTGTGCCAGACGAACTCACCCTGGAACTTGACCAGTTTGACGTGCTGGCCGTTCAGTTCGCCGACGATGCGGGGCGCCGAATGGTCCGAGAAGGGCGCCAGTTTCTGGCTCAGGTTGACCTTGTCCATCTAACGCACCTGCCAGAAGGGGTCCTTGGCCGCTACGAAGCCCACGGGCACTTCTTTGACGAAGCCCTTCAGCCATTCGGCGCAGTACTCCATACCGGGCTGCTCGGATTCGATGTGGCCGATCAGGATGAGGGCTTTCTTCTTGCCTTGGGCGGCTGCGTCGGCGACGTATTCGATGGTTTCCCACTCGGGAACCTCGCCGATGACCAGCACGTCGACATCGTTTCGCCGGAGAGCCTTCAGGTGGCCTGCGGGGCCTCCGGCGCCGGGTGCCAAGGCGACGCGGCGCACTTCCAGATCTGCCGCGCCTACCACTCGCAGCGCTTTGGGGCCGAGTTTAGTTTGAATCTCCTGGGCGAGGGCTCTCACGGTCTTCTGCGGAACGGTGAAGATGTTGCGAGCCTGGGCGTCGTGATACGCGCTCCAGCCGAGTTTGCGGGTGACGCCAAACATCACGCCGTCTGGCCTCATCATGTGCCAGTGATCGTGGAAACGCCAGACCACCATTTTGTGTTCGCGGATGAACTTGTCTTTCTCTGCCCAGACCTTGTCGCCCTCGGCGGCGAGGCCGGCGGTGGAATCGAGATGGCTGTAGAAGACAGGCTCGTGGGAGATGACGAGGTTCTTGCCTTCGGCGGCTGCGCGCTGGAGGACGTCGTAGGTAGCCATCATGGTGGTGGCTACGCCGGTCACTGGGGTATCTGGATCTCCGGCCTTGAAGGTGTCAACGGTTTCGGCGCGCCATGGCACGCCGACCTGTTTCTGGATGCGCTCGATGACGGCGCGGGCGGTGGGCGGCGCCTGCGCCGAGGCGATGAAGGAGCCGATGAGGAGGAGACTCGCGATTCGGTAGATCACGAGGGCATTGTACAGCTCTAGCGCTTCCGAGAGCCTAATACCAGAAGAGCGAGCAGTGCGATGCCGGCAATTCCCGTAGCCGGCTCCGGCACCTGCGTGAAGCCCACATTGTCCACCCCAGCATTCAACGTGAACACATTGTCGACTTCCGCAAACCGGAGACGTAGAGTCTGGCCGGAGTTGGCAGCGAGCAACGATGTGAGATCGACGCTGACGGTGAAGTAGCCGGATACGAGCGGGTTCCCGGATTGCGTCTGGTAGATGTTCTGCAAAATATCGGCGCCGGCGACGCTGAAGGGATCGGCAGCGGTTGTCATGATGTCTACACGGAACTGCTGGTTCAGAGCTGGTGTAGCGAACTCAAGGGAGGCTGGATCGGGTACGAAATAGTCGGGCGCCTGGTTGTTCAGGTAGAGCTGGAAGGAGAGTACAGGGCTGGTGACGATAGCCGGAATGAAAATGTCCTGGTATAGGATGTGGGTCCCGGGCCCCTGGGCATCCGTCATAGCTGCGTTGAGGCCACCCGGGGGGGGGGGCACCGGATTTGCGTTGACGGGACTGGTGGCTCCGGTCTGGATGGCAAAGGTTCCGTCACTGCCAATCTGATCGGCTCTCGTCCAGCCGTTGAATCCGGATTCGAAGCCGCCGTTGGTAATCAACGGCGCTGCTTGACTGGGCGCCACCAAGAGGCAAGCGAAGGCGCCGGACAACTTGAGCGCGCGGAAGTGAATTGAGTTCATGAATTCCTCCGGAAGGTCGTATTCCTCGCCGCGCTAGATAGGGCGGCGGCTGATCCTGTAAATGGCGCCGTCAGTAAGAGAGACGACGTAAAGGGCGCCGTCCGGTCCCTGCACGATGTCGGTTGTGGTGCCGAAACCTTTGCCAATCTGCAGGGACTCACTTTCGGTGCCTTCGAACTTCTGTGCGCGGAAGAGATTGTCCGCCACGCGGTCGGCGAGACGAGGATCAGCCGAAACATCCACATTCAGTCGATCGGCGGTCATCCTGAGGCGGTAAAGGCTGCCGCCATTGCCGCCCACCTGCTGGAAGGCGCGTGCGGATCCCATCCAGAGTGTACCGTTGTATTCCGGACCCAAAGCTGTGCCGTTGACGAAGGTCATGCCGGAAGGACCGATCTCATACTTCCAGCTCAAATCCGGGTCCCGGTAAGTTGCGCCCGGGAGCGAGAACATCCGGGCCAGAGCAAGCGTCGGCGCATAGGCGACGCGAGTGGGCGGGTATCGCACCTGCTGGAGGGCTCGAGAGAACTGCGTCGTCTCGATGAGCTTGAAGTTGGCGATGCGGCTTAACGGACCAGCGAGTTGGATCCAGCCGCCGTTCATGCCCGGAATCACGCGGTTCAATTCGCTGAATGAATCGTCGCCGTTCTCTGATTCCCAAAGGGCACCGGACGCCGGGTCGAAGGCCATACCGAAACCATTACGGTGGCCGTAGGAGAAGACCTTCTGCAGATTGGCGCCCACTTGTCCGCCGAGACCGGCGCCGACGGCGAAGAACGGGTTGTCGGCGGGTGCGCTGCCATCCGTGTTCAGGCGTAGGATGACGCCGGACAGATGGGCGTTGTCGGCTTCCGGCCCACCGAATGTGTCATCCGTGAATGGCGCTGTGAGAAACGGACCGTTCGGCAGATTCTGCAACCAGCCCCGGCGTCCCTGATCACCCATGAACAGATAGAGTTTTCCGTCCGGGCCGAACCGGACGACTCCGCCGTTGTGGTTGCCTGCCTCGTTGGCATTGTTGGTGCCCGGATGCCCGGGTACGGCGGTGTTGTCTGTTTGCCGCGCCCGCAAGCTGATCAGATTGTTGGCAAAGGCGAGGGTGGTTCCGTTCCAGACGAACCGGTCCAAGCGGTTTCCGAGAAGAGGAACCTCTGAGACCGAGTTGGTGTCGGAGCCGGTGGAACTCTCAGTCCAGCGCACGAAAACGGACGGGTCGGCTGGGAAATTAGGGTGCAGCGCCATGCTCAGCAGACCGCGTTCCGAGCTTGAGTTGACAGCCAAGTCCAGCACCGGAGTTGCCTGCACGACCCCTCCGATCACACGTTTCACCTGGCCAGAGGCCTTTTCCAGGACGAGAGCGTCTCCGGGGCCGATGAAAACGATGCCGATCGGCTGGCTCAGCCCCGCCAGGAATGTGGTCGCCTCGAGGTTCGGGTCGAGCAGGGTTAGTGGAGTTGTGTCTGCGGCGGCGTGCCCCGCGAAGAGGAGGCCGAAGGCGAGCCCAAGTGCAATGGCAGTCAACGGCGGCTTTGGTGACGAACCGAGCCGTCCGAGTTGAAATGTGGTCATGTCAGGCGTCCCAGGTGAAAGTTCAGTTTGGATCGAAGGGGGGGCGATGGCTCTGGATCAGAGTGAGAGCCCCCGATTGGAACAACCTTACGCGATGCTACCTCTGAATGCAAGGCAAATGAGTACTATTCGCGCCAGGGCTGGCCGGTCTGGTAGCGCTCGATGCGGGGTTGGATGGCTGGAGCCATAGCAGGGTCGGCGGCTATGGCGCGGCGGGCGGTGGCGATGGCGTCGTCAAAGCGGTTGTTCTCGGCGTAAGCGGCGGCGAGGGTGTCCAGAGTGGCGGCGTCTTTGGGGCCTGTGAGAAGGAGTGCGCGAACGGCGAGGGCCTGTGCCTCGGATCCGTTGCGGAGGCTCTCGTTGGTCGCCAGGATCCAGGCGGCGCGGCGGAGGGCCGTGGGATTGTTGGGACTTACGCGGATGGAGGCAAGCCAGTGCTTCAGCGCCTCGGCGGGTTCAGTTGGGGCCTCGGTGTTGTCCGGGGCGCGTGTTTCCAGATAGGGTGCGGCCTCGGCGCGGCGACCGGCCAACAACAGAGTCATGCCAAGATGGCGGCGGACGTCCTGATCCTCCGGTGCGATCGCCAGAAGGGACTGCCATCGGGCGGCGGACTCGGCGTAGCGCTTTTCCTTTTCGAGGTAGAGGGCGCGGTCGTAGAGGCGGTAGTAATCGAGTGCGGGCCCACCCAGGGATCGCAGGCCATCGGGTGGGATGTTGACGAATTCGGGGAGGTTGACGGCGCGGTTGGCGGCGGTGGAGTTCTCGATCAGGATGGGCGGCGTGTCGTTGCCTTCCTCGTCGATGTGGGTGAGGTACATCTGCGTGTAGGGCGAGCGGGCCTTGGAGGAGAAGACGAGCCAGCGGCCGTTGGGCGAGAAGCTGTGCCAGGAGTTCATGCGGGGCGTGTTGCAGTTCATGCGGCGCGGCTGGCCGCCGGCGGCAGGGACGATGAAGAGCTGGCTATCGGGGCGCATCAACTGGCCATTGCGGGACTGGACGTAGACCAGCCAGCGGCCATCGGGGGAGAGCTTGGGGAAGGTGTTGCTCATGCCGTTGGCGGAGGCTCCGGCGACGGGTTCGGCCTTGCCGCCGAGGCCGTTGTTGAAGGGGATGCGATAGAGATCGTACTGGATTTGGAGCTCGTTGGGATCGTTGGCGAACTTCGCCGGCGGGCGGTCCGGCGGGTTGGGGTTCTGGGCCTTGGCGCGGGCAAAGATCAGCGATTGGCCGTCTGGGCTCCAGACGGCTCCGAACTGGACGTAGGCTGGATCGTCGGCTCCGGGCAGGGGCTGGAGGATACCGGTATCGGGGCGGTACCAGGCGAGGAGGCCGCGCGTGGGGAAGAAGACCTGGAGGAAGCGGTAATCGGCGAAGTTGGCGACGTAGTAGTTGCTGGATGGAGCGTCGGGGGTGTTGATGGTGGTGACGACGGCATCGCCCTTGGGCGCGATCTGGGACATGAAGCCGACCCGGATGGGGCTCCGCAGGCGGCCTTGGGCGGAGGTCCACTGGATGACGTTCTCGGGGTTCACGGTAGTTTCGGGTTGCACGCCGGCGAGGAAGTAGCGGCCCTTGTTGTTTTGGAGACCGTCGAGATCCATGCCCATGGACTTTCCGTCGCGCGAGAAGGAGTGGCAGTTCGCGCAGACGGGGAGCTTTTCCATCACCACGCGGCTGTGTGGCTTGCTGATGTCGCGCAGGCGCCATTTGACGAGACGCACGGCGTAGGGAGCCAGGGGTTGGATGGTGCCTGTGGCGGTCTGGCTAGGCATGAGCGGGACGTCACGGTAGAAGATGGGGGCGCCGACTGGATCGGTGGAGGTCTGGATTCTGACGGACGATTTGGAGACGGGGCGGGAGGCCGAGAAGCCGGTCAGGGTGACGGAGGCGGGTGCGGTTTTCGAATGGCGCTTGATGGTCTCCCACGTGGCGGGGCTTGGTTTCCACGAGCGTTGGGTGGGGTCCACCTTGGGCGGCTCGTTAGAGGTGGAGACGCAATCTGGATCGATCTCGCCGAGGGTGGGGCGCGGGCCATTGGATGTGAGCCGGATGGGCGGGGCGCCAGAGGCGAAGGATATCTCGATTCGCCAGGCCGTGGCGCTGGTGGTGTCGTGCCAAAGGAATGTGGGCGGGGCGATGTCGGGCGGGAAGAGCGAGCGCTCGGCGGGGTAATCAATGGTGAGGGCGAGCAGGAGCGCGAGGATCATTTCGCGGACTGGAAGCGGCGGAGGGCGTCGCCGGTGCCGGATTCGTAGGATTCGATGAGGCGGTCGAGGAGCATGTCGGCTTCCTCGTCGATCAACTGGCGGGCGGGGTCGGCGTCGAACCACGCCAGCGTGCGGCGGATGCCCTGAGCGTAGGGCGTGGTGGCGCGGAATTCGGGGACGAAGCGCTTGATCTTGGTGTTGTCGAAAACGGCGCTGACGGCTTTGTCGCCGAGGAGGCCGCCGAGGCGATCTGGCAGGCAGGCTCCGATGAAGTCAGAGGGGATGTGGACGAGGTTGGGCTGGACGCCGGCGGCTTCGGCGGTGATGCGGAAGATCTGATTCCAGGTGAGCACTTCGTCGGTAGTGATGTGGAAGGCATGGCCGATGGACTGCGGGTGGCCCATGAGGCCGACGATGCCCTTGGCGAAGTCGGTGTTGTGGGTGATGGTCCAGAGGGACGTGCCGTCGCCGGGGACGACTATTTTGCGGCCCTGTCTCATGCGGGCGACGGCGGTGTAGGACTGAGTCCAACTGTTCATGACGAGCGCGATCTGCGTGTCGCCGTAGGTGAGGGAGGGGCGGACGATGGTGACCGGGAAGCAGCTCTGGCGGTAGGCACTGAGGAGGCGGTCCTCACAGGCGATCTTGTTGCGGGCGTAGTCCCAGTAGGGATTGGCCAACGGTGTGGATTCGGTGATGAGGTAGTGGGTGGACGGCTTTTGATAGGCACTGGCGGAACTGATGAAGATGTACTGGCCGGTCTTACCTGCGAAGAGCTGGAGGTCGCGCTCGATGTGGTCCGGGGTGAAGGCGATCCAATTGACTACGACGTCGAAGGACTTGCTTTGCAGGGCCGCGCGGGCGGCGGTGGGGTCGTCAATGTCGCAAACCAGGGTGCGGACACCGGCTGGGAGTTCGGTTGCGCGGCGGCCGCGAGTCAGGAGCGTGAGCTCGATGCCGGATTCGGCGGCGAGCCGGGTGCAGGCCGTGCTGATGATGCCGGTGCCGCCGATGAAGAGCGCGCGCATGGGAGGCTAGGCCCGCTTGGCGGTTTCCACCGCGGCTTCCACTTCGGCGCGGTAGGCGTCGAGATGTTCCTGGGTGTCGGCCTCGAAGCGGAGGACGAGGATGGGCTGCGTGTTGGAAGCGCGGACCAGGCCCCAGCCATGATCGAACTTCACGCGCACGCCGTCGATGTCGTTGCAGGGGCGGATGGCCTGGAAATGAGCTTTCACCTTATCGACGATGGCGAACTTGAGATTATCGGCGCAATCGACGCGGAGCTCAGGAGTGGTGATGGTGACGGGCAGGCCGGCGGTCTGGGCGGAGAGGGGCTTGCCGGAGTTGGCGACGATTTCGATGAGGCGGCAGGCGGCGTAGAGTGCGTCGTCGAAGCCGTGGTAGCGATCGGCGAAGAACATATGGCCGGACATTTCGCCGGCGAGTTCGGCGTGCTCCTCCTTCATCCTGGCCTTGATGAGGGAGTGGCCGGTCTTGTACATGATGGGGTTGCCGCCGAGGCGGGTGAGCTCGTCGTACATGGTCTGGGAGCACTTCACCTCGCTGATGAAAGTGGCTCCGGGCTTGCGGGTGAGAATCTCGCGCCCGTAGATGAGCATCAGGATGTCGCCCCAGACGACGCGGCCGCTTTCGTCGACGGCTCCGATGCGATCGGCGTCACCGTCGTAGGCGATGCCGAGCTCGGCGCCGGATTCGCGGACGGCGGTCTTGAGGAGTTCGAGATTCTCTTCGACGGTGGGGTCGGGGTGATGGTTGGGGAAGCGGCCGTCCATCTCGAAGTAGTTCTCGATGGCGTCGATATTGAGGCGTTCGAGCAGGGCGTGCATGGTGGGGCCGGCGACGCCGTTACCTGCGTCGAAGACTACTTTGACGCGGCGGGAGAAGTTGAACTGCGATGCGACATCGTCGACGTAGGCGGCCATTACGTCGGCGGTGGCGAGAGTGCCCTGGCCGGATTCGAAGTCGCGCTCGGCGATGATGCGGTAGACCTCTTGAATGGCGGCGCCGTAGATGGTGCCCTTGCCGAGCATGGTTTTGAAGCCGTTGTAATCGGCGGGATTGTGGGAGCCGGTGATCATGACGCCGGCCTGGGCGCCGAGGTGCTCGACGGAGAAGTAGAGAAGGGGCGTGGGGACGACACCGAGGTCGGTGACCTGGCAGCCGGCGGCGAGGAGTCCTTCGACGAGGGCGTCGCGGAGGCGCTGGCCGCTGAGGCGGACGTCGCGGCCGACGTTGACCTTGGGGGCGCCCTGGCGGCGCAGGTAGGTGCCGAGGGCGCGGCCGAGGCCGACGATGCCTTCGGTGGGCATGTCGCGATCGGCGACGCCGCGGATGTCATATTCACGGAAGATGTTTTGTTCGAGCATGAGGCTACCTGTTTAGCGTAACGCAGGGAGAAGGGAGTTCCAGTCGTCGGTCCAGACACGGGCCGTTGGGGGGGCAGGCGGAGTGGTTGGGCGCTGATTGGGGATGAGGATCCAGGTGGAGGCGAGGACGGCGTTGGCGGGGTCGGGTTGGCCGGAGATGGTGGTGGCGGCGTGGCCGGAATCGGCGGCCAGCGCGAAGACGGCGGGTTCGGGGTTGAGGAACTGGTTGGAGATGTGGAGAGCGAGGGTGCCGTTGGGGGCGAGGTGGCGGAAGTAGAGAGTCATGGCCTCGCGGGTGAGGAGGTGCATGGGGATTGAGTCGCCGGAGAAGGCGTCGACGATGAGGACGTCGAAACGCTGGGGCGGTTCCTGGTGGAGACGGAGGCGGGCGTCGCCCTCGACGATTTCGATGCGGGCTTCGGATTGGCGGAGATAGCGGAAATCGAGGCGGGCCATCTGGATGACGAGGGGGTTGATCTCGTAGAAGCGCATGATGTCGCGGGGGCGGCCGTAGGTGGCGAGCGTTCCGGTGCCGAGGCCGATGACACCGATGCGGCGGTTCTCTCCGGGGCGGCCGAGCAGAAGGCCGGCTCCGCTATTGGGGCCGTAGTAGGCGGTGGGCTGGCGATCACGGGGCGAGTCGAGGAACTGGGAGCCGTGAGTGACCTGGCCGTGGAGGAGCTTGCGGATGCGCCCTTCGTCGAGGACGCGCAGGGTGCCGTAGAAGTTGCGGCCGGAGGCGATGAGGCCGGAGTAGTAGCCGGTGACGTGGGCGAGGGCGGGGGTAGCGGCGAGGATGGCGGCGAAGGCGGCGGTCTGTAGGCGAAAGCGCGACAGGGCGCGGAGGCGCCAGAGGCAGAGAGCCGCGGTGGCGGCCATGAGGAGGGGGAGCTCGAAATAGCCTTTGAAAACGACGGGCGAGAGGGAGCCGGCGGCGAAGGAGCCGATGGCGCTGCCTGCGGCGACGTGGCTCCAGAAGCTGGTGAGGCGGGCGGGTTCGGGCTTGCGGCGGGCGAGTTCGCCGTGCGCGAAGACGCAGACGAGGAAGAGGCCGGTGGTGTAGAGCAGGACTTTGACTATGAGCTCGGCCTGGAGATCGAAGTAGAGAAGCGCGCCGGTCATGAGGAGAAGGCCGCCGAGGGCGGTGGCGGCTCCGGGAATGGAGCGGTAGCGATCGCGCTCAAAGACCCAGACGAAGCTGAGGAGGTAGACGAGGAGAGGGAGCACCCAGAGGAGCGGGGCGGGGGCGACCACCTGGCAGAGATGAGTGGAAGTGGCCATGAGGAAGCCGGCGCCGAGCGCGGGCCAGGTGAGCCAGCGGAGGCGGTCGTGCCAGGGAGTGCCGCTGATGAGCGGGCGCGGGGGAACGATGGGGTTGGCCCGGTAGAGACCCACTGCCGTGGCGATGAGGAGCAGCGCTTCGGCGACGAAGGTCCAGAACCAGATTTGATCGAGCCGGCGCAGCCCGAAGCGGGCCTCCCAGAAGAAGGGGAAGCTGAGGAGGGCGGCGGCGCAGGCGGCGTTAGACCAGGCGGAGAGACGATAGGGGCGGCCGGCGGGGCGGGCGAGGGAGTACCAGTGCATGAGGAGCGGGCTGGTGGCGGAGAGAACCAGGTAGGGCAGGCCGATGGAGCGGACGAGCGAGGCGATGAGGTGGGTGGCGCCGGGGCCGGTTTCGATAGCGGCGCGGGGCAGGAGGAGACAGGCGAGGAGGGCGGCGGAGTGGGCGACTGCCTGCTGGCGGGGGCGGAGCCAGCGGGTGAGGGCGTGGGCGTAGAGATAGCCGGCGAGGAGCGCGGTCTGAAAGAAAAGCAGACACGCCGACCAGACCGCTGCCGAGCCTCCGAGGTGAGGGAGAAGGTGTTTCCCGGCGAGTGGCTGGACGAGGAAGAGTAAGAATGCGCTCAAAACCACGGCCGGACCGAACAGGAACATGTCCTTCCAGTGTAGCGGTCCGGCCGTGGGCAACGCTGACGACGATTAGGGCAGCATCACCTTGGCGTTGTCCATATCCATGTTGGTGGCGTTCATGAGCTCGAGGGCCATGCCGCCGCGATAGAAGATGGTATTCGCCTTGAAGACGTTGGCCATCGAGCTCGCGGAGGCCTGAATGCCGGTCCCGAAACCGGAGACGAGGTTGCCGTAAATGAGATCGCCGCGGGGTCCCATGGGGTCGTTGTCAGCGGGGTTGTAGCAGATGCCCAGCGCACCGTTCATTCCGGCGGTGATGGTGTTGTTGGCGATGCGGTTGCCGGTGCTCATGCCGCCGCGGACGAAGATTCCGAGGCCGGTGTTGTAGATGGCGTTGTCTTCCACCACCACGTTGCGGGATTGCACGATCATGATGGCGGTTTCCGGAGGGAGGGCCACGATGGGCAGGCCTTCGCCGCGAATTTGCAGGTTTTTCAGGACGACGTTGCGGCTGTTCATGACGATAACGCCGAATGCGAGATTGGATAGCAGTCCGTTTGTGACTCGCACTCCGCTGGCGCCCATGATGCGGACGCTGACGCCGACTTTGCCGCCGGGGCCGGAGCTCATGGCGCCATTGAGGTCGAGTGTCACGTCGCGGGCAGTGATCTCGATGGCCGCGCGGCCAGTGGAGAAGGACCGCCGATCCCCTTGCAGGATGTAGTTGCCGGGCGAATCGATCACGCCGCTGCCAGGCACGGGGCGGCCGTCGTCGCCGGCCACTGCCAAACCGCACATCATCATTGCGGCCATAGCCGCTTTGGTCCAAGTCTTCATTGATTGCCTCCCAGGGATTCATGCAGGCTTTGTGCCTGACGAAAGTAGTGTCGAGGTGATCGGGAAAATCCCCCTCTGTTAAACTCGAAAAAGATGACGGTTCTTCGCTGGCTTCCCGTTGCGATGATGGTCGCTGGTCCGATGACCGCCCAAAACAGATTCGTGGGCGGGTTCTTCGGTGTTTCAACGTTGTCCGGTGACGCACGGACGGATGTGACGGCTGCGGGAGCGAGGTTCAGTTCATACAAGCCCGAGAATGGCGCCACGGGGGTTGCTTTCGGAGGGCGCCATCTGACTGACTTCTTTTCGGTGATGGGCAGCTATTCGTGGAATCGGAATGCGGTGCTGCTGGCGTATGGAAGCACGGCGCCGGCGGAGGCATTCTCGCAGCCGTTCCGGGCGACGATGCACACCGGCATGGGCGAGGGAATGCTGTACTTCCGGAACCGCCAGAGCCGGGTGCGCCCGTACCTGTCAACGGGCATGGGATTCACGCGGACTACGTTAGGCGTGGACGGAGCGGCGGTTGTGTCGGGTGCGCCGGTGCGGCCGGTGGATTCCATCTCGCGGACCGGGCCGGCCTTCCGGTTCGCTGTCGGGATCGACCTGATGATGACGAAGCACTCCGCGTTCCGGTATAGCTTCTCCGAGACGATCCAAGGGAATCCGATGAGCGAAGCGCTGACGCCGGCGGGGCAGCGGAAGCTGGCCAATTTTCAGAACTGGTTCGGGGTTGCGTTCTTCTTTTAGCCGTTGCCGCGGTTACTTCTGGAACTGGGAGTAGGGGCAGTGCGGCCACCAGATGGGGGCGTGTTCCATGTGCTCGGCCAGGACGCGCGCGTGGCAAATGCTGCAATAGAACATCTGCTTCACGGGCGTGCCGACGGGCGTGATCTGGACGAGTTCTTCGAAGACGCAAAGGGGGTGGCCGGCCTGCTTGGTGGCGGTCACGTCGAGAAGTGGGCCTGATTCCTGCTGGGCGGCGATCAGGGCGCTGTAGGTAAGGCTGAGCAAGCGCGCGGGGGCGCCGGTTTCCGGGAGGCTATCCTCGGCGGTGTCAGCGGCGAGCTGCTCGAAGATCAGATCATCATCCATGGCGAGTCTCGCTATTCCATTTTGCGCGGAACTGTTCCCGGGCGCGAGCCAGGGCGCGTTCCACGGCCTTGACGGTCTTGCCGGTGGCGGAGGCCATGCGTTCGGCGCTCTGGCCTTCCCAATAGCGCCAGAGGAGGAGGGTTCTGGCGTCTTCCGGCAGCTCTTCGAGGAGGGTCCAGATGCGCTGGCGCTGCTGCTGCGTTTCAAGATCCAGAACCAGGTCAGAGTCAGCGGCGGGCTCCGGCGCGGTTTCATCCCACTCGCACTCGCGGAGGCGGGAGCGGTAGTGATCCTGAACTTTGTGGCGAGCGATGGCGAGGAGCCATGCCTTCAATCCGGATTCGTGGCGAAAGCGATCCAGGGATTGCCAAGCTTCGAGGAAGACCTGCTGGAACAGGTCGTCGACCAGATCGTGCCTGGGCATCAGGCGGCGGGAGAGATAACCGTGCAAGGCACCTCCGTAACGCGCCACGATTTCAGCGGTGGCTTTGCGGTCCTTGTTGAGGACCGCGGCCACCAATACTGATTCGTCTGTCTCCTGTGTCGCCAGTTCCACTCCTTACACAAGTCGGGGTCGCGGGCGAAATCCCCCGCGAAGCGGCAGCGACGAGGTGCGGAAACTGCCTATTTGGGCAGGTTGTCGCCGGAGAGGCGGGTGAAACGATTGATCTGCTTGATCACCATGAAGATCACGAAGGCGATGATCAGGAACTGGATGATGATGTTGAGGAAGTTGCCGTAGGCGACAACCGCGGCGCCGGCCTTCTTGGCGGCGGCGAGGTTCTCGTAGGTCTTGCCATCGAGGGCGACGTAGAGCTGGGTGAGGTCGACTCTGCCCAGCGCGAGGCCGAGGACGGGGTTGATGATGTCTTCCACCAGTGAGGTGGTGATTTTGCCGAAAGCGCCGCCGATGATGACGCCGACGGCGAGGTCCATCACGTTGCCTTTGAGGGTGAATTCTTTGAACTCGGAGATCATTCCCATGGGGGTGAATTGTATCACCTTCACTTGGAGATTGATGTTTTTTCTTTCTGCGTAAACGGACGGCTGAGGTAGCGGCGGGCGGACTTGGCTTCGTCGGAGTTGGGCCAATCCCGGACGACAGCGCGGTAGGCGGCGCGGGCCTCGTCGCGGCGGTCTTTCAGATCCAGGCATTGGCCGAGGCGGAGCCAGGCGCTGGCGGCGGAGTTGGGGTCCAGAAGATTGACGTTGGTGGTGGCGCGGCGGAGGTGGCGGATGGCGGAATCGGGCTCGTCGTACCAGAACAGGAGATTGCCGCGAGCGTACTCGATGCGCTCCAGGGAGAGGGTGTGGAAGCCGGGGGAGCCGGCGAGCTTGATTTCCTCTACGGGGGCGAGGGCCTGGAGGGCTTTGTCCTTGTCGCCGAGGTCAGCGTACATCTGGGAGAGTTCGAACAGGATGAGCCAATTGCGGGGGTAGCGTTCCTGGAGGCTGAGGCAGATGGGAATGGCGTCCTGGGGGCGTCGCTCGCGGCGGGCGATGACGCCGAGGAGGATCTCAGCATCCACCTTGTTGTCCTTGCCCTTCTCGGCGACGAGCCGCAGGGTGCGTATGCCGCCTTCGCGGTCGCCGTGGAAGCCGAGGATGATGATGAGGGCGCGGGTTGTGGCGGGGAGGGAGCCCACTACGTAATCGTGGACGCCCTGCATCATCATGGCGTCGATGTTGGCGGGGTCGAGTTCGACAACGCGGTTGTGGAGTTTGCGGGCGGCGGTGGTATCGCGCAGAGCGTCGAGCCAGGCTTTGCGGACGAGGTAGTTGTAGGTGCCGCGGAATCCGATGGCGGCTCCGTGGGCGTAAAGGGCGGTGGTGTCGTTGGGGTCCTTCTCGAGTGCGGCCTTGGAGAGGCGGATGGACTCGTTGATGGAGTCTTCAAAGAGTTTTTGCTCGGCGGGGGTGGGCTCCATGCCGGGGCGGCGGACAAAGGCGTTTCCTCCGGTGACCATTTCGGTTTCGAGGGCTCCGGCGCGGAACATCATGGAGAAGAGGACTGCTTGGGCGAGGTGGTTGTGGAGGAGTGGGTTGGAGGGGTCTTCGGCTACGGCCTGCTGGAAGGCGGCTATGGCTTGGGGGTACTCGATGTTATAGAAGTGGTCGTATCCCGTTACGACCAGCGGGGCTGATGCCGTTTGGAGTAGGAGTAACGTAGCCAGGAGTATCACCTTGGGAGAGCCTCCAGGCGGCGGATGGCCCAGGCGGCGTGGTCGCGGACGGCCGGGTCGGGGTGGGCTGCAAGTTGTTGGAGGTCAGGGAGATAACCGGGGTCGGCGGAGTTGCCCATAGCGGTGGCAACGTTGCGGAGAAGGCCGGCGTGTTTGGTGCGCCAGAGGGGGGTGTGGCGGAAGCGGGCGCGAAAATCATCGGGGGTGAGGGTGGCCAGCCCGGCGAGGCTTGGATTGGCGTGGATGGGCTGGAATCCGGGTTCGGTGGTGAGGGGGGCGCGCCGATTCCAGGGGCAGACGTCCTGGCAGACGTCGCAGCCGAAGAGGTGGGTGCCGGACTGGTGGCGGTACTCCTCGGCCAGGGCTCCTTTCTGCTCGATGGTCCAGGTGGAGATGCAGAGGCGGGAATCGAGGCGATAGCGGCCATCGGCGGTGGGGACCAGGGCTTCGGTGGGGCAGGCGTCGATGCAGGCGCGGCAGGTACCGCAGCGGTCGGGAGGCGGGGTGTCGGGGGGGAGGTCGAGTGAGACTAGGATCTCGCCGAGGAAGAACCAGGAGCCGTAGGGTTGATTGATGAGGCAGGTGTTGCGGCCGATCCAGCCGAGTCCGGCGGTTCGGGCGAGCGAGCGCTCCAGCAGAGGGGCGGTGTCGACGCAGATCCTGTACTCGAAGGGTCCCCAGGCGGCGATCAACTGATCGGCGAGGGTCTGGAGGGCGGCGCGAAGGGTGTCGTGGTAATCGGCGGCGCCCCACGCGTAGCGGGAGATTGAGTGTTCAGCGGGGCCGGGGGTGTTGTAAAGGAGGCCGAGACAGAGGACGGAGCGGGCGGAAGGGAGCAGGGTGCGCGGGTCTCTGCGGAGAGCGGCACGGTGATCGGCCAGGTAGGCCATCGGTCCTGCCATATCGTCCGTAACCCATTGTTCGTAAAAGGGAAAGTCGGCCAGAGGCGAGGCTGGAGCAATGCCAGACAAGTGAAACCCGTTGGCGCGCGCGGCATCAAAGAAGAGAGTACGGCGGTAAGCGTCGGGAATCTGGGATATCTCCTCTGGAATCATGCTACTATGCCGGGCGCTCCGTTTAACCCTGTATTGCTCCATTCAGAGGCGAATGGGTGCTGTTCGACAAACAACAGTAGCCCCTTTCGGCTGGGTGAATAGAATTGTAATGAACACAAGTTTGTTCTCGCACAGAACAGGCGCGCCGTAGAACAGGAGTCCACGAGGAAAAATGCACAAGCCGATCAAGTACGTGGAAAAGGCAGTAACAGTCGCGGCAAGGGCCGCGTGGCAGATTTTCGACACGCTGAATCAGATCAGCCCGAACCCCGGCTTCACGCCGAAGTGGTCGGACAAGCCCCTGCTGAAGTCGTACGAAAAGATGAAGCCGAAGCTGGGCTGGCCGCGTACGACGGATTCGCTCTGCCCCAAGTGCATCCCGGAAGTCCGTCAGGAGATCATTGACGGCAAGCGGGACGTGAGCGTTCTGGTGAACGAGCGCCCTGGCGAGATCAAGGCGCAGATCATCGAGCGCGACGGCAAGATCCTGATGACGAAGGAGTGCCCGATCCACGGCAAGTTTGAAGACGTGATGGCGATTGACGCCGCCTTCTTCAAGCACCTGGAAGAGGTTTTCCCGGGCCGCGACATCCGCGCGCACAATGACGCGGACATGCACCACCACGGCTCGTCGACGATCACGCACGGGCGCGGCTCGGTGCTGACCATCGATTTGACGAACCGCTGCAACATGATGTGCGACCCGTGCTTCATGGACGCCAACCAGGTTGGATTCGTCCACGAGCTGAGCTGGGAAGACATCAAGACGATGCTCGACAACGCTTTGAAGATCAAGCCCCGGCGGCAGATGTCGGTGCAGTTCTCCGGCGGCGAGCCGACGCTCTCCCCGTTCTTCCTGGACGCGGTGCGGTATTGCAAGAAGGTCGGCTACAACTCGGTGCAGGCGGCAACGAACGGCATTGAGTTTGCGAAGAGCAAGGAATTCGCGCAGCAGGCGGCGGAAGCCGGTCTGCGGTATGCGTACCTCCAGTTCGACGGCATCGGCAATGCGGCCAACTCGCATCGCGCGGTGGGTAATCTGTTCGACGTGAAGCTGCGCGCGATCGAGAACCTGCATTCCGCCGGTGTGGACATTGTGCCGGTTGTCACGATCATCAACGGCATCAACAACGAGCAGGTGGGCCGGATCATTCAGTTCGCGCTGGACAACCCGAAGAAGATTTCCTTCCTGAGCTTCCAGCCGGTGTCGTTCACGGGCCGCGACGAAGCGGTGACGGACGACCGGCGCGCGGCGCAGCGCTACACGCTTTCGCACCTGGCGCATGACGTGAAGAACCAGACGGGCCTCGGCGAGCCGACACGCGACTGGTATCCGATCTCTTTCATGTCGACGTTTTCCGACTGGGCCGATCTGGTGCATGGACCGAACGCCGATTGGGGCGCTCTGAGCTGCGGCTGCCACCCGAACTGCGGTACGGGCATGGCGATCATGGTGGACAAGGAAACCAAGGAAGCCGTCCCGGTGACGAAGTTCCTGAACGGCGACCGTCTTTCGCGCGACATCGCGCGGGTCAACGACGCCGCACGCGGCCGGTTCCTTTCTGTGGCCGGCATGGCCCTGGCGCTGATGCGCAACTACGATCCGTTCCAGTCCCCGACTCATTTCAAGATGGGCGACCTGATGCAGAAGTTCGACAAGACCTTCGGCGCCACGGGCCGCAAGTACGGCAAAGTGGACGGCGAGCGCACGCTCTCCGACATCGAGCAGCGCCGCAAAGACCGCTGGAACTTCCTGTTCATCGCGGGCATGTGGTTCCAGGATCTGTTCAACTACGACTTCCGCCGGACCGAGCAGTGCATTATCCCGTACGCGACGCAGGAAGGCGAGATCAGCTTCTGTGCGTACAACACGGGTGTGGGCTGGCGCAATATCGTCGAGAAGATGCACATGACGGCAACGCTCACCAAGTGGTACGAAGAGCACGGCCGTCATGAGATCTTCGCGGGCAACAAGCCCGTGCCGCTCAGCACCACCGAGCACTCGCTGAAGCTGAACGCCGAAGCCGTCGCCAAGGGCCTGCAGACCGACCTCGACGTGCTCGGCATTGCGAAGAACGCGCGCGACGAGAAGATCGCGGCGCGCAAGAAGAAGGACCTGACCCCGGAAGAACAGGCCAAGCACGCGGAGATGGAAAAGCTCTATCGCCAGCACGTGCTGAAGGAAGCGCCCGGCGCGCCGGTGATTCAGATCCAGGGCCTCAAGAAGGGCCCGAAGGCAGAGCACGTTACGCACTAGGCCAGGCAGCCAGGTTGTCGGGCAGTCAGGTCGTCAGTTACTCAAAGGGCCGGTACCGAAAGGTACCGGTCCTTTTTTTTGACTACCTGACCTCCTGACGGCCTGACAACCTGCTCTAGGCGTTGAGACTCAACTGCTAGATCGTTCCCGGCGGCTCGCTGAAGTCCACGTCGGCGGTGCGATGGCTGGTGGCGGACCGCACCCCCACGGCAATCAGGATGAACCCAAGCCACCCCGGCCGCGTGCCGGGGCGCAGGG
>CAYVDY010000032.1:0-22582 GCA_964450255.1 uncultured Candidatus Solibacter sp. | reverse complement strand
ACGGCGGTCGACCATTCCGGGTAAGAACCTGCTGCATAGGTCGACCACCGCGGCCACGTCGACCTCGACGAGGTTAAGTTCCCGCTCCGGAACAGATTTCGCGACGAGTCCGAGTGTCGAGAGCCCGGCGTTGTTGATCAGGATGTCCGGCGTCAAACCGAGTGCCGCAATCCGCTCCGGCAGGCCCGCCCGCGCGGACCGATCGGCCAGATCCGCGGGCAGCGGGTGGGCCTGCGGACCCAATCGTCCCGCGAGCTCTTCAAGGCGATCGGCGCTACGGGCTACCAGCACGACCGGATAGCCGAGCCGGGAAAGTATCCCAGCGAACTGTTCGCCGATGAGGCGGTCCGGTTCATCGGGAAGCAGGATGGCAAGAAGCCGTTTTTCCTCTATACGGCTTTCACCGCGCCGCACGATCCGCGCACGGCGCCTCCTTCGTACATCGAGCAGTACTCACCGGGCCTCATTAAGCTGCCTGAGAATTACATGGCGCAGCACCCTTTTGACAACGGCGAGTTGAAGGTGCGCGACGAAATGCTGGCGGGGTTCCCGCGGTCGCCCAGCGAAGTGTGCCGGCATATCGCGGCGTACTACGCGATGATCACGCATCTGGATTCGCAGGTCGGCCGCATCATGGACGCGCTGAAGGAGACCGGCCGCGAGAAGGACACGGTGGTGGTCTTCGCCGGCGATAACGGCTTGGCGCTGGGCCAGCACGGATTGATGGGCAAGCAGAGCCTCTACGAGCACAGCATCCGGGTGCCGCTGATCTTCTCCGGTCCTGGCGTGCCAAAGAACCAGAAGCGGCAAGGGCTGGGGTATCTGCTGGATGTGTATCCGACGCTCTGTGATTTGACGGGCACAAAGACGCCGGCCAACGTCGAGGGTGTCAGCCTGGCGCCGGCGATTCAGAACCCGAAGGGCGCCACGAGGCCGGACCTGTTTTTTGCCTACCGGCAACTGATGCGCGGCTACAGCGATGGGGAGTGGAAGCTGATCCTGTATCGCGTCAATGGCACGCGGAAGACGCAACTCTTCAACCTGAAAGAGGATCCGCACGAGGTCCACGATCTCGGTGAGATCCCGGAGGCCAAGGAGACCATCGACACGCAGTTCAGGAAACTGCGGGAGTGGATGACGAAGGTGGGGGACCCTACAGCCGCGGCTTGGGCGGTGTGACGCGGCTCCACGAGACGACACCCCGGCGGCGCATCTTGCGGCGGAAGAGCTTATCGGTGGCCGCGACGTAGAGCCAATCGAGTTGCGGACCGCCGAAGGCCACATTCGCGATGGTGGCGGCGGTGGGCTTATTGAGAATCGCGCAGACGCGGCCGGTCTGGTCGCAGACCTGGATGCCGACGGCAGAGGCGACGTAGAGGAACCCTTCCGTATCTACCGTCATGCCGTCGGCCAGGCTGCGGGGTTCTTCCGGCATCTCCAGGCGGTAGAACGGCTGCCCGTTGGCGAGTGAGCCATCCGGCTGCCGTTGGAACGACCAGGCCACACGGCCGTGATAGTCGCAGACAATCACCAGCGACTGGTCTGGTGAGAGGATGACGCCGTTGGGAAACGTGATCCCCTCGTGGACGATCCGCTTGTTGCCCTTAGCGTCGATGAACCACACACGCTTGTCGCGCGGATCGGTGACGTACATCGAGCCCTCGGCGGTGATGGCAATGTCGTTCGTGCGGATCTCGCTTGCGACGGTGGTTTCCGTGCCGTCCATGGCCCACGCAACGACGCGCTGGCGGCCGGTCTGGCAGCCGTACAGACGGCCATCGGGACCGAACATCAACCCGTTCGTCCCGCCGGTGTCTTCTTTGAAAACTGTGACCTTGCCATCGACGCCGGCACGATGAATCCGGTTGTTCGGGATGTCGGTGAAATAGACGTTGCCGTGACGGTCGACGGCCGGGCCTTCGGTGAACTTGTAGCCTTCACCAACCAGTTCCCAACCGCTGGAAGGATCGGTGATCAGCACGGAGAACTGGCGATCGCTGCCGGCATTGCCCTTCGAGGGTGTGATGGGCTGGCCGAAACCGCTCCACAGCCAGCGCAGGGCGTCGGGGAGAATCGCCGAGCCGTGTTTACTGTTGTGGGCTTCAGTGCCGGTGACGAATTTGTAGTCGTAGCCCGCGTATTTCAGCGCCGCGGCGAGGTCCTGATTGGCGATCCACCACGAGCCGGAGTAGGTGTCGAGGTCCTTCTCGCCGTCTTGAAGAAAGACGCGTAGCGGCTTTGGCTCGGTCTTGCGAACCAGCGACGGATAGATGTCGGCGCCACGCAGATTGGTGTAGCTTCCGATGAAGCTAAGCACGCGCCGGAAGGCGTCGGGACGGTGCCAGGCGGCGGTAAAGGCGCAACTGGCGCCGGAACTGGAGCCGGCGATGGCGCGCAGATTGGGGTCGGAGGTGAGAGTGTAGCTCTTGCCGACTTCCGGGAGAATCTCGTCGAGCAGCAGTTTGCTGTAGGCGTCGCTGAGGCCGTCGTACTCGAAGCTGCGGTTGTAGCGGGCCTGCTCGGATTCGTTGCGGGCGGGCAGGATGCCGGGGTCGATTAGGATCCCGATGGTGACTGGCATTTCGCCCCGATGAATCAGGTTGTCAAAGACTATGGGGACGCGCCAGGCGCCATCTTCTTTGACGAAGCCTGCGCCGTCCTGAAAGACCATAACGGCCGCAGGCGTGCCGGGCTTGTATTGCGCGGGCACGTAGATCCAATAATCACGCGCAGTGCCTGGAAACACCTTGCTGGCGGTCGAGGAGTGTTTCGTCACGGCGCCGCGCGGCACGCCTTCCTTACGCTGCGAGTCGGGACCCAGAGTGTATTCGTCGGCGGCCAACATGGGCAGCGAGGAGAGGGCGGTGAGAATGGTGCGGCGGGTCGGCATTTTGCCGAGTCTACACCAATCGCGGCACAGCCACGGCCAGTACACTGGAGTTGCTCATGGAGCCTCCACAAAATCGAGACGAAATGCTGGCGTGGATCAAGCTGGTGCATACGTTGGTGTGGCTGTTTTTCGCCGGATGCATCATGGCGATCCCCATCGCTGGCGCCTTGCGGCAGTTTCGTTGGGCGGCGGTCTTCACAGGGTTGGTATTGCTGGAATGCGCGATCCTCGCGTTGAATCGGGGCCGTTGTCCGCTGACTGACATCGCGGGCCGCTACACCTTGGAGCGGGCGGACAACTTCGACATCTACCTGCCCATTTGGTTGGCCCGTCACAACAAAACGATCTTCGGGACTCTGTTTGGCGCAGGCGTGGTGTATGCGCTCAGCCAGTGGCTGAGCTTCGGCGGCTAGAAGAGCTAGTCCGTCTTCTTCCTCAGCTTCGCCATCACGAGATCCGACCCGTACGGCGCGCGCTGATTCCGGGCCAGCATCGAATTGGCCGCATCGTTGCCCGCAAACCTCTCCGTCTGCGGATCCCACTTGAGCGTCCCGCCCAAGCGCATCGCGGTATGCGCCACCAGGCAGGTGCTGCACGCACGGTGCGCGATCTCGGCATCCGTCACCGGCTGCTCGCGGGTCCGGATCGCGGTCAGCCAATCCAGATGATGGTCGTTGTTCGGACTGGCGTGCAAGCGCGGCTCGCCCTCCTTCAACCCGGCGCGCAGCATCTTCAGATCACTCGCGTCGAACGCTTTGTCGCGCTGCCCCTCGGCAGGCTGACCGGGCTGCCAGCGGCCGCGAGTCACCCAGATCCAGCCGTCCTCGCCGACGAAGCGCAAGCCGTTCGGGTACATGTCGCTGATGTACATCTCGGCGGCGTTGGCGTAGCGGGCGCGCACGTGATATGAGCCGTGCACGTCCCACAGGCCCTTCTTCGGGAACTCGGCGAGCGCGGTGACTTCGATGGGCCCGCCGCGATCCAGATTCATCGCCCACTGCGCGATGTCGATGTGATGCGCGCCCCAGCCTGTGATCATGCCGGCGCCAAACTGCTCGCAGCGCAGCCAACCGGGACGATCGTACCGCACCCGCATGTTGTCCGACTGCGGATGAACGCGCTTCTCGGTGTAGTACACGTCCGGCGTGGACCCGAGCCAGGCGGCGTAGTCCAGACTGGACGGCACCGGCATCTTGGGCTCGTCGTCGCCGGCGGGGTCGTAAGGCAGGCCGATGAATATCTCCTTGATCCTGCCGATGCGGCCGTTGCGGATCATCTCGCACGCGGTGCGGAACTGGACCTCGGAACGCTGCTGGCTGCCTACCTGGAAGATACGGCCGGACTGCTTAACCACGTCGGCCATCTGGCGGCCTTCCTGAATGGTGAGAGAGGCGGGTTTCTGGAGATAGATATCCTTGCCGGCCAGAGCGGCTTCCATCGCAGGCTGGGCGTGCCAGTGGTCCGGCGTGCTGACGCAGACAGCGTCGATGCTCTTGTCGGCGAGGATCTCGTGGTAATCGGCGTACGTCTTGACTTTCGCGTAGCTGTCGCTGCCGAACTTCTTGGCGTAGGACTGCTCCACCAGCGTCTTGGCGTCGGCCAAGCGGACTGTGTCGAGATCGCATACGGCCACAAAGCGCGCCTTATCGCTGTGACGGAGGACGCCCGGAAACTCCGAGGCTCGGGCGATGCGGCCGCAGCCGATCTGCGCCACCTGGATCAGGTTGCTGGGCGCGGCAGCGCCGAAGACGGAGGACGGCACGATGGCCGGAAACAGGGACGACTTCAGGAACGCGCGGCGATCGGTGATTGGCTGCATGGGTGCTCCTTGCCGGATGCCAGACAGCATATCAGGATCAGCGGCGTCTCTGACTTCGCCGTGGGGGTGGTGGAGGCTCGAGCGACAAGTTCGGGCTGGATAAGAGTGACGCGGCCCTGGCGCGCGGGCGCGCCAGCGGGTCCAGCCGGCATTTGAGTTCGGCCACGGCTTGGAACACCCGATGTGATTTTTGGCAAGGCCGTTTCTGTGACGCATCCAAGAGTCCTGCGCACGGTTTTGATAGTCTAAACAGTAGAGGTGACAGCCATTTCGCTTCGCATCCTGGCGGCAGCGCTCTGCCTGCCCACAGTAGTTCTGTCCGCAGCCTGGCAGCCATCTGGTCCTTGGGGCGGCAGCGCCACGGCTATTGCCGTTGATGCGTTGCAACCGCGGACGCTTCTGGCCGGTGCGCGCAATTCCCTCCTCTTCCGTTCCACCAATGCAGGCCAGTCCTGGACGAGGCTGGCTTTTCCGCGCCATTTTCTCGCAACGGTTGCGACGGCAGCGATCCAACCCGGCAACTCCGATTTCTATCTCGCAGGCCTCTCCGTAGACCGCTCCCCGTACGCGGGCGCCTGGTTCAGTGAAGATGCTGGCAAAACCTGGAAGCAGGCCGAGGGTGTGGCCGGCATCTCCGTGGAGGCCGTGTCGTACTGGGCAAAGGACCCGGCGCGAGTGGTGGCCGCCACACGCGACGGAGTTTGGTTGAGCGTGGATTCGGGCCGGAAGTGGCAGCGGATCTCCGCCCCCTGGAATCATGAACTGCGGGGTGTGACTGCAGTGGCATTCGACCCGGTGGAACCCGAAGTGATCTACGCCGGAACCACGCATCTGCCTTGGAAGACAACCGACGGTGGCAAGACGTGGAATTCGATCCACTCCGGAATGATCGATGACTCGGATGTGTTCTCGATCTTCATCGATCCGGCCAAGCCGCAAACCGTGCTGGCCAGCGCCTGCAGCGGCATTTATCGCAGTGAAACGGCCGGCGCCAGCTGGACTAAGTTCCAGGGCATTCCTTCCACCCATCGTCGCACCCATGTGGTTCGCCAGCATCCGGGCAAACCCGAAATCATATACGCCGGTACCACCTTGGGGCTGCTGAAGTCAGTGAATGGCGGGGCCAACTTCAGGCAGGTCAACAAGCTGCACATTCTGTCGATGGCGTTCGACCCGCAGCGGCCCGAACGACTTTACCTGGCCACGGAAGGGTCGGGGCTTTGGAAGAGCGAAGACGGCGGCGAGACCGTGAAGCAGATCAACGAGGGGTTCGTCAGCCGACGCGTGATGAGCCTGACCAGTTCACAATCGGATCTCTATCTGAACGTGATCCAGGATGGTGCAGCGGGCGGCGTCTTCCTGAGCTCTGACGGCGGCCGGGATTGGAAGTTAGCCGCCAGCACAGCGACGCTGCGCGATAACCACATCACGCATCTGGCCGGTTGCCCGAACACGCCTTCGGTGCTTTTCGCCGGCAACGAATCCCGCCTGATGCGATCCAAGGACACCGGTGCGAGTTGGGCCGAGCTTGGGAGCACCGGACCACCTGCATCAAGCCTCTACAGCCTGGCTTGCATGCCCGGAGGTGCGGCCGGCAATCCGGTGCTCTATGCGGGCACGGATAAGGGCCTGTTCCGAAGCGCGAATCTGGGTGCAACCTGGCAACCCGCGAAGCTGACCACAGCCGCCATCCGGCATAGCATTCAGACGATCTACACCTCGCCGGCAGCACCGCGGCGCATGGCGGTCCGCACCGCTCAGGCGGTGTTCGTCTCGGAAGACGCTGGCACTACCTGGAGAGTTTTGAATATACTATTTCCAGTTAGTCTCATTTATGATCTTGCGATGGCGGATACGGCAGCAGGGTCGTTCCTGCTGGCAACCGCCCAAGGGCTGTACATCTCAGTAGATGGCGGCAAGCTCTGGCAGAGGACGGAAAGCGGCCTCGCGCCAGGCACGGTGAGCACGCTGGCGGTTCGTCCCGGCCGCAGCGGCGAGGTCTACGCAGCGCAGTTTGGAAGGGTGTACCGTTCAGTGAACGGAGGCCGGGATTGGGCCGCACTCCCCCGGGCGGACATCCAGGAAGCGACTTTGAGGAAACTCGCCTTTCATGCGGGAGAGTCTCAGCGGCTGTTGGCCCTAACTCCCGACATGGGAGTATTTTATCTGGACCTTTCCGCGGATGAGTAGCATAATAATTAAAGGCAGGTAAAGCCCTGATGATGAAACCTTTGACAATCAGTTCTCGCACTCACACTTGGTCACGGACGTTGGCTGCCGCCGGTTTGGCGCTGGCCCTCTGCAATGTGGCCGGTGCTCAGACTACAGCCGCTCCTACAGCGGCGGCCGAAGGAGACGAGCGGCCCGACAAGGTCGAACTCAGCGTCTTTGGCGGAGGAAGCTTTTTCCAGCAGGTGGATCAGGGGCTCGGGACCAAGCACAGGAGCGGCGGAGTCGCCGGCGCCCGGGTCACCGAGAACTTCTGGAAGTACGTCGGACTGGAGCAGGCATTCACTTATAGCGTGAACAATGTCGAGTTCCTCCGGCCCGTTCGGACAGGAGATCCTGCATATGGTTTCGGTAGCCGCATCTACCAGTTCTCGTTGAACCCTGTCGTCTATTTTACTCAGCGCGGATCGAAGTTCCGGCCCTTCCTGACGGCCGGCCCTTCGGCACTCAACTTCAACCCAACCGACACCGCTTCCGCAGAAGCCCGCTTCGCGACCAATGCCAAGTACGGCGCACAGAACCTGGATGATAGTCTCCAGGTCGGCCTGAACTATGGCGGCGGCGTGAAGTGGCATCTGACGGACCGTTTCGGCATGCGTGTTGACGTGCGTGGCCTTTGGACAAAGAACCCTGCCTTCCGGCTACCTGATCAATCCGCCGTTGGTGTCTACATCCCCCGCGGTGACAAGCTGAACGGCATTCAGACCACAGTGGGTCTGACTTACTATCTCGGCAAGAAGTATGAACCGCCAGTCGTCGTGGCGGCGCCTCCGCCTCCGCAACCGCTGGGCGCGCTGGCCGCCGGCGCACTTTCGGCCGGCACCGGCACGCTGTGCCAGGGCCGCGCGATCACGATCCGTTCCGCTGGCGCATCCGATCCCGCCGGCCGTGGCCTCACTTACAAGTGGAGGGTCAACGGCCAGCCGATGGGCGGCAACAGCCCCGAACTCACCTTCACCCCTGACCGCGCCGGCAACTACATGATCGAGCTCGAAGTCGAGTCTCCGAACACCACCGGCATGCCGGCTCGTGTGGCCAAGGCCAACACCCTCGCGCTGAACGTGCAGGAATACAAGGCTCCGACGGCGACGGCCTGCACGTCCACTCCGGCGGCCCTCCAGTACGGCCAGACCGCGTCTCTGAATGCTCAGGGCACCGGCTCGGCCTGTTCCACGATCGCCTTCCAATGGACTGCAACCGAAGGCACCGTCACCAACGGCACCTCCGCCAACGCCACGCTCGACACCAAGTCGGTTCGCTTCGAACAGGGTGGCAAGATCCAGTCCAAGACCGTCACCGCCACGGCGAAGGTCACCGACGATCGCGGCCAGTCTGCTTCCTGCAGCACCTCCGTCAAGGTCGACTACATCCCGCAGGCAATCCGCTTCTCCGACGTGATCTTCGGCAAGAACGGCGCCCGCGTCAACAATTGCGGCAAGCGCATCCTGCTCGAAGAGCTCGCCCCGAAGGCGGCTGATCCGGACTACGAAATCGTCCTCGTCGGCCACATCGATCAGGACGAAGTCTCCAAGACCAAGAAGCCGAGCACGCTCGACAAGCAGCGCGTAATGAACGCCGTTGCCGTCCTCACCGGCGGTACGGGCACCTGCGCCAAGGTCGACGTCTCCCGCGTCAAGGTCGACTGGACCGGCACCGAGCAGGTCTCCGACATGCAACCCGGCCTCTGCGGCACCTCCACCCGGACGGCTGCCGACGAGCGCAGCTCCAACAAGGTCTCCACTGCCGACCAGAACCGTCGCGTGGAAGTCTGGCTGGTGCCCAAGGGCACGAAGATGCCGAACGCCTTCAAGGGAGCCAAGGAGCTTACCCCGAAGGACCTGAAGAAGCTCGGCTGCCCGAAATAAGCCTGGCTCTCCAGCCCACAAGTCAAAAAGGCCGGTCCCCCACGGGGCCGGCCTTTCGTTTTGCGGTTATCCTTTATCTACGTGCCCAGGCTACTCTCGCACCCCCGTGTACCCGTGCTGGCAGTGATGGCGATCATCATTGGCTACCAGGCATGGCACTCCGTTGACGCCCTACACTACTTCCTGCGCGGCGCTGAGATGCCGTTCCAGACCAAACTCGCTCCACCGGCAATTTCGAGCCTCAAGAAGGAAGCTTCCGCGGCTGGACTCCAAAAAGGCGACGTGATCCTCAGTGTGAACGGATCGTCTATCCGCCACCGGATGGACATCGCAGCGCTCCTGCGGAAAGCGAGTGCGGGAGCCGAGTGGAGCATCGCCTACCGGCGAGGCCAGGAATCCGGAACCGCCGCATTCCGGCTCACCCGATTCAACGGAGAAGCGAAGAGCTGGATTGACTGGACGACCGCCGTAGTCACCGACTTCTTCAACCCGTGGTTCAGCATCGTCCTCGGCTTTTTTGTGCTCTGGATGCGGCCGCGCGACCCCATGGCATGGCTCCTACTCGCACTTCTGGTGAGCTTCGGATTCCTGGCCACCAGCGTGGGCAATCTCGTTGATGGCTGGCCGCTCCCCTGGCGGGCCTTCGCCACCTTTTACAAAGCAATTCTCGGCACCAGCTGGCCTCTCTGGATGCTGCTTTTCGGCCTCTACTTTCCTGACCCGCAATCCAGGGTGCGGCTTTTCGGATGGACCCGTTGGGTGCTTGGTGTGCCCCAGGCGCTGCTGGCCCTGACGGCGGCCGTTGTCGCCACCCTCCAAACGGCCTTCGGCCTGCCGACGCAGCAGTCCCTCCTGTGGCTGGAGAAGGCAGTTCCAGCCGGTTTGGCCCTGAGCTGCGCATGTATCACGATTCTGTTCATCGATATTCCCTACAAAATGGCAAAGGAGAAGGCCCCCGACGCCAAACGCCGGCTCAAGTGGCTCTACTGGGGCATGACAGCCAGTTTGGGGCCTATCTTCCTCTTCATTCTCTATTCGTGGCTCTTCCAAAAGGGCATCGAGACCGTTCCGGACGCCCTCGTCATCACGATCATTCTGCTGCTGTTTGTCTTCCCCGCCACTCTCGCCTACGTGATTGTCGTGCAGAAGGCGATGGATGTCCGCGTTGCCCTGCGGCAAGGGCTGCAATACGCGTTGGCGCAAAGGGCAATGGGTGTAATGACGGCACTCGTGGTGCTGGGCGTAATCTGGACGACCTTCCAATCCGTTTCTCGCGACGGCATGCGCTCGGCACGGCAACTCGGCGCCATCGCAACCGCCGTGCTGGCAGTCGTGCTGCTGCAGCGCGTCATGGCCAGGGCGCGCACCTGGGTGGACCGTCGGTTCTTTCGCGAACAGGTGGAAGCTGAACGGGTCCTGACGGAACTCGGCGAGGAGGTTCGCCACATGCCAGACGCCGAGGCGCTTAAGGAGCGAGTATGCCGGCGCATTTCCGAGGCCCTGCACGTGCCCCGAGTCGAGATCCTGACAGACGCCGCGGGCGCCGGCTTCGAGCTCGCACTTCCCATTTCGTCCGGCCGCGCGCAGCTCGGCGTGCTCGGGCTGGGCCCCAAGCTGAGCGAAGAACCATACTCCCGTGCCGACCGCCACCTGCTGCAGACCGTCGCGTCTCAGGCCGCCCTGGCGCTGGAGAACGTCCATCTGACGCAGGTGGTGGCTCAGGAGGCCGCGCACCGCGAGCGCCTGCACCACGAGTTGGAGATCGCCCGCGAAGTCCAGGAGCGCCTGCTGCCGCAGCGCCCGCCCCTGGTGCATGGCCTCGAATACGCAGGCCGCTGCCGCCCCGCCCAATCCATCGGCGGCGACGCCTACGACTTCTTCCTCACCCGCGAGGGACTCCTGATGGCCATCGTCGCCGACATCTGCGGCAAAGGCGTGCCGGCTGCGCTACTGATGGCCGGACTGCAAGCCTCGCTCCGCGGCCTGTGCGCCGGAGGCATTTCGGACGTCGGTGAGCTCATGAATCGCTTGAATGCGCTGATGTGGGAATCGACGCCGCGGAACCGCTTTGCCACCCTTTGGTGCGGCCAGTTTGACCAAATCGCGGGAACACTGCGCCATGTCAGCGCCGGCCATGGCGACCTCATTGTCGTCCGCGCGTCCGGACGTCTGGAACGCCCGGCCTCCCGGGGTCTCGCCTTGGGTTTGACGCGCGGCGCCCGCTATTCGGCCGGTCAGCTGCGCCTGGCACCCGGCGATCTGATCGCCATCTGCACCGACGGTGTCACCGAGGCACGTAATCCCGCCGGTGAGGAGTTCGGCGAGGAGCGCTGGGCCTCGGCAGTCGCCGCCGCAGCGGGCTATCCGCCAGAGCGCATCGTCTCTCACGTGATGCGGGCCGTGGACGAATTCGCCGCCGGAGCCGATCAGCACGATGATCTCACCATAATTCTCCTGAAGGTGCCAGCGTGAGCACGTTCATGCTAAAGTACAAAAAGACCCGTCCAAACCTCTGCGGAGAGGTGGCTGAGTGGTCGAAAGCAGCGGTTTGCTAAACCGTCGTAGGGTGTAAAGCTCTACCGAGAGTTCGAATCTCTCCCTCTCCGCCAGTCCCATATTACTGATTGCACTTAACTTAGAGACTAGGCATAATCTCTCGTACGATCTGCATACGATAGATCGGCCGACACGAGACCCGTATGTTCACTCTCTACTGACGCCACATCCCTTCCTGCCAGCATCACTACGACCGCTTCTACCGGCACCACCGCTGCGCCCTGTGGATCGAGGGGACCGGACCGGGCGGCCACATCCGCCGCTCCCTGAAGACATCGTCCTGGGAGCGGGCCAAGTTGCTGCGGCGCGAACTGGAAGCGCCGCCGACCGGTAACGCTCCGAGGCCGGCCCATGATCCGACCGCGCGCGATGCTGCTGAGAAGTTCTACCGCGAGAGTGTCGCCCGCAATCTCGCCCTGGCCAGCCTGAAGAGGCACCGGGCCTTCTGCGACCTGATCCAGGGCTTTGGCGATCGGCGATGCCCGCTGCTGACGGGCTTCACGCCCGAGTCGGCACGAGAGTCCCGGGACGGGTGGGGCGTGGGGCCGTCGACCACCTCGAAACGGCTGGAGTTGCTGCGGTCCTTCTTCCGCTTCTGCGAGGAGAATAACTGGATGGAACGGAGCCCGGCGCGGCCTCAAGGCACCCGTATTGCGCCGCAAGCCGACAATGCCTTTTGAGGCAGAGGAGGTGGCCCGCATTCTCCAGCATGCCAGCGAGAATCTGACCTTCGGGCTGGTGTCGCGCCACACCGGACTGCGCATCAGCGACGCGGTAAAGCGCAAAACGTCCGAGTTCGACGGCCACCACGACCAGATACCGACTCCAATCAGAGCAGGAGAACTCGCCACCGGCGCTTGTCCTCCGTCGGCCGGCAGTCCCAGGCAGTCGCGGTTTCATGGACTATGTTCCTATCGCAGCGGTCATGGAGTGCAATTGCGGAGGGCGCCATGCAACACTAACGCCTTCGGGCCTTTGTTTCTGGAGCGCTACTGATCTTGAGTGGAGTTGCTGCAACGCAACACATCCGTGAATAACTGTTGGCTGGAGGTCACGATTCCGGGCGAAACTCGCTATACGTACTGGAACGGTGACTACTTCCATGCTGGTGGTCGAGGCGAAGCCGGAATCGGCAGGAGATTCACGTCGGGTGGTGAAGTCGGCGCACTGATCTCTACATCGCAGATCTCCGGACAAAATGTAGTAGTCGTCTACGTCGGTCCTGGTTGCCACTTCACGTCTCGCTCAGGGCGGAAACTGGCCGCCTTTGTCACTGGTGTGGCGTCTCTGCGTGTGGCTGCTTGTGGCGGGGAGAGTCGGCGTGCTTTGCTATGGCGGCGGTGTCAGCTATTGGTTCCACCGCCGGAATGGACTGAGGATGGAGTTCCGCGATCACGTGAGGGCTCCGGAAGGTCCGGGCCTCGGCAAGCAGTGAGAGCGAGTAGCGCACATCCGTCTCGGCGGTATCAGGTTCCGGGGCAGGCCGCTGCCGGTGAGTGGGCCGACGAGTCGCCTCCATGGTTCAGTTGTCGACCTTCACGCCGAGACGACTGGCCGCGAACCCCGATACCGACGGAGTGCTACACCCGAGTGCTCCGCGAACGGTCAACAATTCATCCAGTGGCCCAATCTTGGGCTAGAATTTCGCCCAGACCCTTCGATAATGAAGGCGGCCAGGGAGGATCGCGATTTGATTTCCTTGAAGCACTATCTCGACGAATTTGATCAGCTTCAACCGGTGTTGGAACAACTGAAGGAGAACTACGTAAAGTCCCTCGAGGGCAGCATTGGCGGTATGCTGCCCTTGGACCAAGGCATCTCACAGGTCAGTCGCCAATTGCAGGATCTCGTCGAGGGACTACGCGAACAGCAGGCGTGGACGCCTCCGGCACTGGTTCAACTCCAGACTGCAGTCTCCGATCTCCAGATCCGATACGCGAAGAATGCAGCCGGAGCCCTCGCCATGCGTGACCAGGAGATAAGAGGAATTCTCCACAGTCTGTCCGAGGCGGCGGCAACGTTGGCAGCGCAAGCAGCGGAGGGTGACGGCGGCTTGGCTGTGGTCACCAGCAAACTGGAAGAGCTCCAAAGCATCGATAGCCTCACAGAACTCCGGCAGCGCCTCGAACAGGATGTGGCCGAACTGAAGGTGGCAACCACAAAGCTACGAAGCAGCCATGAAGGATACCTGCAGCAGCTTAAGCTCGAATTGAAGAGCTTTCAGGAACGCTGGGAGGAGTCCCGGACAGAGGCGACGACCGACGAACTCACAGGTCTCTCGAACCGAAGGGCGGGAGAGAGAGCAATGCGCGCTATCATCCAATCCGGCGAGAGACTGTGTATCCTGCTGCTGGATCTCGACAAGTTCAAACCAATCAACGACGGTTTCGGGCATCATGTTGGGGACTCGGTGCACAAAACCTTTGGAAAGCGGCTGCGTGCAGGCGTTAGAACCACGGACATGGTCTGCCGATGGGGCGGAGATGAGTTTGTCGTAGTTCTGCCGGATTGCACGCTGAAGCAAGCGGTGGAACGCGCCGGCCATCTCCGCGACTCGTTCGGCACGCCGATGGAGGTTGACGCTGGCGGCCGCACCATTTCGCTGGAAGTGAAGGCGTGCATTGGCGCGGCGGAACACAAGGAGGGAGAGACACTCGAAGCTCTCCTGCAACGGGCAGACGAGCGAATGTACCATCTCAAGGGCAACCAGAGAGAGGGGCGATAGGGCTGTCCAGCCCCACCGTTCGCAATCTACGTTCGGGGCTGAGTGCGAGCCCAGTTCGCCAGGAAAGTCTCTCCGGCTACCATCTCCATATCCTTGAGATAGTCCTGACGCCACTCTGCGAGCGCCTTCTTCTTAAGCACGTCGAGCATCTTCTCGTCACGACGCGCCTCTTGAAGCAGGCGTCTGGCCTCCTGACATCGCAGGTCGGCATCGTGAATCCTGACCTGAAGCCGGCCTTCCTGAATCAAGGACACCTCGATGAAGTGGCGAAGCGCGAGCAGGTCCGCCCCCGTCAACACAGCGGCCGTCTGAACCTCAGCGGCTGCGCCCTGGCGTTCGCGGCAGAGGAGATCACGATCACGCACCAATTGCAGCCGAGCCTGGACGACCGCCTGGAGTTCGAGTTCGCGCTGCGCAGTGCGGGATTGCCGCCACCGCAACGCGGAATCGAGACGGAATTGAAATTTGCGCAAGTCGAGTGCCTCCTAGTCCAGTACTGCCGCGAGTTCCAACAAGCGCGCGGACGTCTCATCGGCACTGGACGTCGCCTTGGCGTTTTGGCATAGAAACGACTGGATGTGTTCGCGATGGGCGATGGCGCGATCCAACTTCGGGTTAACGCCGGCGACATGGGCGCCGAGCAAGATCAGATCCTCGGAGTGGCGGTAGATGGCTAGCGCCTCCCTGATCTTGCGACCCGCATTGAGGTGTTTCTCGGTGGAGACATGAGGCGCCAGCCGGCTTACCGATTGCAGCACGTCGATCGCGGGGTAGTGGCCGGCAGCGGCCAGATCTCGTGACAGAATGAGATGGCCGTCGAGGATGCCGCGAACGGCGTCGCAGATCGGCTCATTGAAATCGTCGCCTTCGACCAGGACGGTGAAGAAACCGGTGATCGATCCATTGTGAAAATTGCCGACGCGTTCCAGAATCCTGGGCAGGAGGGCGAATACGGATGGCGTGTAGCCGCGCTGGCTGGGCGGTTCACCGGCTGCCAGACCGATCTCGCGCTGGGCCATGGCATAGCGCGTCAATGAGTCCATGATCAGCAGGACGTTGGCTCCCTGGTCACGGAAATACTCGGCCACGGTCAGTGCGACGAAGGCAGCGCGGATCCGGACCGGCGCCGGTTGGTCGCCCGTAGCGGCAATGGTCACCGAGCGTTTTCGGGTCTCAGCGTTCAGCTCGTTCTCGATAAAGGCCTTGACCTCTCGATTGCGCTCGCCGATCATTGCGATGACTGTGATGTCAGCCGAGTTGTCGCGGGACATGACACCGAGAAGCGTACTCTTGCCTACGCCGCTGCCGCCAAAGATCCCCATGCGCTGGCCCTTGCCGCAAGGAAGAAGTCCATCAATGGCACGCACACCGGTGGTGATTGGCTGTGTGATGGCGTTGCGGGTGAGGGGATTCGGGGGAGTCGCGTTCAGGTTGTAGTGCTCCTCCGCTTCAATCGGGCGGCCGCCGTCCATCGGGCGGCCCAGACCATCGAGTACGCGACCCAGAAGACCCGGTCCAACGCGGAGTAGCGACTGGCCATGGCGGGCAACAATTCGATCACCGGGCTGGAGACCGCTGGGCTCCTCCAGCGGCATCGAGAGGACCGTTTCATCACAGAAACCGATCACCTGCGACAGGAATGTGCGGCCAGTGGACGTTTGAATCTGGCAGAAGTCCCCGACAGCACTGGCAGGACCGCAGGATTCAACCAGCAGTCCTGACATCCGCGTTACCCTTCCACTCCAGCAGAACGGGTCGATCTGATCCAGGTGCCGCAAGTACCTGGCCGCCTGAAAGCTCTCGGGAAGGTGAGATTCGAGGTTCATGGTGGTCATCTAAATGTGATCTGCGAGACCGTATACGATCTCGGCGAAATGCGTTTCGAGCTTCGCATCGAGCGTGCCACGACTGGTCTGATAGAGAATGTCGCCCAAAGCCAGAGTACTGTCAGAGACGACCTCTACATTGGAGACGCCAAGACTCTCGAGTTCAGCGGTGACTCGGCCTACCAGTTGCGGATGCAGTTGCACGGATTGGAGGTCCTTCCTGGAGACTTTGGACAGACCGGCCTGGAGCAGTCCTATGACGCAATCGGGGTCGAGCGTCAATTCGCGGTGTACAACCCGGCGGGCCACTGCGAAGCACAACTCCAGCAGTTCCCGCTCCGCCTCGCGCCGAATTCTCGGCTTCATCTCTGCAAGGGAGGCGATGGATGAGGAGAGGCGGACAGAGACAGCCTCAATCTCCTGACGGAAGGCAATCTCAGCGGCACTCCTGCCGTCAGCAAAGCCGCTCTGATAGCCCTCTGAACGAGCGGATTCGATCTCCTGCCTCAGGTGATCGGCTTCCACGCGAGAACTCACCCTGCGCTCCTCCCTCACTTCAGATGCGTTTGCGGAAGAGTCCGCCTGAGTGGAGGCAACAGACTCCCGGTTCCGTGTGTGCCAGGGTCGGATGTCCAGTCCGTGCGAACTGGATAAGACTCTAGACGACATACTGCTCGGATCCGGCAGAGCGAAGATCGATGACGCCATCGTCTTCCATTTGCCTGACGAAGGAAATAATCTGTTGTTGAGCGCTTTCCACTTCGCGGATTCGAAGGGGTCCTGCGGCTTCCATGTCTTCCACAAGCATCGCGGCCCCGCTCTTCGACATGGTGCCGAGGAAGTGCTGGCGGACCTCGTCGCTAGTGCCCTTCAGCCCGACAACGAGCAGTTTCCGATCGAGGCGTGAGACAAGCTCTCGCATCGCCTTCGAATCGAGCTTGAGGATGTCGTCGAAGACGAACAGAAGCCGGCGGATTGAATTCGCCAGTTCGGGAGTTCGATCACCGACACTCTCAAGCAACTGCGCGCCGATGTCGGCTGGAAGGTGGTTGATCAGTTCGGCGGCAAGATGCACACCGCGTGCCGGTTCGCGGCAGACGTTGGTACTGGACTCGGCTCGCTCGAGCACTGAAGCGGCGATCATGCCGGCGATATCCGGATCCGTATGCTCCAATGCGGCCATCCGGGTGAGCACCTCATGCCGGTAGTCGGCCTCAAGCGCAGCGAATACGCGTGAGTTGAACAGCGGCGGGAGATAGGCGGCAAGCACGGCTGTGGCCTGTGGATGCTCAGATTCGAGGATTCGGGCAAGCAGTTCCGGATCCACCTCGGCTAAGCGCGCGAGAGGTGCGGATGGCATGGAGGAGTTGACCTGGAGCCGTTGTTCCATCTGCCTGGCAAAGTCTTCTCCGAAAGCCCCGGTGAGAACACGCCGTGTATAGCCGGCGCCTCCATAGCCGAGGACTTCTCGACTCGTGAGTTTCTGCTCAAACTCCTGCAGCGTCGAGGCAGCTTCGACCGACGACACTGTGCCCAGGTTGGAGAGCCCTATGCTGAGCAACTCTATCTCGGCTGGCTCCAACTGCCGTAGGAGGCTGGCGCTGGCCTCTACGCCGATCGAGACCATAAGGACAGCCGCTTTTCGAATGCCCGGGGAGGTGGTAGTGATCTGATTGTTGTTTTGAGTCGGCTTCACGCTTGGCGCTCCATTAGCCATTGTTTGAGAACCATCGCGCAGTCTGCCGGCCTCTGCGCAACCAATTCCGTAATCATCTTCACGGCAACGACGTCGGGCGAAGCAGATGACTCGGCCAAGTAGTGTTCTTCGGCCGCAGCAATTTGAGCCGGGGAGGGCTGTGCAGTGAGCGCAGTTTGCGTCTCGACGGTCGCCCGCCCTGCCCGGTTGCGCGAACTGCGGTGTTTCCTGAACTGCCACAGGCCGACACCCAGCACGAACAGAGTCAGGATTATGGCGCTCGCCGGCAGGACTTGCTCGCGCTTCAGAAGATTCGCGAACGGATCGGACTTCTTATTGCCCGGGGCACCGCCTGCCGAAACGACTTCCGGCGGTGGAGCGCTCTTGAGTGTCATTTCGAACGGGAGCACCTCGACGACGATCTGGTCGCCACGGTCCTTGTTGAATCCGATGACGCCGGCGACGATATCGTGAATGGACTTCAGCCGTTCGGGTTGAGGCTGAACGATGACGCGCTTCCGTTGTGCGCCTTGACCCTGCCACTCTATATCGTTATCGAGCAGGACCGACACCGATACGCGTTGTACGACGCCTTGCGGAATACGGCGGTGGCGGACAGTGCGGCTGGTTTGATAGGCAACGCTCTCCGTCACCCTGGAGTTCCCGCCAGATCCACGGACACCGGCGGAGGTGGGCCTCGGTAGGGAAGAGGCCGTGCCGGGCACGCCAGAGGCGGAAGCCGTGGAACTGACATCCTCGCTCTTCTGACTCGACGCCATCACGGAGCGCGTTGGATCGAACACCTCCTCGCTCTCTTCTACGGTGGCCAGATCGCAGTCAACCGACACTGCCGAGCGGTAGCGCTCGACGCCAAGCAGTGGATCGAGAGTTGAGTTGATCTTTGCCAGGAACTGGCGCTCAACCGCCTGCTGGTACTCCAGTGACGCATCATCAAGGCTGTCGTTGGCCCCGCCTCGCGAACGGCGAGGCTTGCCCAGTAAGTTGCCGTTCATGTCGAGAACGGAGATCGCGTCCGGGGAGAGGCCCTCAACGGCACTGGCCACCAGGTGCGAGATCGCCTGCACGTTTTGAGGAGAAAGCACAGCCTGCGGCTTCAAGCGGATGAGGACACTTGCTTTTGCCGGCTGGCGGGATTCGAGGTAAACGGAGTCCCGCTTGAAGGTGATATGCACGCGGGCCTTGTCCACCTCAGCCAGAGAACTGATGGAACGTTCAAGTTCACCCTCCAGGGCTCGGCGGAAATTCACCTGTTCGGCAAAATCGGTAACGCCGAAGTTCACCTTGTCGAAGAGTTCGAACCCGGGGCGGCCACTGCGCACCAGCCCTGCGCCGGCAATTTCGAGGCGCATTTCCGGGGCACGATCGGCTTGGACCAGGATGGTCGTACCACCGTCGCCGATGCGGAAATCTACGCCGCGCTCCTTCAGCTTCGCGACTACAGCGGAGGCGTCCTCGCTGCTGAGGCTCTTGTAGAGCGGCTCGAAGCCGCTGTCGCGCTGCCATCGCATCAGTGCGGCCATGCCGACCGCAAGCACCAGGCAGGCAGCCGCAATGTAGATCTTCTGACGAATCGTGAGAGTGATGTAGATTTTGCGTAACTGGTTCATTTTCGGTTAGCTCGCTCAGATCTGCATGCGCATGATTTCCTGATATGCCTGAACGACCTTGTTCTTGACTTGAAGGGCCAGCTCGAACTCCATTTCAGCGCGCTGCACGGTGAGAATGGTGGAGTGCAACTCATCCTCCTCGCCCTTCACAAATCGCTGGACGGATTCCTGCGCATTCGTTCTGGACAGTTCTACCCTGTCGATCGCTGATTCGAGGACGTTGCCGAAGTTCGCGGCGGGAGGCTTCGTCGTGGGCTGGCTGATTAGCGGATCGATTTGCCGTATTGCGGAAGCGCCGTTGATTGGGGGGATCATTGTGAGTATCTCCGCGCCGAACCTACTTGAGGAGGTCGATTGAGCGGTGAATCATGTCCTTCACGGCCGTCATTGCTGTTACGTTGGCCTGGTAGTTTCTGGAGGCGCCCATCAGATCCACCATGTCTTCGGCCGGGTTGATGCGAGGCAGGCTGACATAGCCGTCCTGATCTGCGTCGGGATGACCTGGCAGGTAGCGGCGTTCGGGCGCCCGGCTGTCTACGACAATCTCACTCACCGTAACTCCCTGTGGGGTACGGTCGAGAAGTGATGAGTACGTGGACTGGAACGGAGTGCCAACCTCAGCCGTAGTGAACACCGCGTCCTTGCGGCGATAGGGTCCACCTTCCGCAGTACGAGTGGTTTCCGCATTGGCAAGGTTCTCAACAAGGAGTTCGGCCCGCTGGCGCTGTGCGGACATCCCCGAAGCACTGACTGAGATCGCACTGAACAGGCTCATGCGTTTCTGCCCTCCTGAATGGCCAGCTTTACCTCACGAATCTGGGCTTTGAGAAGACTCGACGCGATTTGAAAGCGTATGGCGTTCTCAGATAGGAGCCGCATCTCCCGGTCGAGGCTCACATTGTTACCGTCTGTCTTCGCAGGTAGACCAGCGGTTTCGATTGTCTCCGGTCTGTGGCCATCGATCGCGCTGCCCAACTCAGAGGTGAAGTCGATATCGCGAGTGTGGTAGTTCGGGGTCTCGGCGTTGGCGATATTGGAAGCCACAGTCCGCTGGCGGACGGAGACTAGATCCATGTACCTTTCCAGACCCACTCCGACTTTGTCGAGCATGATTCTGGAATCCATGCAATTGGATTGCCACAGCGTTCGACGTCGGGGATTATCGATGAGTAGCAGGGACAATGCAATGTGGATCCAGCTTAACGAATGCCGAAAACGTCAAGAAACCCACCGGGTGTCAGAAATTCGACACCGTCACTAAAGCGCTGTGGACCAGCGAGGCTCTCTTTCCAAGGTGTCCTGATTGTAAGCGGTTGACTGCCTGAGTGCGCTCACCTGCGACCGAAGGTGCTGCCGCACGGCGATTGTCGATCGTCGGGCGGATTCGAGTGCATCCAGTACTCGCCGCAATCGGACCGCTCTTTCCACGCCGGTTGTGGCGGCCGCGGCGAAAGCTGGCGCGAGTTCGCTGACCCGCACTGCCAGCGCGGCAGCGGCGTCGAAGTCCTCGTTGTTCACGGCCTCAACCAAAGAGGCTAGTGACGATTCACAGGCTTCGCCATCTGCTACCACGGAGTTAGTTGTTGCCATCAGATTGTGCTGCCTTGAATAGTCCGGTTACCATTGTCGACCGTTGCTCGAGGAGGGCGATCAAGGCATCTGCCGCGGCCATGCGCCTTCGCAGGTTCTCCTCCATCAGGGCGATGCGTTCCTGCTGATCTGCGATGTGACTATCTTCCGCGGACAGCGCGCGGGCAATGCTGCTCGACGCATCGGTGAGAATTCCGCCCGACAAGCTATCGACGCGGCCTAGAGTGTCCGATGCCGCCTTCAGAAACCCACCATCGAAGGAGGTACCGAGAAACGCCCGGACTTCATCGCCATGCTGCTCCATCGCGGTCGTGAAAGTAGCCGTGTTGAACTGCAGGTGGCCCGTTTTGTCAACTTCCAGGCCGACATCGGCGAGGTTGCTGACGTTGGCGCCGCCAGACTGGTACTGAGCCAGTTGCTTGACAATCGAAGCCAGGTCGGATGGCAGGCTGTTACCCTGCAGTGCGCCTGTGCCGGTTCCGCGATGAGTGTCGATCTCGTCCACGGCCGCGTTGAAGGCCGCGACGAGAGTAGAGATCGACTCGGCCATGCCGGAGGTATCCGGCGCCAATGTGATGTTGGTGGTGCCAGCGGCCTGAAGTTCGGCCGAGAGTCCCGGCGCCAGCGTAACGTTGCGCGAGGAACTGGCAATCGGGGATGAAGGGAAGCCATTCACTCGGTACTGAGCCAGTGTGCCATGAGTCAGTTGGGTGGACAGGCTCCCGGAGCCACCGCTGAGTGCGATGCTCACGTCGCCCAACGCGTCGCTTCGCAACGTCAGGCGATAGTCGGGACTCTCAGGCGGCCCGATGTTCACCACTGAAGCACGAACGCCTCCGTTTGCATCGTTGATGGCTTGCGCCAGGGCGTTCAGGCTGCCGACAGGTGGTGAAATGGTCAGAGGCAGTCCGTTCACCATGAGTGTGACCGTAGTGTCTGAAGTGATCGACTCGGTGGATGGGTTGGTCACCTTTGTCAGGCTGTCCGCGCTGATAGCAGTGGAACTGGCTCCCCTGAAGAGAACCTCCAGTGAAATCTCCGTGGCTAGAACTCCATCAGAGGCTGTGACACGTGCCACCTGAGGTTCATCGAGCGTGACAATCGGGGCAGCACGCATGCCGCTGTCAACGGCGAGAATCGAGTTACGGAGAGCCGAGGATTTGGAGGTAAGGCTGGTGATTGCTGTCTGCCGGCTGGCCGTTGTGGCGCGCTGCTGCTGGAGTTGCCTCAACGGTAACGACGCGATGGCAACGGTCCGTTGAATTACCTGCTGGAGATCATTGGCGAACCGGCTATTTCCACTGAAGATCGCGCTGGTGGACATTTCCAACTCCCTCTTTGCTCCCGTGCACCGCATGCCGGCTGCCCGGGAGGATCGCTGCTTAAATGCGCCTAAGGGGCCGGTCCGAAGACCGGCCCCAAGATCACGAAACGCTGACTATCGACTACCGAAGGAGCGCCAGCACACCCTGCGGCGTGGAGTTGGCCTGGGCCAGGGCAGCCATGGAGGACTGCTGCAGGACCTGCGCCTTGGTCAGGTTGGAGGCTTCAGCAGCGATGTCGGCGTCACGGATGCGCGATTCGGCGGCCGAGAAGTTCACGGACTGCGAGGAGGCCAGGTTCACCGCGTACTGCAGTTTGTTCTGGCTGCTACCGACCTGGCCCTGAACGGTGCCCAGGGTTGAGACGGCGTCCGTGAGGTTTCCCAGCGCCGTTATCGCGGCGATCGTCGTCACCGCGATCGCTCGCCTGCTGCGG
>CAYVDY010000031.1:0-22625 GCA_964450255.1 uncultured Candidatus Solibacter sp. | reverse complement strand
CGCTGGCCGCG
The DNA here is from genome assembly GCA_964450255.1 of uncultured Candidatus Solibacter sp. Classification (GTDB taxonomy): domain Bacteria; phylum Acidobacteriota; class Terriglobia; order Bryobacterales; family Bryobacteraceae; genus Paludibaculum. Next base: position 22,614 of record CAYVDY010000031.1, on the reverse strand, counting down.
GGCCTGCCAATACGTGAGCGTGCCCGCGCGAAGATCCGCGTCGATGCTCATCTGCTTGCCGGGAATGGCATCCAGCGTGAAGCGCGCGGCAACCTCCGCCACGCGCTCCGCGCCCTTCGTGATCACGATGAACTGAACCAGTGTGATGATCAGAAAGATCACGGCGCCGACAACGAAATTCCCCTGCACGACAAACTGGCCGAAGCTCGCCACCACCTCGCCCGCGTCAGCCTGTAACAGGATGAGGCGCGTGGCGGAGATGTCCAGCGAAAGCCGGTAAAGCGTGGTGATCAGCAGCAGCGTGGGATAGGACGCGATCTTGACGGCATTCGGGATGTAGACCGAAACCATCAGCAGCGTCAACGCCACGCTGATGTTGATGGTCAGAAAGATGTCCAGCAGCCACGTGGGCAGCGGGATGATCATCAACCCGACCATGGCGGCGATGGCCGCCACCAGGAAGAGGTCCGCCGAACGCGTGAGAACGGACGCGATGCGCCCGCTCTTCACGTCGGCAACAATTTCGTTCCAGCGCGCTGTGAAATCAGACATAGCTCATCAGGCCCCGGCGACCCGGCTCATCTCCTGCAGCACCACGTTCATGCCCTGCAGAATGGCGCGGGCGCGGTTGGCGCCGGGATCGCGGCCGTCGGGGTCCAGCGCGAGGGCTTTCTGGAAGACGCCCGCGGCCTCCTCGGCCTTGCCCTGCCGCAGCAGCACTTCGCCGAGATTCGAGAGCACCGTCGGCTCGTCCGGATGACGCGCCAGCGCCTCGGACAGGTGCCCGTGCGCCGCTTCGACATCGCCGCGCGAGAGCGCGATGGCCCCCAGGCCGGCGTAGCCGAAGTACTTGGTGCTGTCCAGAGCGATCAGGCCCTGGAAGATCTCCTCGGCCTCGTCGATCTTTCCCTGCTCATAGCTGGTGTAGCCGATCGCCGCGATCGCCTGAACCTGTTCGGGTCCAAGGCCGATAAAAGTGTTGAGTGGCGCCGTGCCGTCGATGACCCGTTGCAGAGTATCGGAGGGAAGGCTGGTGGACGTGCTCATATTCGTGACTCCTTGCATTACTTGATGGCCTGAATGGCCCTCGACATCATCTGGCTGCGCTGTTCCATCATTTTCGAAATCATCTCGAACATCCTCTGCGCCTTCTGCATGAGCTGCTGCGCCTTAAGCTGGTCAGAGGGCTTGTCGGAGTTCATCAGGGATTCGGCCTGCGACATCATCGAATCGATGTTGCCCCAACCGCCGGACGCTCCGGACGACATCGATCCGCCGGTCGGGGACGCACTGGCCGATCCGCCGGTCGAGGACGCACTGGCCGATCCGCCGGCCGGGGACGAACTGGAGGCCGGAGACGACCAACTCGCCCCGGAGGCCGAACCCGATGCGCCAGTGGCGGACTGCGGCGAAACTCCGCCGGCATTGCCACCCTGGAGCACCTGCAGCAGTTCCTGGAACATCTGCATCAGTTGCTGAAAATCCATCGGCGCCTGCTGCGCCTGCGGGAGATTGTTGACGAGTTTGCCCACCGCCTGGTAGGCCGCGCCGTTCCCCGGCCCGGGACCGCCTGCGCTGTTGATGGTCTGCATCACCTGATCCAGCGATACAGCGTTGCTGCGCGTTCCATCCGCCGCCGTGGTGTAGAACTGCTTGTTGTCGGCGTCATAGCGCAGCTTGTCGTTCTGCTGCATCGTCCAGCCGATGGCCGCCCGCTCGCCCATCTTGCCGTCGTTCTTGGACCACGGATTCCCGCCATCGAATAGCCCCGCCTTGGCCGATTCGCTCCCCGTGATCCGGCTGTTCACAGCCTGGCTGAACGCCGGCCACTGGGCATCGCCGCCGACAATCGGAGCCTTGCCGAAGCTCTGATCGCCCTGCGCCAGCGTCCCCATCGGGTTCATTCGGATCTCGATGTTGATGGTTGAAGGCGACAGGGCCCCGGGTTGGGCCTGGAAGGCGGACCGGCCCGCCTGGCCGGTCTGCCCGGACTGCCCGCCCAGCAGCTTCTGCAAGTCGCCGAGCGCCTGCTGAAGCTGCTTGAACACCTGCTGGAGTTGCTGCAGGCCCGCCGCGCCCGTAAATGGCGCCATCGCTTTGCCGACTGCGGAGCCCTGCTCGCCACCCAGAAGCTTGATGGACATCTGTGCGACCTGATTTGAGTTGTGAATGATGGTGCTCATTGTTCTTTCCTCGCAAACTGGTTATCGTGAGCGACCCGCAATGGTTGCTTGCGCCGCAGGGAATCAGAAGCCGTGACGGATGCTCTGGCGCAGCCAGCCCGGCAGTTGCTTGAGCTGTCCGTGGTCGAGCCGTTCGCGCAACTGGTCGAATACCTGGGTGTTGCCCTGGCGTTGCGCTTCGTGGAGAAAGCGGCTGAGCTGGCTCCAAACCGGAGCGTCAGGCTTGCCGGCGGACGAGGACGCCGCGATTTTGGCGAGATCCAGAAACGTGGTCGTCACCGGGTCCTTCACCTGGCTGGACGACGGCAGTGAGCGGGCAACGCTCTCCGGAGAGATTCGCTCGAAAACGGTCTTCAACTGGTCGGGCGTCGATTGCGCCAGGATGTTCTGAATGCGCACCACGTCGCTGGGCGCGGTGGAGGCGCCCTCCATCACCTGATCGAGAATCGCCGCCTTCTCTCTTCCCGTTCGCCCGGTGCGCTCCAGCGGCACTTCCGTGTGCCCGGGGTTCTGGAACAGGTAGGCCATCTTCAACGCTTCGTCGTTGGTCGGGATATTCTGGCCGCCCGTCATGACGAGATCGCCGAGCACTGCGATCCCCTGAACCACCTGCCCGTTCTTCCCCTGCAGGTTCGCGTCCAGCAGATCGCTCATCGCCTTGCCGTCGCCCTTGGCGTAGTCGGCTGAAGCGAACGCAACATCGGTGAGGTTGGCGAACACCTTGCCCGCCACATCCACCGGGAATGCCTGCGAGGCGAGGTCGACGGTCTCATACGCCGGCGTGTCCTTCAAACCCGCAGTTTCCAGAACGAACTTCAACGCGCCAACGGCCGTCTCACTCACGTTCGCCAGCGAGCCGGCGGTCTTCAGATCGACAGCCAGTTTGGTTGCGACGCTGACTGCGGCCTTCGTCAAATTCTGGCCGGCGTGGCCGGGATTGGCCTTTTCGAAGTCCTGGAAATTGCCGTAGACATCCAGCGGAACGGCCAGCTTCCCGAGCGTTGAAGCAACGCTCTTTGTTTTGCCCAGCAACTCCGTGATCGGCTCCATCTTCCCGCTGAGCTTGCTGAGTTTATTGATATCCTTGGAGACTTCCGTAAACTCGCCCAATGCCCCCTTCAGCTCCTTCTGGATGGCGCGCCCCTCATCCATCACCGTTTTGAGTTGACCGCGGAGCTTGTCGATATCCCCCTTTTGGGTGGCCTTCGAAAGCTCGTCCAGCAGCGTGCCCATCTTCTTCTCCACCACTTCGGCACCACTGCGAAGGCCATCCATCTTGGTGCCCAACCCCGCAGCCTTGGTGGTCAAAGTCCCGATCTTCAGGTCGGTGACGCCTTTCGGGACGTCCAGGATGTCGCGCGCGCCGGCCACCCACTTGTTCTTCTCAACGGCGTGATCGGCCAAGTCCTTGGGCGGCTCGGCGCTGGCCGGCTGCGGGTCGCGGGCTTGAGCGAAACGCGCACGCGCCATTCCTTCGTTGACGCTCGAATCGGCGGTGCGCGCCGCCGGCTTGGCGGGCTCGTGCCGTTGAGCAGGCGCATGCAGGTCGATCTTCGTGCCGCCGGGAGAGGGCGGCGCACCCAGGGTGTTAGGCGCAGCGGTGTTAGCCGCGAGCGCCGTCGTTGCCGGCTTCGCCGCTGGCGAGTGAGGCTTGGCCTGCGGGTAGTGTGTTCGAAAGTCCTCCTGCACCGTTCCGTCCGGCCGGCGCTGAGGCGGCGCCCCCTTGTGGCTGCCGTCCTTCAGCTGCGGCAGCGCGATTTCGGCGCCGGCGGAAAGGACTTGATCCGGGTTCTTCAGCCGTGGGTTGAGCCGCAGAATTTCATCCAGCGGCGCTCCCGTGCTCTTTGCGATCTTGGCCAGTGTGTCGCCCTTCTCGGCAATGCGAAACACATTGCTTTGGGCCTTGTAGATGGAACTGCCGCCTTCGACGCGCATTGTCTTTCACCTCTACTTGATGGCCTGGATGGCCTTCGACATCATCTGGCTGCGCTGCTCCATCATCTTCGAGATCATCTCGAACATGCGCTGCGCCTTCTGCATCAGTTGCTGCGCCTTCAGCTGGTCGGATGGCTTGTCGGAGTTCATCAGAGACTCAGCCTGCGACATCATCGAATCGATGTTGCCCCAACCGCCGCTGTTGCCCGTGCTGGCTGGCGCAGAAGATCCTCCCGCGGCAGCGCCCGCCGATGCTCCCAGCGAGGCGCCGGCCGAAGCGCCCGCGCCGGCAAATGCCGCACCCGAGGCTCCGCCGCCCGTCAGGCCCTGCAGTTTGCTCAGCAGGTCTCCCAGCGATTTGGAGATCTGCTCCAAGCCCGCCGGCGCGCCCTGCTGCAGGGCATTCAACGGACTCTGGATCGTGATCGTCACACCGCCGGGCCCGGACGAGAACGGCAGCGGCTGCGGCGGGAACGGGGTCTGCATCTGGCTCTTCCCCCCGCCGCCACTCTTGAAGATGCCTTCGAACGCCTTCATGACGCTCCCCAGCAGTTGGGCCGGGTTGCCCCCGCCGGTCATCTGGCCCATGATGGAACCGAGCACGCCGCCCAACGGGCCGCCCACTGCGGTCATCGCGATCTGGATCGGGTTGATATTGAACATCTGCTTTCTCTCCTCCTGCCTTGCGGCTTGTTTTGTCTCGCACTTGGGTTATCGCGGCAGCCGGGCAGGAAGTTGTCAGATACCCAATCTGAATTGCAGCCTCGCCCGCGCCGGCCCATACACAGATGCCGGCATGGCGGACAACTCCGCTGCCGCCTCGCGCGTGTGGCCCAGCGCTGCCAGTCCCTCAACCAGCCGCAGCTGCGCCATCGAATTGGCTGGATGCGAGCCCAGCCACCACCGCATCAGATCCACGCACGCCGCGGCGTTGCCCACGGCCAGATGGCACGCCGCCAGCGCCTGCGCCGCATAGGCATCGGCGCGGGCATCTTCCAGCAGTGCCGCGAACACTGTTCCCGCCCGTTCATACGCGCCCTGCTGATACAGCTCGTGGCCCCACGCCGCCAACTGCCACCTCGTGTACTCCGTCATCTCTCATCTCCTCCCCTGGCTCGCCCGCGCCAGCATCAACTCCTCGGCCGCCATTCGCTGCTCCACCAACTGCCACAACTCGGCCCCAACGCCGCCCGCCTCCAACAGGCGCCGAAACTCCGCCCGCCGGCTCTCTACGGTCTGCTCGCCCGCACCCGCCGGACGCGGCGGCGGCTCCAACACCGGCGCCGCCGAATACCGCGGCTCCGCCCGCACGATCTGCCGCCAGCCCGAGGTCAGGGCATCCACCTTGCGGCTCAGCACCTGACGGAACGACGCTACGCCCCCGGGCGCCTGCGCGCCGGGCATGGACCCTGGGCCAACTACCGATGGGCCGATCTTCATCGCTTCTCCCCTTCCTTTTGCTTTCGCTCCAGCTCATACACCCACAGCAGAATCTCCGCCACCGGCGCGTAGAGGTCTTCGGGAACCTCGTGCCCTGTCTCCACCCGGTACAGCCGCCGCGCCAGCGGAACGTCCTGAATGACGGGCACGTGATAGCGGCTTGCCAGATTCCGGATCTCGGCGGCCTTCAAATTCTGCCCCCTGGCAATCACCCGCGGCGCGTTCATCGTCGCCTCGTCATACCGCAGCGCCACGGCGTAGTGCGTCGGGTTCACCACCACCACGTTGGCCGATTGAACATTCGACAACTCCGCCTCGTTCAGCAACTGATGATGCAGTTCCTTGCGCTGGTGCTTCACGTGAGGATCGCCATCGCTGTCCTTGAACTCGCGCTTCACCTCATCCTTGGTCATCATCAGCTCCTTCAAGTGGAGCTTGGTCTGAATCAGGAAGTCCGCCACGCCGATCACCAGAAACGCGCCGCCCGCCTGATACAGCATTCCGAACATCTGCTCACCCGCCAGCCGGCCAATGCCCCACGTGTCCACGCGACCGGAAAACGCGATCTCGCGCATCATGCCCCGCGTCGCCTTGTACGCCAGGAATCCGATGATGGCCAGCTTCAGCAGGTTCTTGAACAAATCAATGTAGGTGTTAGGCTTCGCGAAGATCCGCTTCAGCCCCTCCAGCGGATTCAGCTTGTCGAATGATGGCTTGATGGACTCCAGCGAGAACACGCCCCGCACCTGCAGATATCCGACCGCCGCGGCCGTGAAGAACAGGCTCCCCATCAACGGCAGTTGGATCATCAACGCCGTCTTCCACCATTCCCCCGTCCAGCGAAAGAGCTGCGCTTCCGAGAATGTCGCACGGAAGATCTCGGGCCGGTAGCTCTCCGCCATCATGCCGCGCAGGCTCTCCACCATCCCGCCGCTCGCTTGCAGAGTAGCCGCCGCCACCAAAAACAGAATCGCCTGCGTCAGATCCTGGCTGCGCGCCACCTGGCCCTTTTGCCGTGAATCGCGCAGCTTTTTATCAGTAGGTTGCTCTGTCTTCTCTCCCGCCATCAGTGTGCTTCCTTCAACGGAATCCGGCCGTCAACTCCACAATCTGGCGGAACAGCACCTGCGGATACTCCCGCAGTTGGCCGGCCAGAATGGGCATGATCAGGATGAGAATCACCAGGCTGACCAGCGCCTTCACCGTCTGGTTCTCCGAGTGAATCGGAATCTGCGCGGCCACGCGGTTGAACAGTCCGAAGCAGACATCCAGCAAGAACAGCGCCAGCAGCACCGGCGCCGCCAGACGAATGGCCACCACGAACAACTGCGCCGAGACACGCATCACCAGTTCCGCCAGCGCCAGCCCGCCCGCCGCCATCGTTGGAAACGTCGCCGCCGGCACTGCCGTGAAGCTGTCCGCCAGCGCCCGCAGAAAATACAGATGGCCGTCAAACGTGAAGAACAGTGCGATGGCCGCCTGCACCTGCAGCAGGCCGAGCACGGACGCCGGCCCCGGCAGTTGCGGCGTGTACAGTGTGATCTGGTTCATGCCGCGCTGCGTATCCATCAACGCGCCGGACATCTCGATGCCATAGAACACCGCCTGCGCCAGAAAGCCGATGATCGAGCCCAGCAGGATCTCCTTGGCCAGCAGCGCCACGGCGGCGATGGCGTTCACACTCCCAGCGGGATTCATCGAGGGCACCAGAATCGCGGTAATCACCGCCGCCAGGCCCAGCCGCATTCGCATCGGCACGCTCTGGCCGCCCAGAAACGGAGATAACGAAATCGCCGCCGCCAGCCGCGCCAGCACCAGCCCGTAGAGCAGCAGCATGCTGTGCAGATCGCCGCGGAATCCCACGGCCGACAGTACGCGCTCCAGTCCGGCGAACAGGTCCATCTAGTGCACCAGCGGAATGGATTCCAGCAGAGCGACAGTGAACCGCACTGCCTGCTTCATCATCCACGGGCCCATGATGGCGAGAGTCAGGAACGTGGCCAGCAGCTTGGGCACGAAGCTCAGCGTCTGCTCCTGCACCTGCGTGGTGGCTTGCAGAATACTGACAATAAAGCCCACCAGCATGGACGCCAGCATCGGCGCGGCCGACAGCAGCAGCACCATCAGGATGCCTTCGCGCAGGATTCGCAGAATCGCCTCGGGAGTCATATCGGGTTCCTCGCCTTACAGGTAGCTCAGCACCAGGCCGCGGGCCACCAGGTACCAGCCGTCCACCATCACAAACAGCAGCAGCTTGAACGGCAGCGAAATCACCACCGGCGAGAGCATCGACATGCCCATCGCCAGCAGCGTGTTGGCCACCACCATGTCCACAATCAGAAACGGCACGAAGACAATGAAGCCGATCTGGAACGCCTCCTTCAGTTCGCTGGTCGCGAACGCAGGGATCAGCACGCGGAAATCGTCCTTGTCGATCTGCGGCGCCTGCTCGCCGGCTTGCCGCTCCAGTCGCGTGCTGAGCTCCATGAACAGCACTCGATCCTTGTCGTGACAGTGCTTGGCCAGCCACTTTCGCAGCGGCTCCTTGCCCTGCTGCGCGCCGTCGAAGACCGCCTTCACATTCGCCTCCGCGAACAGCGCGCCGCCCCCGGCCAGATTGCCGGACGCCGCATACATCTGCCGCGCCACGGGGCTCATCACGAAGATCGTCAGCACAAACGCCAACCCGGTGATCACCTGATTCGGCGGCACCTGCTGGGTGCCCAGCGCGTTGCGCAAGATCGACAGCACCACGGAGATCTTCACGAAAGACGTGAGCATGATCATCACGAACGGCGCCAGCGCCAGCGCGCCCAGCACAATCACCATCGTCACGGGACTGGAGAACACTACGCCTTCCTCCGCGCCAGAAAGTCAGCGAACCGCGCCGGCGCAACGGGCATCTCCACCGGCAGACTGTCTCTCGGAATTGACGCCAGCGTTGCCAGCGAGTCCCCCGAAGAGCCGATCAGCAGCGTCTCGCTTCCGGCCTCAACGATATACAGCGTCTTGCGCGGCTCCAGCGGATACGTGGCGCGCACGCGGATCAGGCTGTCTGCCTTCGGCTTGCCAAACTGCAGTCGAGGCAGCACATGCCGCAGCACCACGTAAATCATGCCCAGCGTCACGGCCAATGCGGCCAGCAGTTGCAGATAATCTTTCCATTCCAGCATCGCTATTGGTTCCAGCCCAGCACACGAACACCGAGCCGGCCCTCAATCCGCACCAGTTCGCCGGAGCCCATCAGCTTCCCGTTCAACGCAATCCTCACAGGCTCGCTATCGCCGCGTCCAAGTTCCACGATGCTACCCGCGCCCAGGCTGCGCAGCTCGGAAAGCGCAAACTCCTTCTCGGCCAGCACTACCTGGAACAGGACGGGCAGCTCGTCCACGGACAGTCTCTGGTCGCGCTCGATTTCTGGCATCTCAAGAGACTTATTGAGGCTCAGACTCGAAAAGTTGCTATCGGTGCTGGAACAATGCCAGCCTTTCCGCAGGCCGGGCAACAGCAGCAGGGGCCGCGTCTCGATCAACACCGTGTCACCCTCCGCCAATGAGGCCGCATCGCCCGCCGCCAACTCCACCTCCGCCAGCACCGCCCGGCACGTCCATGCCACGTCGGGCAGCGTTTCAGGGCACAGAGCCTCATGCCCCGCCATCAGTTCGTTCAGCATGCGGAACGGCAGGAACAGCCGCGCGGCGCCGGCGTGATCCCGCAGCCGGATCTCCATCTCCACCAGCACGCCGCGCTCCTCCGGATCTCCTCCCTCAACCGCGCCCCATCGTCCGCACTCAAACCGCCACGGCCAGCGCGCCCCCGTGTTCAGCGCGTCGAAAACGATGCCTGTCAGGAAGTCCAGGCACCCGGCGTCGGTTTCCAGCAGACCCGGCGCGTCCATCTCAGCCTGCCCCATCAGGCCGCGCAGCGCCTCGTCAATCAGCCCGCGCGACAGGCTCAGTTTGAACGTTCCGTCCGTCGGCACGATGCGAATGGACGAGCTCAGCCAGCCCACCGGCGGCGCCGAGCCCGATGAATCCGCCGACACTCGCGCCGGCAGAAACTCCAGCCGGTCCTCCGGCGCCCAAAGATGCTCGGCGCTTACCTGCAGCGAGTACGGGAAGATCGTGAACACCACGTCCGGCGCGATCGGCACGGGCTGGTTCGGTTCGAGCTTGCGATCCCCGATAAACGTGCCCAAGCGGCTGCCCAGATCCTCCAGCAGCACCGTGCCGTCCCGCACGAACACGCGCGCGTGCTCCTTTTGCACCACGGCCTCCGGCACCACGAGTCCACACCCCGGCTCACGCCCAATGACGATCCCGTCCTCCCCGAACGCAGCAATCAGCGGCTCCCGGTTCGCCTCCAGCCAGTGCTTCGCCGTCAGCCGCATCGTGCGCCCCGCCGGCCGCTCCATCAGCCCGGCTATTGTCCCGCGGATCCGCTGCGCCCAGCCGCCCGCGGGCACACCCGCGGCCATCAGCCAGTTCCAGGCCGCCACTTCCTCGGCACGAAACTCCGCCAATCCCTTCACTCCCGATCCTCCGGCTCCCGCTCCTGCTGCCGCCGGCCCTGGCCCTCTCCGTCCCGGCGCGACTCCACACGGATCGACGATTGATACCCGCGCCGCTCCAGTGCCTCACGCAGCGTATCCGCGTTCGCCTCCAGCACCTGCCGGGTCTCCGCCGTCGGGCTCGCAAACTGCACCCGCAGTTCGTCGCCAACCCGCGTCAGTTGCACCGAAACGCCGCCCAGCACCTGCGAGTTGAATTCGATGCGCACTTCATTCGGACCCGCCACATCGATCCGCGTTTCGATCTCCGCCGCCAGCGCCTCCACCACCGCGGGCTGCACCGGCGCCGCGCCCGCAGTCTCCTCCGCGCGGATCACCGTCTGCTGCGCAAGCACGACAGGCGCGGCTTGTACCTGCGGGGGGATCTCCTCTTCCCGCAAAGCCTTCTTTTGGCGCAGCAACTGGCCGAAGCCCTTGCTGCCGGACGCACGGTCGGACTCCTTACCCGTCGTCTTGCCCACACTCTGCGAGCCGCCTTCAATCTTCATTCGCGGTTCCTCCGGTTGAACTGCACTGTCCCGCTCTCATCCTGCTGTTCGGCTTCCACTCGCTCTTCCTCACGCCGGTAGCGCTGCTCCGCCCGCGCGCGGTGCTTCCGCAGTACCTCCACCTGGCGCATCGCCTCCGCCAGCGCGCCCCGGGCAGCCTCCACGGCGTCTTCGCAATCCTCGATGGCAATCCGCTGCTCCAATACCGCATCCCGCGCCCAGCCCGCCTCCTTCTCCAGCCACTGCACCTCCTCGGCGCGCCGCTGCACCTCGCCGCCAGTCAGCATCCCGCCGGCCGGCGCCAGGACACTGTGACGAGCCGCCCGATGCACCTCCGTCGCCTCGTCTGCCCGGCGTTGCAGCGCCACCAGGCGTTCCTTCGCTGCCTCCAGCGCGCGGATGCTCGCCCCCAGCGCCTTCTGCGCGTCATCCTGGCCGCGCTCCCGCTGCTCCAGCAACACCTGCAAACGGTAGATGAACGCCACCACCCCTACCTCCCGCCGTGCAGAGCCGCCAGCCGCTCCACTGTCCCCGCAAACGGCGCCTCTTCATGCGTGCCCTGTTTGAGAAACGCCCGAATCGAATCAATCGCCTCGATCGCCTCGTCCACGCCGCGATCGCTTCCGCGCTGATACGCCCCCAGCAGGATCAGGTCCTTCTGCTTCTCGTACGTCGCCAGCAGACTCCGCAGCCGGTTCGCCGAACTCCGGTGCGCATCGCCCGTCACGGCCGTCATCACGCGGCTCGCGCTCTGCAGCACGTCGATCGCCGGGAAGTGCCCCTGCGCCGCCAGCTCTCGCGAGAGAATAATGTGCCCGTCGAGAATCGAACGCACCTCGTCCGCCACCGGCTCATTCATATCGTCGCCCGCCACCAGCACCGTATAAAACGCCGTGATCGATCCGCGATCCGAGTTCCCAGTCCGCTCCAGCAGTCGCGGCAGCTCCGCAAACACTGAGGGCGTGTACCCCGCCCTTGCCGGCGGCTCGCCGCACGCCAGCCCGATCTCCCTCTGCGCCCGCGCAAACCGCGTCACCGAGTCCATCAGCAACATCACGCGCAGACCGCGATCACGAAAAGACTCCGCAATGGCCGTGCCCACATACGCCGCCTTCAAACGCACCAGCGAAGGCTGATCCGATGTCGCGCACACTACCACAGACCGCGCCAGCCCTTCCGGCCCCAGGTCCTGCTCCAGAAAATCGCGTACTTCTCTACCGCGCTCGCCCACCAGCGTGATCACGTTCACGTCCGCTTCCGTGTTCCGCGCGATCATTCCCATCAGTGTCGACTTGCCGCCGCCCGCTGCTGCGAACAACCCGATGCGCTGCCCCTCCCCGCAGGTCAGCACGCCGTCAATGGCGCGCACGCCGGTGGTCAGGCTGTTCAGCACCCGCCGGCGGCGCAGCGGATCCGGAGGCCGGCTGTTCACGGGGTAGTCGGAAACGTCCACGAGCGGGACGCGCGTGGACTCGTCCAGCGGCTCGCCCAACCCATTCAGGACCCGCCCCAGCAGCCCCGGCCCGGCCTTCACGCTCAGGCACTGCCCGGTCGGCACCACCTCGCTGCTCGGCCCAATGTTGGTCAGCTCACCCAGCGGCATCAGCAGCACGTCGCCGTCCTGGAATCCCACCACCTCGGCCCGCAGCGGCACCGTGGACCGCCCCGTGTAGATCAGGCACACCTCGCCGATAAACGCCTCCGGCAGAGACGCCAGCACCAACAGCCCGGTCACGCTCTTCACGCGGCCCCGCAGTTGAACCGGAGTCACCCGCTCCAGAGCATGAAACAGAGAATCGAAATCGTGCGCCCCGCCGGCCGTCATGGCCGCACCGCGTGCTGCAGCGCGCGCTCCAGCATCTCCAGTTGAACTTCCACACGCGCGTCGATCGTCCCCAACTCACTGACGATCATGCAGCCGCCCTCCGCGATCTCAGCCGATTCCGCCAGCCGCACGCTGCAATCCTGCGGCAGCCGCTCGCGCAGCTTCGCCAAATGCGGAGTCAGTACCGCCGCCGCACCGGGAGCCACCCTTATCGTCAGCGCCCGCTCGCGCGTCACGCTCTTCAGAGCCTCTCCCACAATCGCAGCCACCCGCTCCGGCGCCGCCTGCAGTTCCTCGCCCAGGATCTTGCCGGCGATCCGGATAGCCAGCCGCACGAAGTCCGCCTGACAGTCCTTGCGGTATCGCTCACCCTGCGCCCGCGCCTCCTCCAGCACCGCCTCCCACTGCTGCAAGCCTTCGGCGTATCCCGTCCGCCATGCCTCCGCCCGGATCTCTTCCCGCGCCGCCTCGGCATCGGCCACAATCCGCGCCGCCTCTTCTGCCGCGCTCAGCACCTGCTGCCGCACGATCTGGCCCGCGCCGGTGTTCGCCTTCAGGATCTTACCGTCCATCGGCTGCGCCCTCTTCCCTCATCTGCCGGAACAGCAGCCAGGTCTTCCACAGCCGCGACGAATGCCGCCTCGCGCCCAGCGCCTGCAGCTTCTCCTCATACTCCGCACTGCGCAGCGCGTTTAGCTTGAACCGCAACTCACGCCTGTCTCCGCCCGCCGCCAGCAGCGCCCGCGCCTGCTCCCGCCGGGCCTCGCTCACAGCGCCCCCTTGCCCGCCTGCTGCGCGCGCTCGAGTTGCCAGCGCAGTTGCTTCACGCGGCCCAGCAGAGTCAGCGCAGCGATGGCGGTCAGCAGCAACAGCGCCAGCGCCGCCACCGTCAGCTCCTGGTTCCCGGCATACCACTGCACATCGCGCGACGCCTGCTGATTCGGCACCACGCGCTTCATCACCACGGCGATCTCCTCCGGCTTCAATCCCTCCACGCCCTTCGAGACCAGCTTCTTCACTTCATCCTCGGTCAACGGAGACTTGCTGCCCCGGTACTTCAGCAACACCGCCGCCGAAGGGGGAGCCCACTGCGCCCGGTCGATCAACGGACTGTTGTCGGGCAGCACCACGTGCACCCGCGCGTCCGCCACGCCCGCCATCGAGCGCAGCGTCCGGCTGATCTCGCCCGATAGCCCGATCAGCATCCGCGCGCGCTCCTCGCTCCCCGTCGGGATCATCCCCTGATTCGCAAATGCCTCGTCAAGCCCCTTGACCTTGTCGCGCGGCAGCCCGTTTTCCTGCAGCACCCGCCACGCCAGAACCAGGTTCTGATCGCCGCCTTTCACAAACACCGCCCACGACGGCGCCTCCCGCTCTTTCGCCGAAAGAACGCGCGTCGCGTCCAGCCCGCTCTCCTTCAGCACCACGATCATCTCCTGCGACTCTTTCTCTGTGAGCCCGGCGGAAAGTTCGTGCTTCAAACACCCGGCCAAAGGCACGAGCATCAGAAGGACCGCGAATACGCGAGACCTAAACTTGGGTTTGCATGATCTGTTTGACGCCACTGTTTACTTGCTCCACAGCCTTGGAGACCATCTCCAGGTTCTGAGTAATCTGATACATCTCCACCTGCAGCTTCAGCAGGCTGCGCGGATCCGACATGTTCTGCAACTGGTCCATCATCTTGTTCGTGGACTGGTATTGCCCGTCGATGGATTCCAGCCGCTGCTTCAGCTCCGCCGTCAGGTCAGACTTCGGCAGCCGCTCCACACGCCCCTTCAGGCGGTCGAGGTGCGTGCCTGCATCCTGCAGTTCCGCGCCCCACACTCGTTGTGGGGATTCCGCCGGATGCGCCTCCGATGCGCGCCGCACCTCGCTCACCAGCTCTTTGCGCTTCGCATCGCTCACCGAGTCAACCGGCGGAGGCAGCGATGGCTTCTGCGCCTCGGCCGCGGCCTCCTGCTGAACGGCGTCGAAGCGGGACGGCCCCTTCTTCTCCGCTGCCGGGACACTGTCGCCGCCGATCTTGGCGGGCGCCCCGATTCCGACTTTGCCGATCAACTGGTCTGACACGTTCGTAGTCCCTGACCACTTATCGCGCCGCGTTCGCCGAAGTTGCCGGAAGCGCGGAAAGTTCGCTCATCGCCTCGCGCAGCATCTCGATGCTCTTGGCATGTACCCGGCACACCCACGATTTCGATAGCCCCAGCCGCTGCCCCACCTCTTCCAGGTTCAGGTTCTGGTAGTAATAGCCCTCGATGACTTCGCGGTTCTTCTCCGGCAGCATCTGCATCGCCCGCCGTACCAACTGCTTCTGTTCATCGTCGAGCAGTGTCTCTTCCGCCGAGCGCGCACTGTGGTCGGCCACGTCCGCCTGTTCCGCATCCAGCGACAGCAGGTAGCAACTCGTGATCGTCTCGGTCACCGCCACCGCTTCCTGCGCCGCGTTCTCGGCAGGCACTTCCTGCGCGGTCTCGGTGTAGTCCGCCATATACTCGGTCGCCGCCATCTCGAAACGGTACTTGTCGTACTGGCTCTTGCTGAACCAGGTCATCTTGCGAATCGCGTCGTACACTGCCCCGCGGATCCGGTAGTAGGCGAAAGTCTTGAACAGGATGCCCCGGCCGGGATCAAACGCCTGCGCCGCCTCCACCAGCCCCAACTCGGCCGCCGCATCCAGATCCTCCCGCAGGACGTGCGAAGGAAGCTGCCGCACTACCTCCGCCGCCAGCGCCCTGGCGTACGTCAAGTGCGTCTCCACCAGCTCGTCTCGCTTTGATGGCATCTGATCTGTCATGGCCGCTCCGTATCCCGTCCCTCTGGTTCTTGTACTTATTTGCGTAGTAACTAGCCAGAGCCCCTCATCTGCTGGCATAATTTGTGGACAAGGTTCAACGGAGGAGCGAGGAACCAATGGAGAAAGAGGAGTCTGCCGGCGAGGTAACTCGTCTGCTGCAAAGCTGGCGTGAGGGCGATCCGGAGGCGTTCGAACGCCTGATCCCCGTCGTTTACGAACAACTGCACCGCATCGCGCTCGGCCTGATGCGCCGCGAGCGCTCAGACCATACTCTCCAGGCCACCGCGCTCCTCAATGAGCTCTACGTTCGCCTACTCAACCAGCGCAAGGTCAGTTGGGAGGCCCGCGGACACTTCTTCACCTTCACCGCCCGCCTAATGCGCAACATTCTGGTGGACCACGCCCGCTCACGCACCGCCCAGCGCCGCGGCGGCACGGAGCAGTGGAAACTCCCCATCACCGAAGACCTGCCCTGGATCGGCGACGCCGACGAGGACCTCTTCGACCTCAGCCGCTCTCTCGACAAGCTGGAGAAACTCGACGCCCGCAAAGCGCGCGTCGTCGAACTGCGGTTCTTCCTCTCGTTCACCACGGCCGAGACCGCTGACGTGCTTTGCATCTCCGCCGCCACCGTGGAACGCGAATTGAAATTCGCTCGCAGTTGGCTGTTCCGCGAACTACGCGCGGAGGCGGAGTCCGCATGACCGGCGACAACACCCTGGATCGCTGGCAGCGCGTCGAATCCCTCTTCCACCGCGCGCTGGATCTCCCGCGGGCCGAACGGGAAGCTCAACTCCACGAGTGGTGCGGCGCCGACCCCGCCCTCCTCGCCGAAGTGCTCTCGCTTCTCACAGCCGCGGATCTCGAACATGCCGCCGCCGGCGCCTCGCCGCAAAGCGAGTCCGCCGACGCCTGGATCGGCCGCGACACCGGCCCCTTTCGCATAGAGCGCCTCCTCGGCCGCGGCGGCATGGGCGCCGTCTATCTCGCCAATCGCGTCGAAGGCGGCTTCCAGCAGCAGGCCGCCGTCAAGATCATCTCCACGCGCCTCACCTCGCAGTGGCTCCGCCAGAACTTCCTCGCCGAACGCCAGCTCCTCGCCTCCCTCCAGCATCCCCACATCGCCCGCCTGCTGGACGGCGGCGTCACCGAAGACGACGAGCCCTTCCTCGCCATGGAGTTCATCGACGGCGAACGGCTCGATCGCTACTGCCAGCAGCAGAACGCACCCCTGGCCACGGTCATCGACCTCGTCCTGCAACTCTGCGACGCCGTCAGTTATGTCCACCGCAGCCTCATCATCCATCGCGACCTCAAGCCCGGCAATGTCCTCGTTACCCCAGACGGCCGCGTGAAACTCCTGGACTTCGGCACCGCCAAGCTCATCGAGCCCGGCCTCCAATCCGGCGGCGAAGCCACCCGCCTCGGCCTCCGCGCCTTCACCCCTGAATACGCCAGCCCCGAGCAGATCTTCGGCGAGCCCGTAACCACCTCCTCCGACGTCTACTCCCTCGGCGTCATCCTCTACCGCCTCCTCACAGGCCGGCTGCCCTTTGACTTCAGCTCCATGTCCAGCGCGGCCATGATGAAGACGCTCTACGAGACCGAGCCCACCACGCCCAGCGAAGCCATTACCCGCGTAGTCCGTGATGGCGGCTCGGCAGACGCCGCCGCTGCCCGCCCTCTCGACTCCCTGAAGATCAGCGGCGATCTCGACGCCATCGTGCTCAAGTCCCTCCGCCCCGCCCCCAAGGACCGCTACGCTTCCGTCGAGGAGTTCGCCGCCGATCTCCAGCGCTACCTGGAACACCGCCCCGTCGTCGCCCGCGAAGGCAGCCTCGCCTACCGCGGCCGCAAGTTCCTTCGCCGTCACGCGCTCAGCCTCGCCGCCTCCGCCCTCATTCTCCTGGCACTCACCGGCGGCCTCCTCGCTACCATCCGCCAGGCCCGTATCGCCGCCGCCGAACAACAGCGCGCCGTCGACGGATCCCGCGAGATGCGCCAGCTCGCCCACCTCCTGCTCTTCGATTTCTACAATCAGGTCAAACAACTGCCCGGATCCACGGACGTCCAAGTCAAACTCGTCTCGCAGTCCATCCGGTTCCTCGATCAGTTGGCCCATGAGTCCGATTCCGACATGGAACTGGCGCTCGACCTCATCGACGGCTACACCAAGATGGCCAACGTGCAAGGCAATCCTTACGGCCAGAATCTCGGCGACGCCCAGAGCGCTCTCACGACGCTGCAAAAGGCGCAGGCGTTGGCCGAGCCGCTCGAACGCCAGCACGGCGCCGAAAAGCGCGTCCGCAGAGCCCTCGCCTTGCTGTATCGCAGCCAGGGTGAGGTCCACTTCGGCAACGGAGACGCCGCCAAGGCGGTGAAAAGCAGTTCGCGCGCCGCTGCCATTATCGAGCGCCTGATCGACGATCCCAATGCCCCCGTTGAACTGCTTCACGAGGCGGCCTCCACCTTCGACACGCTGGGTGACCAGTATGGACTAGGTGGCGCCGCCAGCCTCGGCGACTTGGATGCAGCCCGGATCAACTACCAGAAGGGGATCATCTGCCAGTCGCGCGTCCGCGACCGCATTCCGAAGCAGACCCGCAGCCTCCGCGGTATCGCCGTCGGCCACATGAAGTTGGCGAACCTGGTCCGCGAAATCGACCCCGATACGGCGCTCGCCGGGTATCGGAAAGCTCTCGACACAGTCAAAGAGATCGTTCCGGAGGCGCGGTCCACCGGCCCCGTCGGGCGCGTCACCAGCGTCCTCAACGTCAGAATCGGCAGCCTCCTCCTGGAGTTGGGACGCAGCGGCGAGTCAATCCCTTACCTCGAAGCCGGGGCCGCCTTCCTGCGGCCGCTCGTCCAACTGGATCAGGACGACACCCACTACCGCTACGACCTCGCAGCAGCCGAATCCCACCTTGGCGCGGCCCGCATGGCACTGAATCAGAAGCAGGCCGCCATCGCCCACTACGAAATTGTCTTCGCCATCCTCGACAAGATGGTGCGGAAGAACCCAGGGAACCTCGTTTGGCAGGGGCACCTGGCCGAATCCATCTTTCAGATCGGCGTCCTGCGCCGCGGGCTGGGTCAGCAGGCCGCTGGCGATCGCGACGTCCGCCGCGGCCTCGATCTCGCCGTACTGTCCGCCGAGTCTCCCGACTCTTCCGCCAATGACAAGGCACGCGCCGCCGCCCACCTGCTGGATGTGGAACCAGCCTCCTGGCGCAACCCCGCCAAGGCGCTTGTGTTGGCACGGCAATCCGTCGAGAACAACAACAGCACCAACCCCGAGTTTCTGCTCGGGCTCGCCCGCGCGCTGAAGGCCAACAATCAGTCCAAAGAGGCGCGCGAGGTGCTAACGAAGGCCCGCCAGCGCATCCCCCCGCTCAAACCGGGCGCCCAGCCGAGCCACATTTCTAAGTCACTCGACGCCGAACTGGCCAGCCTTCGCTAAAGGCTCCCCAGGATCTTCACCACAATCAGCAGCAACGCGATCGCGCCGAATGTCACCGCCGCAATCGCCGCGGGGCTCTTCAGCCGCCCCTGCGCCCACGCCACCACCGCCGGTTCGTCCGCGCCGAGCCCCTCGGCCACCACCGGAACCTGCAACTCCTCCGTCTTCTGAGTCGAATGAACCAGTCTCTCCAACGCACGCTCCATCTCCTCCAGCGTGGCCGTCCGCCGCGCCGGATCCTTCTCCAGCGCGCGCTCGAAGAATCGCGACACCTCCGCCGGAAACTCGGGTACCGGCAGCGCCGCCAGCCTCGCCTCGGGATTCGTCTGCCACTCCAACCACGCCAGGTCGCTGCCCTTCTGAAAGACCTCCGGCAGTTGCGTCTTGAAGCGCTCGCGCCCCACCACAATCTCGTAGAAGATCAGCCCCAGCGTATAGACCGTCGCGCTCTCTCTGCGCCATTCACCCGGCTGAAAACTTCCGCGCAACAGTTCCGGCGCGCTGTAGCGCGGCGTCGAAATCGCCCACGTATCTCGCTCCTGCACTTGCGGGTGAGCCGTGATGTCCGGCATCCCGTCCCGCCGCAGCCGCACGTTGTACGGTGTCACCGGCTCGTGAATCTCACCACTCGCTCGGATCTGCCGGAGCCGCCGCACCACATTCAACAGCACCGGCAGCGCCTCCTGATACGGCCGCCCCCGCGCCTCCAATAGATCGCCAAGAGTCCGCGTCGGCGCTGCCGGCACAGGCGCCGGCGCCGGCGGCTCCTCCACTTTCGCCTCGGCCGCAACCTCCTCCGGCAACATCGCCAGCAGAGCCTCCGCCGATTCCGGCCTCCCCTCCCGCATCGGCTCCAGACACCGCTCCACGGCCGCCGCCACCGCCGCCGAGATCCCTGGCGTCACCTCACTCAATCGCGGCGGACTCTTCGCCACACGCCCGGCCGGGCCCATCCCTTGAAAAGGATTCCGGCCCGTCAGCATCTCGTAAAACACCACGCCCGCCGAAAAGAGATCCGACGACGCCGTCACCGGCTGGCCCAGTAACTGCTCCGGCGCCATATACTCCGCCGTCCCCCGCGCAATCCCCAGCGTGGCTCGCGCATCCACCGCCCGCGCGATGCCAAAGTCCATCACTTTCAGCGAGCCGTCCCGCGCGAACATCAGATTCGCCGGCTTCAAATCCCGGTGCACAATCCCCTGTTTGTGAATGCACGCCAACGCCGCGGCCACTTGCCGCGCCAGCGGAAGAAATTCGCGCTCTGGAATCCGCGGCGACAACACCAGCGACTCCGCCAGCGTCTGCCCGCCCACATACTCCATCACCAGATACAGCCGGTCGCCCTCCCTGCCCGCGTCCAGCAGATGCACCACATTCGGATGATCGATCTGCCGCCCCAACTCCACTTCCCGCTGAAATCGCTCCTCCGCCCCCGGGTCTCGCACCGTCGACGCCCGCCACACCTTCAGCGCGCAAACCTGCCGCGTCTCTTGATCCCGCACTTTGTACACGACTCCGGTAGCGCCCCCGCCGATCCGGTCCAGTATCGTAAACCGCCCCGCAAACGGCGGGTCGCCCGGCTTCGGCAGACTATCGGCGGAGTACAGAGGGTTCTCGGGCATGGTTGACTCTCTCTGGTTATCGAGCCGCGCCGCCGGTTGTTGCCTCCCTTGACTCCCGAATTTCACCCGGATATCTTCACGGTAGGTATGTTATTGAGGTTGGTTTTCGCAATTGTAGTCGCTGTGTCCGCTGGCGACGCAATCGCCCAGACTCCGAGTTTCCGCATCGAAACGCGCGTGGTCGAGGTCCCCGTCGTCGTAAGGGACCGCAAGACCGGCCAGAACGTCACCGGCCTCACTGCCGCCGATTTCGTCGTGCTGGAAAATGGCAAGCCCCAGCGCATCGAATTCTGCGGAGTCCACACCTCGTCCAGCCAACTCGATCTGCCCGCCGCCGCAGGACAGCCGCCGGACCTCCCGCCCGGCCTCTTCAGCAACCGCCGCAGCTCAGAAGGAGACGGCCCGCCCGTCGTCGCGGTCCTCATCGACGGCTACAACGCCCGCTACGAAGACCAGTACTACGCCGCCAAAGCCGCCGCCAACGTCATCGAGAGCGCCGAACAGCAATCACAATGGAGCCTCTATTTCCTCGGCAAGTGGGGCATCCGGATTCTGCACGATTACTCCACCGACAGCACCAGCCTCGTCCAACGTCTCCGCAATCTCAGGGCAACAGGTGATTCCATCGCCGGCCTCGGCGCGGGAGCCGGCGACTCGGAGCCCTCAGTCCCTACTCAACTCAAAAGAGCCGCGTCATCTTCACTTGCCGGCGAAGCCGAGATGCGCCATCGCGTCCGCACCACACTGAACGCACTCCGCGACATCGGACGCCACCTCAGCGCGCTCCCCGGCCGCAAGAGTCTCATCTGGATGACCGCGGGCCTGCCACTGGGCGCTGTGGTGAAATTGAATCCTGAACTTTGGCACTCCACCCTCGACACCCTCAACGACGCCAACGTCGCCGTCTACTCCATCGATTCCGCCGGCGTCCGCGCCCCGGGCGGCTACCGGGCCGAAATCCCAACCGGAAACATTCTCCCCTCCGGCCGCGGCAGCCGCAGCCCCATCGAGCCCATCCAGATCCTCGATGCCGTCTCCGCCGAAACCGGAGGCCAGTCCTTCAAGAACACCAACAACCTCGCCAAGAGCTTCACCCGCGCCCTCACCGATTCCCGCACCTTCTACCGCCTCACCTACCGCACCACCAACCAGAAATGGGACGGCCGCTACGTCTCCATCCGCGTGAAGGTCCCCGCCCGCGGCGGCCTCGAGATCCGCCACCGCCTTGGCTATCAGGCCCGCCCTCTCGAACCCACTGCGCAGCCAGACCGCAATCGCCTGCTCGCTGAAGCCATTCTGAGCCCGTTAGAAGCCGTCGAGGTCGGCCTCATAGCCCGAATCACACCCATCGCCGGCTCGGATCAATCAACGCTCCGCCTCACCGTCGAGCCCGGCTCCGTCACGTTCGGTGAAGGCGCCGGCCGCTACCAGGGCCGCTTCGATGTCCGCATCGTCCAGGCCACTGTGGAATCCAAAGTGCTCGACGACTTCACCGACGAAGTGAACCTGGACCTCAAGCCGCCCGAGGCCACCCGCACGCACGGCGAAGGCTTCAACTACGAACGGAAACTGCGCATCCAGCCCGGCACAAGCACGCTGAAAATCGCCTTCTGCGACCACGCCACCGGACGCCTCGGCTCCCTCCGCGTGCAGTTGCCCGCCGCCGCTCAGTGAGGGAGAATTGCCTCGCAGATCTGATCCCGCGTCAGATTCTGCTGCTCGCCGCTCACCATGTTCTTCACGGCATAAACACCCGCGCTGATCTCGTTATCCCCGAGAATCAGTGCGAACCGCGCGCCCAGCTTGTTCGCCGTCTCCAGCGCCCGCTTCAGCTTGCGGTCCGTGGATAGCTCCACCACGCACCCGGCCCGCCTCAAATCGCGCGCCAGCAATGCCGCGTGGTGCAGCGCCGCATCGCCCATCGGAATCAGAAACGCATCCAGCGGTGTTAGCGAGGCAGCATCCAGATGCTCCTCAATCGACATCACCAGCCGGTCCTCTCCGATCGAGAACCCAATCCCCGGCGCCGGCACACGCGAGCCCAGTGACTCCGCCAGCCCGTCATACCGCCCGCCGCCCAGAATCGAATTTTGCGCACCCAATGCCCCGTGCGTTACTTCGAACGTGGTCCGCGTATAATAATCCAACCCGCGCACCAGCCGCGGCCGGATCTCATACGTAATCCCGCGCGCGTCCAGCAACTCCTTCACCGTCGTGAAGTGCGCGGCGCACCCCGGACACAAATGATCCAGGATCGAAGGCAGCGCATCGATAATCGGCTGATCCGCCGGAAT
>CAYVDY010000030.1:0-22644 GCA_964450255.1 uncultured Candidatus Solibacter sp. | reverse complement strand
GACCCCACCGGCGCCCGTCTCGGGCCCATGCCCTGTCTCCCACTGGTGGTAGGGGGCATCGTCATCATGAACATCATGCTCGTGTCCGTCACCGAGCGCACGCGCGAGATCGGTATCCGCAAGTCCCTGGGCGCCCGCCAGTCGGACCTCAAAATGCAATTCCTGCTGGAGGCCATCATTATGTCCGCTCTCGGCGGCGCCATCGGCCTCGGCGTCGGGGCCGGCGTGGCCCGCATCGCCTCCATCATCGGCGGCGTGACTCTCTCCGTCACCCTCCCCTACGTCTTCCTTTCCCTCTTCGTATCGTCCGTGGTCGGAGTACTCTCCGGCTGGTATCCGGCCTCGCGCGCCGCCAGGATGGACCCCATCGTCGCGCTGAGGGCGGAGTAACCATGATCCGCATAGAGTTCAGCGAAAACGTCAACATGGCCTTCGATGCCGTCTGGGTCAACCGCTTCCGCGGCGGCCTCACCATCCTCGGCATCGTCATAGGCATCACTACGGTCGTGACCGTCGGCAGCCTGACCTCCGGCCTGCGCCAGGGCATCGTGACCTTCTTCGCCGAGTTCGGTCCCGATAATATCTTCCTCAACCGCTTCAGCGGCGACCCCAGTTCCGGCGGCCCCCCCAAGGAGCAGAAACGCAAGCCCATCCGCGCCGAATACGCCGATCTCGTCAAAACCAGCGTCCGCGCCGTCGAGGATGTCAGCCAGCAGCTCTTCATCAGTTCCCTGACCTCCGGCCTCATCACCGCCAAGGTCACCGGCTTCGAAACCGACAATGTCGGCCTGGTCGGCTTCAGTGGCAACTCCTTCAACATCCAGCCGCGCGAGCTCAAGCTCGGCCGCGTATTTACGCCAGAGGAGGCCGATCGCGGCACGCGAGTCTGTGTCATCGGCCCGTTGGTCGCCGAAGCCCTCTTCCCAGACGGCCGCGCTGTCGGGCGCGTCATCACAGTGGCCGGAGCCGAATACACTGTCCTCGGCGTATTTGCTGAGGCCAAAGGCGGCTTCTTCGGCCAGAACGGCCAGGATACCCAAATCGTCATCCCTTACCGCGTGGCGGCCCAGCGCTTCCCCACCGAAGACCGCCTCATCCTAGTTGCCAAAGCGCGCGTCGGAATGCGCGACGAGGCCATGGAAGAGATGCGCCAACTCCTCCGCCGCATCCGCAAAACACCGATGGACGCCGAGGATGACTTCTCCATCACCACCGCGGATCAGATCATCAAGCGCCTGGACTCCATCCTCAGCGTCGTCGTCCTGGTTTCCATCGCCCTCTCCAGCCTCGGCCTGCTCGTCGGCGGAATCGGCGTCATGAACATCATGCTCGTCTCGGTCACAGAGCGCACCAAGGAGATCGGCATCCGCAAAGCTATCGGAGCGAAGAAGGGCGACATTATCGTCCAGTTCCTGATGGAAGCCGTCACTCTGACCGGCCTGGGCGGAACCCTCGGCATCCTTGTTTCCATCCTGATCACACTCATCATCGGCAAGCTCGTGCCGTCGCTCCCGTCCAGTGTGCCGGGCTGGGCCATCGGCCTCGGCTTCGGAGTCTCTGTCTCCATCGGCCTCTTCTTCGGCACCTGGCCGGCCCTCAAGGCCGCCAACCTCGACCCCGTCGACGCCCTCCGCTACGAGTAGTCAACTCAAAAACCGGGGACGCGTCCCCGGTTTATTAGCAGCGGCCATTGGTAGCCACCGCCGCGTTTTTACTCGATCCGTTGAAACTCAGATAGTTCGCGACGTTTTCCCGCAACAGCGTCGGGAAGCTCTTGTCCAGGTTTGACCGGATCGCCACATAGCACTCATCGCAGGTGTTGTTCATAGTGAACTCGCGCACCATGCGGTCCTGATCTTCCAGCTTGTACCGCTTGAACTGCATCGAACACGGCTGCAGCATCCCATCCGCCGTCACCACCAGGAACCGCAGGCCAGCCTTGCAACCGGGAGTGCCGCCGGTGACGAAGTAGTCACGGGTCGCGTTGATCGTCGTCGGCGCCGACACAATCCAGTTCGACTCGTTCCGCCGCTGCTCAATGCGGTCCAGTTGCCGGTGCAGCGTATCGAGCATTTCCGGCGTGTTCGGCAGCAGTTCGCGGCATCCGGTGCGCCGGGCCGAGTACGCGCTGTAACAGATGTTGACGCCCCATTTCTCAGCCTGGTCCGCGGCGCCGTTGATCTCGCCCACATTGGCGGCCGTGATGCATGTGTTCAGCACGATGTCGTCGAAGCCATAGGCCACGCACTTGGGGATCAACGTGTTCAGTTGCTGGTACAGCCCCGGCAGCATGCGGAATTCGTCGTGGCGGTTGTCCGGGAAATCCAGCGACACGGAGAACTGATCCACGCCGGCCTCACGAAGTTCCAGATAGCGCTGCTCCGTCATCAAAGACCACGTCGAGACCAGAATGATGTAGGGCAGGCCGTTCGCGAGCTTGATGTTGCGCACCACCTCGGTGAGATCGTCCCGCATCAGAGGCTCGCCCCCAGACACCTGCACCACACAGGGCTTCAGAGCCTCGGTGTAGCGCCGGAAATCCGCCGGCCGCATGTTCATCGAGTCGTCTTTCGGCCCGCCATGGTCGCAGTGCCGGCAGTAGCACGTGCAGGAATCCGTCACTTCGAACGACACGACGATGGGCCGTTGAGCCATCCAGTTCATCGAGCCTTGCCCGATGATCCGTAGCGACTGGCTGAGGGGAACTTTTCGCATGAAGCTAAATGATACCAAGGGGCCTTATTAGCGTGCAAGAAAGTACAGATACTTCGATGCTGCGGACCGGACTAATCTAGTCAAGAGACCTCATGCACATCCTTGTCCTCAACGCCGGCAGCTCGTCGCTGAAGTACCAACTGATCGACACCGGCGCTCACCCGGAAGTTCTGTTGGCCAAAGGCGCCGTGGAGCGGATCAGCGACCCGGCCGAGGCGGTGGCGGAATCGCTGCACTCCGTCGCGGCCTTCGGGCCGATCCATGGCGTCGGCCATCGCGTGGTGCATGGCGGTGAGCAGTTCCGGCAATCCGTCCTGATCGATTCCGCGGTGGAACAGGCGATTGCAGAATGCTGCGCGCTGGCCCCGCTGCATAACCCTCACAATCTCTCGTGCTATCGCGCCGCCCACCGTTTGCTGCCGGCGCTGCCGCACGCGGCCGTCTTCGACACTGCCTTCTTTCACACTCTGCCCGCCCGCGCATACCTCTACGGCATCCCCTACGAGTTCTACCAGCAGGATCACATCCGCCGTTACGGCTTCCACGGCACGTCGCACCGCTACGTCAGCGCCAAAGCCTGCGAGGCGCTGCGGATCGACCCCGCCGAGGCGCGCCTGATTACGTGCCATCTGGGCAATGGCTGCTCCATCGCCGCCATTGCAGGCGGCCACGCCATCGATACATCGCTCGGCCTCACACCGCTGGAGGGACTGCTGATGGGTACGCGCAGCGGCGACATCGATCCCGGAGTCCTGTTCCATCTCGCCCGCACACGCGGCCTGACTCTACCCGAACTCGAAGAGATGCTGAATCGCCAGAGCGGATTGCTGGGATTGTCCGGAAGGTCGAACGACATGCGCGATCTTTGCGAGGCGGCGGCGGCCGGCGACACCCGCGCGGATCTCGCAGTCGAGGTGTTCTGCTACCGCGTGCGGAAGTACATCGGCGCCTATTGGGCGGCGCTCAACGGCGCCGACGCCATCGTCTTTACGGGCGGCATCGGAGAGAACCGCGCGGAGGTCCGTGGGCGGATCATGGACGGGCTGGACTGCCTCGGCGCTGTGGAAACACTGGTGATCCCGACCAATGAAGAGCTCCTGATTGCCCGCGACACGGCCCGCCTTATCGGAAAAGCAGGAGCGTAGAGAGCGCCGTCAGCACGATCACCAGTCCCTCAAATACATGAGTAGGAATGTGGTCCACCAGTTTGCGGCCGCTGACCGCGCCCACGTACACCATCGGCGCCATCAACAGATCAAACATCAGCGACTCCCGGCTGAACATGCCGTGGTAGGCGTAGATTGGGATCTTCGTCAAATTGATGATGAAGAAGAACCAGGCGCCGGTGGCGATGAACTCCTCCTTGGGCAGGCGCTTGCTCAGAAGGTAGAGGTTCATCACCGGACCGGCGGCGTTGGCCACGGTGGTGGCGAATCCGGCTGTCATGCCGTAAAGCGCCGGATGCGGCGTGATGTTCGACGGGTTCCTACTGAAGCGGCGCACCAGGTAGGCGATCAGCATGAAGACGATGATGCCGCCGATCACCGGCTTGAGGGTTTTCTCCGGCAGCGACAGCGCCACTGCGCCGGCGGCCATGCCAGCCAAAGTCCACGGCACCAGGGAAAACAGCCGGCCAGCGGCCGCGTGGCGGCGCCAGTAGATCACAGCGAAGACGTCAGCCGTACAAAGAATGGGTAGCAGCCAAGCCGCTGACGACTTGGCGTTGCCGACCGTGAGTACGATCATCGGCACGACGAGAATGCCGAGACCCGGCACGCCGGTTTTGGCGACGCCCACGGAAAACGCGCAGAGCGCGCCCAACAACCACTGCCAGAGTTCGAGAGAAGGCACTGACCCACCAGCATAGCGTTTTCAGATTCTAGCGCCGGGCGATAATATCGGCATCTCGATTATTACGATGCGCTACGCCCCCTTTCTGCTCTTCGTCATCTCGGCTGCCGCCCAGGACACGTCAGGGGTGGGGACGATCGTGGGAACAGTGAAGAACCCGGGTGTGAGGGTCTGCCTGGCGGGAACGCCGCGGTGCGCCACCTCGGACGAAAAGGGCGTTTTCCGGGTAACCGAAGTGCGTGCCGGTGAGTATCGTCTGGAGGTGACAACACCGGGGGCAGCCACCGATTCTGAGCCCGCCATTATTGGTGCGGGCGGGCGTCGAGACAAGCGTCGATATCGAGATTCCGGCTGTGACCGAGGTGCGGCAGAGCATCACAGTCTCCGAGGCATCAGTGGCCGTGCCCGAGGAAGTAAAGACCTCCAGCTTCCTGGTGGAGCGCTACGAGATCTTCAAGGCGGCAGGCGCGCAGCAGGACGTGTCGAGATACGCTCAGACTCTCCCCGGCGTCGGGATCGGCACGAACGACTTCCGGAACGACATCATCGTGCGTGGCGGCAGCCCCCTTGAAAACCTGTTCGTGGTGGATAACGTCGAGATCCCGAACATCAACAACTTCGCCAACTTCGCCTCCGCCGGTGGAACTACCAGCATTCTGGATGCGGACCTGATTCGGGACGTAACGTTTCTGACCGGCGGGTTTCCGGCGCCCTATATCAACCGGACGTCGAGCGTGCTGCAAATCGCGCAGCGCGAAGGCAGCCGTTCGGAGTTCGGCGGCCGGCTCTCGCTGGGCTCGGCGGGACTGGGCGCGATTGTCGAGGGTCCGATTCGCAAGGAGAAGGGGTCCTGGGTGGCATCGTTCAAGCGGAGCTTCCTGGATGCGTTTACCGACGATATCGGCCTGGGCGGCGTGCCGGTGAACTACAACCTGAACGTGAAGGCGCTCTATGACCTGTCGCCGAGGGACCGGGTCTGGCTGGTGAACTTCTCGGGCGTGGACAGCATCCGGCTGGGCGCCACGGAAAAGGATCGAGAACCCGATCCGGATCGGGAGCCGGAATTGGATCTGTTGGACATCCGCTATCAGGGCTGGCGTACGGCAACCGGAGTGAACTGGCAGCGGTTGTTGGGCGAGCGTGGTGTGGGCCTGCTGGGTGTGAGCCACTCGGAAGCGAACGTCTCCCAGACGACGAAGGACCTCTTCAAGTTCGGCCTGACTGCACCCTCCATTCCGGAGCTGATCGAGAAGACGCCCATCCTGTTCCGCGAGGACAACCGCGAGGCGGAGAGCACCGTGAAGTATGACCTGACCGCGTACCTGCCGATGATCGACAAAGTACAGGCCGGCGGCAGCTTCAAGATCTTCCGCTCACGCTACGACACAGAGCAGCCCTTCGGGCAGGACAACCCGTATTCGCCGGTCCAAAACCAGAACCCGCTCAGCCTGAGAAAGAGCTTTTACACCTACCAGTCCGGCGCCTACCTGCAATCCACGCGCAATCTGGGTTCCCGGCTGAACGTAACCTGGGGCGGGCGGTTTGACGACTTCCGGATACTGGGCAAGGGGCGCTTCAGTCCGCGCGCCGGCATCAGCTACCGGCTCGCGGACAAGCTGAGCTGGCGTGGAAGCTACGGCATCTACTATCAGCAGCCGCAACTCCTCTTTGTGGAGGCGTTCCCGCAGAACAAGGGCATGAACCCCATCCGGGCGACGCACGTGGTCACAGGCTTCGCCTACCAGTGGAGCCCTTCCATCCGCGTGACGGTGGAGGCGTATCAGAAATCTTACAGCAGCTACCCGGTATCCACGCAGTTCCCGAGTTTCTCGGTGGCGAACTCCGGCGACACCTTCGCCGTCAGCGATTTGTTGCTGCCCTACGCCAGCGCAGGCCGCGGCCGAGTGCGGGGAGTTGAGTTCTTCGTGGAGAAGCGCTACCGCGAACGCTGGTATGGACAGGCCAACGTAGCGTATTCGCGGACCCGTCATGCGGGCCTGGATGGCATCATGCGGCCGGGCACCTACGATTACCCGGTCATCGCGAATGCCGTCGGCGGCTATCAACTGACGAAGAAATGGGACGTCTCCGGGCGTCTGGTCTTTCTCTCTGGCAAGCCCTACACGCCGTTCGATGAGCGGCTTTCCACTGCCCAGCAGCGCGGCGTCTTCGACCTCTCGCGCGTCAACGCCGAGCGCGCGCCCAACTATCTGAGGCTGGACCTGCGCGTAGACCGGACATTTCAAGTCAGGGGAAAGCCGCTGCTGGTCTTCTTTGGAGCCCAGAACGTCACCAACCGGAGGAACATCGCGCAGGCATCCTGGGACCGCGAACTGGGCGTAGTCCGCTTCAACCGGCAATTGGGATTCTTCCCGCTTATTGGCTTGGACTGGAAGTTCTAACCAGCGTGCGGGCCAGTGCGACCGCGCCGTTGGCGTTATCACTGTAGCCGTCGGCCCCGATCTCGGTGGCGAACTGCGCAGTGACGGGCGCTCCGCCGACCAGAACCTTCACCTGGTCACGGACACCGGCCGCTTTAAACGCCTCGATGGTGGTGCGCATCGAGGGCATAGTGACGGTGAGCAGCGCGGAGAGGCACACGATGTTGGCGCCGCGCTCCCTGATGGCGGCGATGAACTTCTCCGGGGAGACGTCGGCCCCGAGATCCATGACTTCAAAGCCGCCGCCTTCGAGCATTGATGCGACAAGGTTCTTGCCGATGTCGTGCAGGTCGCCCTTGACGGTGCCGATGACGACGCGGCCCGCGGGCTGCGCGCCCTGCGCGGCGAGGAGGGGGCGGAGTATCTCCAGCGAGCCCTTCATGGCGCGGGCCGAGAGCAGCAACTCGGGCACGAAGTAGTCTTCGCACTCGAAGCGCCGGCCCACCTCATCCATGGCGGGCACCATGTAATTGGTGATCATGTCGAGCGGATTGGTGCCTTCGGCGAGAGCCTCCTGCGTGACCGCGATGGACGTCTTCTGGTCGCCATTGAGAACGGCGTCGTACAACTTCTGGAGATCAGCCATGTTTAACTCCGTTGAATTCGTGGACTGCGTCGAGCATTGCGACGATGTTGGCTACGGGGGTGCCGGACTGGATGTTGTGGATGGCGTCGAAGACGAAGCCGCCGCCGGGTGAGAAGATCTCGCAGCGGCGCAGGACTTCCACGCGGACCTCTTCGGGTGTGCCGAACGGCAGGGTCTTCTGGGTGTCCACGCCGCCGCCCCAGAAGACG
The DNA here is from genome assembly GCA_964450255.1 of uncultured Candidatus Solibacter sp. GTDB lineage: Bacteria > Acidobacteriota > Terriglobia > Bryobacterales > Bryobacteraceae > Paludibaculum. The sequence continues at coordinate 14,842 of CAYVDY010000030.1, read as the reverse complement.
AGACGATCGCCGTACTTCGCCTTGAGTGTGGCGGGGTCCATGCCTGTGGCCGAGCACTGCACGGGATTGATGATATCGAAGCCGGCGGCGATGAAGCTCTCGAAGAGCTTTTCCACGCTGCCGCAGGAGTGTTTGAAACACTTCCACTGGGTATTGGCGTGGACCCAATCGTTGACGGCTTTGTAGTAGGGGAACCACAGGTCGTTGAACGTGCGCACGGAACAGAACTGCGACGTCTGCGTTCCGAAGTCGGTGCCGCAGAGGAACACGGCGTCGACCGAGTCACCAATCGCTGCGTGGATGCGGGCCAGGTGCTGAAGACCGATCTCGCACTGGCGCTCGAAGATCTTGTGGACGTAGTCACGGCGGCTGGTGGTGGACATGTACCACTCGGCCACGTCGCGGATGCCTTTGGGGGCTTTCAGGAAGGGCGCGGGGACGAGGGCGATGTCGCCGAAGGCGGTGCCGCCAAAGGTGGCTAGAATGCCGCACTGCTTGGCCTGGGCGGCGGTAACGCTGGCCTGGACGTGTTCCAGATCAGCATCCTTGATCGGCGAGAACTCCTCCAGGTTGTCGTCGACGTTGAGGGTCTCATCGGTAAACGGCGGTAGGCGGACGATGGTATCGAAGAAGGCGCTGCCGAGCGGCATGAGGCCGCTGGGCGGAGCCTCCATGTCGCCCTCGGGATAGATGAGGATACCGCCGTTGGGCTCGACGGTGGTGCGGAACTCGGTGGAGACCAGGACGGGCAGGCCGCGGAAATCCCACTCCTTCCACTGCGAGTTCGGGAAGCCGAACATGGTGTTGCGAGGGAAGACACCCGTGACGTCGAGGCCCATGGCGAGGCGCAGATCCTCGTCGATGAAGCCCAGCATCTGGTAGGGCTCGTGGACGGCGACGGGACGCTTCTCCAGCCCGTAGTGATCGCGCAAAGCGGCGACGCACGAGACGTGGACGCCGGTGACGGCGGAGCCGCCAAAGTCGATGGGGATGCGGTCGGGCTGCCGATGCGAAAGCGCATCCAGCAGGCGCTGGCGGGATGGCGAATTCATACGTAGGACTCCGAAACTGCCGCACGGAACCGTACACGGTTCAGGATCAGGCTATCCGAATTGAGCGGCTCCGTCAACATCGCGGAGAGCACCGGTGAATTTTCGGATTGCATTGGGCGGAGTTTGCAGTACTCTGACCTGAGGGGTAAACGGGATGCTGAAGATAATCGTACTGGCGGTTGTGGTGATTCTGGCTGTCCTGGCGGGTGTTGTCGCCATGCAGCCACCTGAGTATCAAGTGGCACGGTCGGCGACAATCAACGCGCCGGCGAACGTGGTGTTCGATCAGATCAACGATTTCCATAAATGGGAAGCCTGGTCACCGTGGGGCAAGCTGGATCCCAACATGAAAACGACTTATGAGGGACCGGCCTCTGGCGTCGGCGCGACCTACTCGTGGATCGGCAACAAGGATGTCGGCGAAGGCATGATGAGGATCGTCGAAAGCCGGCCGGCGGAGTTTGTGCGGATTCGGCTGGAGTTCATTGCGCCGTTCGCGTCCGTGGCCAACACCGAATTCGTGTTGAAGCCCGAGGGAAGCGGTGTGGGCGTGACCTGGATGATGAGCGGCCACAACGGCTTTATCGAGAAGGCGATGTGCCTGGTCCAAAGCATGGACAAGATGATTGGTCCCGATTTCGAGAAGGGCCTGGCACAGCTAAAGACGGCGGCGGAGAGCGCAGCGAAGTAACGTCACGACTGCACGGCGATGCGGATTGCCGCGGCAACATCCGGGTGGTTGATATCGGTGTGGCTCCGGATGATGGCCGAGCATTCGAGGTTTAGGAGCGGCGAGGCGAGGTGTGCGCGGATCTGATCGAGATCGGCAAGCGAGACTGTCTGCGCGTTGGCGGCGCCATTGCGGCCGAGGCCGCCGTAGGGGTCCGACTTGCCGCCGAGAGTGGATGCGTTTTGACGGGCCAGGCGGGACGCAATGGGATAGGCGAAGCCAACTGCCTGATCGCGGTTGGAGTGCGTGATGAGGATCGGACCGGCAACGCGGCGCGGATCCACCACGTTACGGAAAGCGCCCTCCGGCTCAAAGGCAAATTGAGAGAAGGCCGCCTGGATGAGCGTCAGGCTGTGGACGACGCCGGGCGGCAGGGCGGAGACGGCGGCGGTCACCAGGCGGGCGCCGAAACTGTGGCCGGCAAGGTGGAGCCGTAGGTCGGGTCTGCGCTCGTGGAGGAGTTTGAGCCACGGGGCGAGGCCGAATGCTCCGACATCTCCAGCCCGGGCTTTCATGCGGTAGTAGGAGGCGTTTTCCGCGCCTGCGGCGATGATTCCCTGCGCGGCGCCGGGCTTGGAAGGCCAGTAAATACCATGCACTGGGATAGGCGCGAGCTGGGCGCGAAAGTAGCCGATCATCTCATCGGCGCGACGCCGGTCGTTCAGCCATCCGTGCGCGAGAAGGACGGCGTCCGGGGCGTCGAGGACGGCGAGTTGTTCGAATTCATCGCGGCGGATGAGTTGGGCTTTGGCGTCGAAGGTCATCGGGTTCCGCTCCTCTGCAATAGGAACGGCCCCGCCGGGAAAGCGGGGCCGTTTTAGCTTGGCTGGATGCCGCTATCCGGCACCCGATGACACAGTAGCAGAAGGATGCAAGCTTTCCGGCTCTCCGGTGGGGCCGGAATCGGCGGGAAAGTCGAAAACATTGGGCAATTCGCCGAGTAGGAAAATTTTCCTCGCGTGTGAACGGGCTCCGGCGCAGCCCTGCCAAGGATACCCGCCCGCCCGCCGCTCTACTGCACCCAGCCCAGCTTCTGCAGCGCTGTGAGAGGCTCCTTCTCATCGAAAAACGGAAACGCCGCCACCTGGCGCCCGCGCTCAATCGCGACCCCGTACGGCGGATCCGTGAACGCGAAGATCTCCCGCAGCGCCTTCGGATCCCGCACGATCATCGCCTGCAAGCCCGTGTCCTTCAAAAAGCTCTCAGCCCATTTCGGATTCACCGTGACCACCGCAAACACTTTGACCTCGCCCTTCCACGCATAGCTGGACATCCGCTTCGCGCCCGCAAAGCAGTGCATGCACTCGGGATCGAAGAAGTAGATCAGCGCACGGCCCTCGTGCAGCGAGTGCGGCTTGCCATCGACAATCACGCTCGCCGGCGCCAGCACGCCGCTCTGCTGCGTGGCCGTCACGCCATACACCGCGCCGGCGAAGACCACAATCGCGCCCAGCGCCGCGGCCGCATGCTTCCAACCCTCCGTGCCCCGCGCCCACAGGCCGGCCAGCAAAGCCCCCAACAGCATCACCGCGTCGCTAATGAAGAACGCGGGCCCCACCACTCGCTTCAGCCACGGGAAGCAACTGCAGTCCTCCCCGGTCAGCCTGGCGTAATTCACGCCCATGTAAACCATGAAGATAACCAGCAGCAACCCGCACAGCCACGCGCCCCATTTGCGCCAGCGCGGCACCAGGATCATCAATCCCGCCCACGCCTCCGTCACGCCCACTCCAATCGCAACCAGTAATGCGATCTGTCTCGGGAACAGCATCTGCACCATGCGCTGCTCGGTGGCCAACGGATCCACCAGCTTCCAGAATCCCGAGACCAGGAACAGTATCGCCAGCAGCACCGCGCACGTCCAACCCAACCATTGCTTCCAGGCAACGGGCGACTCAGGTACTTGTGGCATACTGTCAACCATGTTGCCTATTGTAGTCCTGCTGGCGGTGTCGCTTGGGATCCCCTCCGCCGCGCAGACCGCGGATCTGATAGTTGAAAACGCAAACATCTACACGGTCAACAAAAGCCAGCCTCGCGCACGGTCGCTCGCCATCCACAACGGCCGTATCGTGGCGGTAGGCAACGACCTTTCCAGCCTCGCCGGGCCAAACACACGGCGCCTCGATTTGCGGGGCGCCACCATCATTCCCGGCCTCATCGATTCACACGCGCACATGCGCGGCCTCGGCGGCCTCTTGGAATCCCGCGACCTCCGCCACGTCGCCACCATCGCCGAAATCGCCGCCTACGTCAAACAGCAGGCCACCGGAAAACCCGCCGGCGAATGGGTCGTCGGACGCAATTGGGATCAGACCAACTGGGGCGGCCAGTTCCCCACCGCCGCCGATCTTGACTCAGCCGCGCCCGACCGCCCCGTCTTCCTCACCCGCGTCGATGGCCACGCCGGTTGGGCCAACTCCCGCGCCATCACTCTCGCCGGCATCACCGATCAGACACCCGATCCGCCTGGCGGTAAAATCGTGCGCCACCCCAACGGCAAGGCCACCGGAGTCCTGGTGGACCGCGCACAGGGCCTGGTTCGCAGCAAAATCCCACCACCAACCTTCGGCCAGATCAAACGCCAGTTGGAACTGGCCGCCATAGAGTGCGCGCGCCTCGGCCTCACCGGTGTCCACGATGCCGGCGTCTCCCGCGAGGACCTCCAGGCTTACCGCGAACTGATCCGCGAAGGCAAGTTCCCCTTGCGCGTCTGGGCCATGATCGGCGGCGAAGGCGCGCTCTGGCGCGATTATGTCGAGCGCGGGCCGGAGATCGGCGATTTCCTCACCGTCCGCTCCATCAAACTCTACGCCGATGGCGCCTTGGGTTCCCGCGGCGCCGCGCTCTGGCAGCCCTACTCCGACGACAAATCCAATACCGGCCTCATGATGACCACCCGCGAGGATGTCGAACGCGTGGCCCGCGTCGCCGCGGCCAAGGGTTTCCAGGTCTGCACCCACGCCATCGGCGACCGCGCCAACCGCACCGTGCTCGACGCCTACGCCGCCGCTCTCGGCGGTAAGAACGATAAACGCTTCCGCGTCGAACACGCTCAGGTCATCTCCCTGCCCGATTTTCAGACATTCGCTGACAACTCCATCATCGCCTCCGTCCAGTCCACTCACGCCACCAGCGACATGCGCTGGGCCGCCGCCCGCCTCGGACCCGATCGCGTCGCCGGCGCCTATGCCTGGCGCCGCTTCCTCAACCTCGGCGTGCCCGTCGCCAACGGCAGCGACTTTCCCGTCGAAGAGCCCAACCCCATGCTCGGCCTCTACGCCGCCTTCACCCGTCAGGACCTTCAGGGCCAGCCGCCCCAGGGCTGGACCCCCGATCAGATATTGACCCGCCAGGAGGCTCTCGAAAGTTGGACCCTCGCCGGCGCCTACGCCGCATTCGAAGAGAAACTCAAGGGCTCCCTCGAGCCCGGCAAGTTCGCCGACTTCCTCGTGCTGGACCGCGACATTATGACCGCCGCGCCGCGCGAGGTGCCGCAGATCCGGATCAAAGCCACCTACCTCGGCGGCAAGGCCGTCTACCAGGCCCCATGACCGGTCTCCTTCTTTCTCTCCTCCTGGCCACCGGCGCCGCGCCGAAGATCACTACTCTCTACGACGACGTAGTGAAGGTCGGTCCCGGCCGGATTCGAACCCTCGACATCCCTCTCCCCGTCCGCCCGGTCCGTGTCGTCTGTACCTACGAGGTGGTCCAGGGAGGCTCCGGCGTGAGGGTCGTTCTGCTGAAACAGGAGGACGCCGAACGCTGGCTGCGCGGCGAGGCTCATACCGTCGAGACATCCACCTCGTACTCCAAACGCGGCGCTTTCTCTTACAAACCCATTGACCCGGATCACTACCAGCTCGTCCTCGATAACCGCCTTGAAGGCCGCGCGCCCACCGACGTGCATCTGCTGGTCCGCACTGTCGAATCCGACGAATCGTCCGGCCCCATCCGCCTCGCCGATCGAGCCAAGGGACGGGCGCTTGTCTTCGGTTCCATGGGCATCTTCGCCGCCGTGGCCGGCCTGTTTGCCTTCCGCCTGAGAAAAGGACTGGCGCGCCAGCAGGACTGATCCGCTCCGGCGCCCGGCGCCTTTTTTCGCTTCCATCCTAGTCCAACCCCGGACGCTTGCCGATGGGAAGAGTGCACGAGAAGTGCCGGAAGCCCGATGTATTGTCAATACTGCCACGCCCTCCTGGCCCCTAATTCGGACGAACTCCATGCCGGTTTCTGCTCAGCGGAGCATCGCGATCTGCACGCCGACGTTTTGAAGCGAAGGGATGCTCTCACGCTGGAACCACAACAAGCCCTCCAGCCGGGGCAGGACCTCGAACTCGACTTTCCAGACGGTTGCCCCATCTGCGGCGCCTCCATCCCCCTCCTGGCCAAGTTGCGCGGCGCGCGCTTCTGCTCATCGGAGCACGAAGCGGAACACAAACGGCGCGCCGAAAAGCAGATTATGGAACGGCTTAACTGGCACGCGCAGGGTGGCGCGGGCTCGGGAGCAATGCAATCCGGCCGAAAGCCAAGACTCAGGCGGCCAACTGCGGCAGACGAAACTGACACGCCTGTTCCGCCCACACCCCTCCCGGCCAGAACCGTCGAGTGGACGGATCGAACTGTCTTCTCGCCCGGCCTTCCTCAGGCGGAAACTCCGCAATCGGGCTCAGAAATCGGTTTCACACGCTTCGATGGCATCGTCGCCCAATCGCCCGAATCGCTCCGTCCTGAAGCCGCGGAGGAGGTCCTGACGGCGCCGCTCTCCCTCTGGAGGTCTGTCCCCCAGGCCACTGTACCGCCGCCTCCCCCCGTGCTGATGGAACTCAGCGTCCCTCAGCCAAACTACGAATCCCGGCAACGGTTCGTCCCATTGCCGGCCCGGGAGTCGCCGCTGCCCGGCGAATGGATCCAACCGTCCCAGCTCTGTCTCTCCCCATCACAGGTCCTGGAGTGCTGCGTCGAACCCGTCGCTCCATCCGGACGGACATCGTGGCTTTACACACGGCCTCGCTGGCAGGACTCCCCGGCGTTGACCAACCCCGTTTCCGCCCCGCAATCATCCTGGCTCCTGCCACTGCCGGAGACTCTCGACCTCACCCCTTTCCCGTCCCCTCAGGGCCGCTTCGCTGCGATCCCCCTGCAACCCGATTCCGGTTGGTTGAGTGTTCTTCCTGAGAGAATCGACGCTCTGGACTTGGCCACCTGCGGTTCCGCCACGTCGGTGGCCGTCCTGGCAGGGTCACGCATTCCGGTTCAAGGCCGATTCACGGCTGTTTCGCGATGGCAGACAGTCCGCCTTCGGCAATTCACCTGCTTGACCGCGAACCTCTGCGCACAACCCTCCACTCTGGCCCCAAACGGACTGCTACCCGGTGCTTCGAACTGGAGCCAGCTCGATTGTGCAGACACAACCATCAAGCTCGTACCGCCCCCGGTCATCAACCGCCTGATCCCGCCCCGCGCATCATCGGTCGAACTGCCCGCTGCACCAGCAATTGTTCCCTTCTCGCTCCGGCCGGCGCAGTCGTGGACTGCCCACGTCCCGTCTCTTGGACTGGATGTCAGCGTCACCGCTGTGAGTGCCGGAACGCAGACAGCCCCGCCACCGCGATACGAATTTGGGATCAACCGCGTTCGTTCCATTCCATGGGGCACCATCCGAATTGGACTGAGCCTCTTCGACTCGAACTGGACCGGCGGCGCCTGTGTGGACACAACCCGCATGCCGGTGCCGCCTCCGGCAATCGGCCCGCTGGCGTTCCCGCCCGCGGTTCGCTCGGCTTCGGTCCGTGTCCTCGCCGGACTGGCAGCACTCCCCCACTCTGGACCGCCAGCACAGTTGTGGACTTCCCGCCTCCCGGCCATTGACGTACCCTCAAGCGCCGCCGCCGGCACTGTCAGACCGGCGGGAGCCTGGCTGCCCCGATTTGAACTCGGGCTCCACTGCGCCGATCCCCTTTCCTGGCACCCGATCCAAACTGGAGTCGGCAGCCGCCTCTCACACTGGAGAGGAGATTCCGAACCGAATGCCGCGACCGCGGGTTGGCCCCCGCCCGTCCCGTGCGCCGCGCCGCTTGCCGCCCCGAACAGAAGGTCTGTCATTCATCGCGGAGCATGGCGGCCGCTGACTCCGTTCGCTGATCGGCCCCCGCGGGAGTGGCTCGCTCATGTTGCGGTCCAACCCGTGAACATTAGTGTCCAGGCTTGGTCCGTCACGCGCATGGCGGCTCGCCCGACGCGGCACAACGCCGGCATCGTCGATGCGTTCACTCGTCTGTCCTGCTCCGCCTGGCACGCTCCACTTCGCATGGATTTGTCCTGGCACGGGAAATCAGGCTCCCGGGATGAACTTGCGAATAGGCATCGGCGAGTCCTCAACCTCCCGCCGTTACAACCGCCGTGCCACCGCTCGATATCCTCCACCAACCACGCACAGTTGACGGCAATCTGCCAGCCGGACGCGGCGCGCTGCTCCGTAGAGTGGCTTTCGGAAAGCCCGGCGCAGCCCAAGGCCGGCGCCGCCCCCCAACTGCCGTCCCTCGCCTTCCTGGTTACCGGCAGGTTTAGCGTTACCGTGCCTGCTCCACAACCTGAACGCCTGCCGTCAACATCATCCCTCGCCCGCATATTCCTGACTCCTTCGATGGAAGCCATGGAAGTCGCGGTACTTTCGATGGCGCCGGCTGCGTGCCCGGCGTTCATCCGCGCCGCTTCACGGGTGCACTCCCTCCATTTGACCGGACCCCTGGCCAATGAGGCGCGCAGCGCGGATGTCGCCTGGTGCCAGGGCTTTGAGCGCAGCGCAATGCGAATGCCCCGGCAGGAGCCTCCGTCAAGCTTCCCAACCACCCTTCCACCCCGGCGGCAGGCATCCCACGGATCGATGCGCCCCAGCCTGCTGAACCGGCAGACTCGCAACCGTGCGAGCTACGTCCCTGCTCGAATCGACCTCCGCCCGCCGGATCTTACGAAAACCACTCCGCATCGCGGAAAATTGCGGCGCGATGCATCCGCGCGGCACTGGCCGATTCCGCCCCAGCTCACGACGCCCAGTGCCATCCGTTACCCGGCGTTCCTGATGGCGTCGGGTTCCGTACAGTCGGAAGTCGCGCTGCTGCGTCCTGCCCCGAGACCTGAGGTGCCCGCTGCCGGAATGGCTCGGCGCACCTCTGCGCAGTTGCGCCTGACCAGCGTATCTAAAACATGGCAGAGGCGGTTCGGATTCCCGGTCCGCTTCAGGACGCCTTTCACAACAACCCCCATCGTGGTGCGCCACCTTCACCTGGACGGGTCCATCGTGGAACGAATTGAGAAAAATGCTTAGCCTACCCCTAATTGATCCGGCGCTTCCGCCGATGATTTACGTAGGTTCAACGATTGTATTTCAGCCCGAACGACGATGAGCAGGGACTAACCCAGATGTACGAATCAGAATTTGAGAATCAACTGACGGACGCATCCACCAAGGCCGAAGCGGCAGATCAGCCGCGCGCGGCTTCGCCGGAACTAGGGAAAGCAGCGGCCCTGCACCTCCAGGGTGCGAAGGAAGAGGCATCAGCGGAACTGACCAGCCTTCTGCTCCGGTCGCCCGATCTGCCTGAGGCACTCTGCAGCCAGGCTCGCATCCAGATGGAACTGGGGCAATTCGTCCCTGCGACGAGAAACTGGGAACGCTATCACAGGCTCGCCGGGGGCAGTGCCGAAACCCGCGCCGCTCTCGCACAGTGCTACCAGCAGACGGAGCGATGGGCCGAGGCGGAATCGGCATTCCGCGCCGAATTGGCAAAAGACCCTGCCAGTGCGCAGGCAAGGCTTGGGCTTGGCTTGACCCTGTTGCACACACAACAGCATGAAGAAGCCGCCACGGAGCTTCAGAAATACCTCGAGAAGGACTCCGTCAATGCTACGGCGCGCTTCGGACTCGCGGTCGCCTATCAGATGGTCGGCGAATCCGAGGAAGCCGCCAGCCTCTACGAGTCACTCGTGGATGAGGGCAGCCATCAGACGGAATCTCTCGGTAACCTGATCGCGCTGTACCGCCAGCAGAAGGACGCAGACAGGCTCATGAACTGCAGCGTCCGGCTGATGGCGCTTGGCGAATCGTCCCCGGTCGCCCTCGAGGGCGCCGCGTTCGCGTCATATCTGCAAGGCGACTACGCGGATTCGGTCCACTGGTGCGAGCGGCTCGTCCAGGCCGAAGCTTCGCGCAGCGACAGATGGATGAATCTCGGCCTCGTGCGCAGCAAACAGGGCGAAACCGAGGAAGCCGTGCGCGCATACGAAGAAGCCATTGCCCGTCAGGAGGACCTCTCCGAGGCGCATGTCCAGGTCGTGCACCTGCTGACAGACGCCGGCAGGGCGAGCGAGGCCATCCAAAAGGCCGAACGCGGCATTACCAGCTGCCCGGATGCGGACGAGCTGTATAATGCCCTCGCCGCCCTGCTGGAGAAGGAAAACCGCGGCACCGAATCGGAGGAGGTTTGCACCGTGGCCGTCGAGCGCAAACCTCAAAATGCGGAAGCATGGTTCAGGCTCGGCAACCTGCGCCTCGCCCGCAACGCGTCGGAGGAAGCTCGCGATGCCTTCCAATCCTGCACGAAACTCAAGCCGGAATGGCACGAGGCGCGCCTGAATCTGGCGCTGTCATGCTGCGAGAGCGATCACCTCGCCCAGGCCCGCGCGGAACTGGATAAGTTGCTCGCGGCACAACCCGATTGGGAACCGGCCCTCCGCGCCCGCGCTGTGGTCTGCCTGAAATCAGGCGCCCAGGATCAGGCGCTGGCAGATCACCAGCGGCTCATTCAGCTCGGCAAGGCCGATCCCGAGGTGTACTACAATGCCGGCCTGCTCGCCGAATCTGTCCTTGGACCCGAGGCAGCTTCGGTCTTCTATCGCGAAGCGGTATCGCAGCGCCCCGGCTTTGTCTGTGCACTGGTCAACCTGGGCCATGCGCTCGAAGCCACCGGCAAGGAAGCTGAAGCCAGGAAGGCGTGGGCGGAGGCAATGAGCGTGGAGCCGGAACTCGCCAAAGAGTATTTCCGGGTCCCGGCTTAGACTTCATCCAAATATCGATAATCGATAATTGTTGGCGGCGCTATCGAAACGAACGGAGCGCCGCCACTGTCGCGTCTATCGCCGCGTCGTCGTGCGCGGCGCCGAGGAAAGCAGCCTCGAACTGCGACGGCGGGAAGTACACTCCCGCTTCGAGCATCGCGTGGAAAAACTGGCCGAAGCGCGCCGTGTCAGCCTTCTTCGCCGTGTCCCAATCGGTCACCGGCCCCTCCACTCCAAAGAAGAAAGTGAACATCGAGCCGACTCGGTTTACCACTGTATTGGCAGGGGCTGCAGCGCAGATGCGCGCCGCCGCCGCATCCAGTTGCGCGTAAATTTCAGGGTGCGCTTTCAGGTGGCGCAGCATCGCTAGCCCCGCTGTCACCGCCAGCGGATTGCCCGACAACGTGCCGGCCTGATAGATGTTACCCACCGGCGCAACCTTGCGCATGATCTCGGCCCGGCCGCCGTAAGCGGCAATCGGCAGCCCGCCGCCAATCACTTTGCCGAAAGTGGAGAGATCCGGGTGAATCCCGTACAACGCCTGTGCACCGCCGAAATGGACGCGAAAACCGGTCATTACCTCGTCAAAAATGAGCAGAGAGCCGTGTTTCTGTGTCAGTTCGCGCATCGCCTCCAAATAGCCCGGTTGAGGCGCGATGCAGCCCATGTTGCCCACCACCGGCTCCAGAATCACGGCCGCGATCTTGTGGCCGTGCTCAACAAACGCCGCCTCCAGCGCCTCCACTGAGTTGTACGGCAGGGCGAGCGTCGTCTCCGCAAACGCCTTCGGCACCCCCGCCGTATCGGCGATGCCGAGCGTCGCCATGCCGCTGCCGGCCTTCACCAGCAGCGAGTCCACGTGGCCGTGATAGCAGCCCTCGAACTTGATGGTGAGGTCGCGGCCCGTGAAGCCGCGCGCCACGCGCAGCGCGCTCATCGTCGCTTCCGTCCCGGAGTTTACCAGGCGCACCATTTCCATCGAAGGCACGGCATCGCGCAGCATTTCGGCCAGCTCGATCTCGCGCTCGGTGGGCGCTCCGAAACTCGTCCCCACTTCCAGTACGCCGCGGATCGCATCCATCACTGGCGGAAAGCGGTGGCCCAGAATCAGCGGTCCCCACGAACCGATGTAGTCGATGTAGGCGTTGCCATCGACGTCGAACATGCGGCAGCCCTCGCCGCGTTCCATAAAGCGCGGCGTGCCGCCGACGCTGCGAAAGGCGCGCACCGGCGAATTCACGCCGCCGGGGATCATCGTCTGCGCGCGTTCCAAAAGCTGCTGGCTGCGTTGCGTATTCACTCGCTGTTATCGTCCTTCCTTGACCACGCGGTTGCCGAACATCGAACCAAACAGAAGCTCCCGCATCGTGCCGTTCAGGTTCTCCAGCAGGCGCTTCTTCAAATCGAGATAGCCCTGCGTGCCCGCGAACAGATCCTGCACGATCTCCATCAGTCGCGGGCTGATCCTCATGCACTCGATCATGCGCGAGGGCACGCTCGCATACAACACCTGCTCCAGGAAGAAGCGCTGCGCCAGGCCGGCGCCGAACGTGAGATCCTCGATGAATTCTCTCTGCAAATTGGCCCGGTAGGCCCAGGGCTTGCGCTCAAGATTGTCGCCGTCATTGAGAATCGTCTCCGCGGCCAGGTCGCCCGAACGGATGGCGTAGTACAAGCCTTCGCCCATCACCGGATCGACGAGTCCGGCGGCGTCGCCGACCGCCATCCAACCCTCGCCGCTGATGCGGTTGCGCCGCCAGGCGGATTTCTCCAGCGCCGGAATCGTATGCGCATAAAAAGTCGCGCCCTGCGTAGAGATGCCGTGATCCGCCATGTACTGCTCCATGCGCACGCGCATCTTCGCGGTGGGCTCGCCATTCCCGCAGATGCCCACGGAGAGGTGGCCGCAGCGCGGAAACACCCAGAGGTAGCCCTCGAAATTCGGAAAAAACTGGATGTCGATGCGGTCGCGCTCGCCGGGAACCCAGTAGCCGATGGCGCACATGGTATCGGCCGCGGACCACTCCGTGCCGACCTCGCGTAATGAGTTGCGGGCGCCGGTGGCCACCACCAGGTGATCGGCGTCCAGTGTGCCGGTACGAGTCTTGACGAGCCAGCCCGCACCCTTTCGCTCGATGCCGGTCACGCGCTCCTTCTCCACCTGCGCGCCGGACTTCTCGGCCCGTTCCAGCAGCAGGTGGTTCAGGTCGAAGCGCGAGTAGATCAACAGCGGTTGCGTCAGCTGCATGGTCACGGAGCCGCCGCGCGGGTCAGAGAGAGTGGTCTCGCGGACCATGCGCTTCGGCGCCGGATTATCGAGCAGAAACGGATAGCGGTCGTAGGCTTTGTACGTAATGCCGCCGCCGCAGGGCTTTTCCCAGGCGAGTTTCTCGTCGAGGATGACCGTGTCCAGACCCGCCGCGGCCAACCGGGCCGCGGCCATGGATCCGGCAGGTCCACCGCCCAGGACGGCGACCCGCTTCACTACTTCGCTGCTCCGGCAGGCGGATGGCCGGGCGGCATGGCGGCAGGCGCTTCGCCGGCGGGTGAAGGCGCGCCCATTCCAGGCATCGTGGCGCCGTGGCCCGCACCGCTATCGGCCTTCTTCTGGACTTCCCAGGCGTCGCCCTTCTTTTCGAGGGTGTAGCGCATCTGCATACCGGCGGCGGCCGCGGCGCCCTTGGGCTTGAAGGAAACTGTGGCCTCGGCAAGGTTGTCCTTGAACGTCACGGCCGTGACCTCCATATCCATGGAGGACATTTGCAGACCCTTGTTGCCCGACAGGTGGTTCACAATGCCTTGCTTGACGGCCTCATTAGTCTGAATATTCTTGGAGCAACCGGCGAGCAGGGCCAGCGCGAGTGGGAGGATGACGTGGAAAGCTTTCACTCCCCAATTATATCTATGGCAATGCCTTGAGAAGCACGGCGGACAAAACAACCGGATCGCTGCCGGCGGGCACGTTGGTGTAACCGCCCACGTAGGCGCCCTTGCGGAAGAAGCACATGCGGCCCAGATAGCGGTCCTCCACCATGAACGCTTCATCGCCGAGCTTGGCGGCTTCGGCGCCGGCGAAACGCTCCTTGAGCTTTGCCATCAGCGTGGTGGCATCCTGCACGGACGCCTCGGGAATCACCACGGCCTTGCCCTGCTCATAGAGCGCCAGATAGCCGCGCTTCAGCAAACGAAGGCCCAATACGCTTTGCGGGACCAGCCTTGGCGAACCGGGCTGGAGCTTCTCTTTGGGGAACCACGAAAGCGGCGCCGGCGGCTCGGTGGAGCCCATCAGTTTCTTGTCCCAGGCCAGCGCGGAGGCGCGCAGCAGCGCGGTGTGGTCGCCATCCGGCTCAGCAGCGATCTCGCCGTAGTACTTGCCTTTGACGAAGATCACCTTGCGCGGCGTCACCTGTCCGCCCGCGCCGATCTTCTCGGTGGGCAGGCGCGGATCGATGTTGCCGGTGAACATGCCATAGGCTAGTTCGTCAGACTGGAACTCGCTGAGATCGATGATCAGCGTCACCCCGCCCTTCTTGCAGGTGACACCGTTCATTTTTTTGAAGCTGTAAAGAAAGTACCCTTCCGAGTTTCCATTCATGTACTCGAACAGGGTTTCAGAATCGAACTCGCGAGCCTTGCCGTCCTGCGGAAACCCAGGCGTGACGGAGCAGTCCGGAGACTGCCCCGCCAGCGTGAGAGAGAGGGAAAGGAGGAACCAAGCTCTCACGCAAACATCTCCTGCGCACGCGATACGCGGGCAGCTACCTGAACGCCGTTGGGACAGGAAATGGCGCACTCGCTGCAATCGGCGCACTTCACGTTCTGCAGTTCCGCGGGCAAGGTCTGGAAGTTCTCGCGGCCGAGCGCGAACTCGCCGTAACCCTCGGCATAGCTGACATAGCGGATGATGTCGCTGACCGGCAGGCCCTTCGAGCAGACGCCGGAGCATGCCGAGCAGCCCCCACAGTGCGGCGTTCGGCACGCCGATGAAGTACAGCGCGATGCC
>CAYVDY010000029.1:0-22926 GCA_964450255.1 uncultured Candidatus Solibacter sp. | reverse complement strand
GTGGCGGAGATCCACGGCGTGCTGGAGGGGCTCCGGTTGGCGGGCAGGGCGGCGCACTCCGCGCTCCTGGAACTGGCGCCCGAGACGCTCGCGCAGGCATGCGCGGCCGTAACGGCGGGCGGAGCGATGCCGGTGTTGCGCGGCGGAATCCCGGAAGGGGAAACCGCCGCGGCAATCCGTGCAGCCACCAACGGCAGATTGGTTTATTCCACGCCGTTCAGCCAGCCCGATGCGGGCCGTCTGATGGCGATTCTCGAATCACTGCGCTGAAGCCGCCCCTACATCTCCATGTACGGCATGGGCGGAACCTTGCCCAACATGCGTGAGTAGACTGTCAGCGCGCCGCGATGATGCGCCGTGTGGTCCATGCACGCGCCCAGGACCGCGGCTCTGGGCAGACCACCCATGATGGGGCCGGGCGGCAGAGGTGCGTGCCATTCGGATTCCGGTTTGCTCTCCACGGCCGTCTTCGCCTTGGCCACCGCCCGGCCGAACCACTCCCGTGCATGGTCCAGGCTGGTGACGGCCCGGACTTGCTTGTCCATCGCCTCGAAGTCCATGGAAAACCCCTCCGGTGCGAAGGCGCCGTCCACGAACCAATCCACGGTTTGGGCTACGTGCGCCACCATCTGCGCAACCGTGAACATCCCTTCCTGAGGGGCATACGCAGAATCGGCTTCCGCGAGGACACGGGTTGATCGATCAAAATACTCCGCCAAGGCGGAAAGTTCGCCCAGCATTGCTGCTTTGCTCATGATGAAACCTCCATGGCTATCCATCATGCGCGAAGAAAGGGCGATAATCAAGTAAACTCTGGCGGCGTCACGCCTTGGCCGCGGCTTCTTCTAGTGGCGCTGTCGCGAGCAACAGTCGCAGAAGAACCAAGTCTGACGGCTGGAAGGAGGTGAGGTGGAGATTGGCAAGGTCGTCCTCGGACTCCACAACGTGACGGCGCACCAGCACTCGAAACTGCGGCAGGCTGATGTTGAGCGTCTCGGCGGCCTCGGCCTCGGTGTAGTAGCCCTTTGCGGGTCTTTGGATGGTCATGGCTCTGTTCGTACTGCTGACTCTGTCCGAATTGTATGGAGTTTTCAGCTTTCACTGAATTGGGGGATCTGCTGAGTTCCCCGCTTAGTTCAACACCGGTACCTGGGCTAAGGTATTTGCGCCGGCTAAGGCTGGCGCATGGAAACTGTTCAGCTCCGGGACATTCCGGCTGTACACTGATCTCGGAGAATATCTTATGGCTCACCAGCGTGGAATTCCGGGCGCACACCCCTCGACAGCCGTTCTAACCAGAGGCTTCGACCCGCGCCTTTCCGTTGGCTCGGCCCGGCCGGCCGTATTTCGCAGTTCTACTTACGTTTTCGCCTCTCCGGAAGCGGCCGAACGAGCATTCGACCTGGTCTCCGGCCGCGCGCAGGCCGAGCCCGGAGAAGTGCCGGATCTGATCTACTCCCGGTTCAACCACCCCAACGCCGAGATCCTGGAGGACCAGATCGTGCCCATTGAGGAGGGCTCGGAGTGGGCGGTGGTGTTCAATTCGGGCATGGCGGCCATCATGACCTCGCTCATGGCCATGCTGCAACCGGGCGACAGCATGGTCTACACGGTTCCTCTGTATGGCGGCACGCAGAATCTGATCCACGAACTGATTGAGAAGCTCGGGATCGTCTGCCGTCCCGTGGTGGCAGGTCACAGTGCGGAACTGGACGATGCAATCCGCACAACGCCGAATCTGAAGGTAGTGCTCATCGAGAGTCCGGCCAACCCGACGATGGTGATGACGGACATCAAGCGGGCCTGCCTGACGGCCGCCCACGTGGATCCGAAACCGTGCGTAATGGTGGACAACACATTTCTAGGACCGGCGTTCCAGCATCCAATGACGCTGGGGGCAGACATCGTGCTGTATTCAGCTACCAAGTACCTGGGCGGATTTTCCGACCTGCTGGCCGGGGTTGTTCTCGGCATCGATCCAGCCCTAAACAAGAAACTCCGCGCACGGCGCGGGCTGTTTGGGAACATTCTGCAGCCCGATGAGTGCTGGATTCTGGATGGACGCCTGCCCACTGTTTCCTTGCGCATGAACCGCCAGAGCAAGAACGCCCAGCGCGTGGCGGAGTCGCTGGTGCGCCGCCCGGAGCTACGCAAGGTATACTATCCGACTCTGTTCGACGATCCCGAGCAGATCCGCATCCGTCTCTCACAGTGCGACTATCCCGGAGCGATGATCGCCATTGAACTGCACGGCGGCAAGCCGGCGGCGTTCGAGTTCATCCGGCATCTGCGGCTTGCCCACAACGCGGTTTCGCTGGGCGGGATGGAGACTCTGGTGTGCCATCCGGGATCAACGACGCATTCGGGCTGCTCGGAAGAGGAGCGCCGGATCGCGGGAATCACCGACGGGCTCGTGCGCATTTCGATCGGAGTGGAGGACTGGCGCGATCTGCTGGGCGATTTCGAAAACGCGCTGGAGCAGAGCGCAAAGCTGGTGGGCAGTGTGACGCGCTAGCGGAACAGAATTTTCCACGTCACCACAGTCAGAGAATGCGTCACCATCGCCGCGCGGATACCCCCGCCTCGACGGAACGCCAAGCCGTAGAACACGCCCGCCACGGCCGCCACAATCGCGAACCGCCAGTTGGGAAACCCGCGGAAGCCCAGATGCGCCATGCCGAACAGCACCGATGTCGCGATCAGCCCTAGCCAGCGCTGCAGAATGCCGCGGAAGAAAAACTCCTCGCTGAGAGCGACCACCCAAAGAATCCCGAAAAACGTCCCTACCGCGCGCAGCACCGTCTCCCACCACGGCCACACCGGCCACTGAAACCGCGCAAAGCCGGTGAGCCAGGCCAGCACAAAGACGCACGGCAGCAGCAAGGCGTAGTAGGTCAACCCAATCCGCCACTCTTCACTTTTGGGCCAGAACCCGAAACCGATGCCCTCCAGGCCGCGGTCGCGCTCGATGGCCAGCGCGCCGGCGCGAATCCAGAGCAGTTGGCCGATGAACTCGAGCCGCACGTCGGGTAGCGGGCGCGCGTAGGCCATCGGGATCAACTTGAATAAAAGCGGCGCCGCCATCAGCATGACGAAGCCCACATCGGCCCACCAACCCCTCGGCGCCACCGAATACCAGAAGGTGACCAGCGCGACGCCCGCCAGGATGGCCAGGAATCCGCCGGGCTCGAAGACGCCGAGCGGCAAGGCATACGCCAGATACGGAACGGGTGCCAGCGCGACCAACCACTCGCGTTTCCACCATCCGCGGGCCTTCGGCGAGGCGAGCGTCAGGTACGCGGCCACCTCCAGCAGCGCGGCCAGCGCTACCCAAGCCAGGGCGCTTGCGTTATGCTCCAATCCAGTGGGCAGCCAAAGCATTCTACTTCTGATCTCCGTCCTGGCCTTCCAAGCCGACCCGCCCGCCGACCTCATCAAGCGGGTCGCGCAACGTGAGGCCGCCACCGAGGCTGCCCGTAACCAGTATCTCTACCGGCAGTCCGTCACAATCGAAGAATACGACACGCGCGGCAATGCGTTGGGGAGCTACCGGGAGGCGCGCGAGGTGATCTTCACGCCGGCGGGCGAACGAGTGGAGCAGTTCAGCGAAAAACCGTTCTCTCGCTTGCAGCGTCTGATCCTCACCGATGAGGATTTCCAGGACATTCGCAACATCCAACCGCTGCTGCTGACGCCCGATATGCTGCCGCGCTACTTCATCAAGTTCCGCGGCGACGAGCGGATCGATGGCGTCGAGTGCTGGGTGCTGGATATTCAGCCGCGCCAGATTCTGCAAGGGATGCGGATGTTCGAGGGCCTCGCCTGGGTGGAGAAGGAATCTCTCGCCATCATTCGCACGCACGGTCAGGCGGTGCCGCCCATCTACTCCAACGGCCGGGAGAATCTCTTCCCGCGCTTCACCACGCTGCGCGCGAAGATCGACGATCTCTACTTTCCGGTGCGGACGTATGCCGATGATATTCTGCCGTTCCGGACTGGTCCGCTGCGCATGAAGTTCAATATCCGTTACACTGGCTACCGTCGGTTCGGCGCCGAATCCAAGATCACCTTCGAGAAGTAGCGGCGGCGCTTCACCTCCTGCCGCTTGAGACGCTTCCCGTGGGTTCGCTATGATCGGAATAGCTAATTGAAGAAGGAGTTCCCAGATGGGTCCGCTAGGCTGGCAAGAGACCCTTGTCATTTTCGTGTTGGTACTCCTGCTGTTCGGGCCGAAGAAACTGCCCGAGGTTGGCAAGAACATTGCCAAGGCCATCAACGAGTTCCGCCGGCATTCCAACGATCTGAAGGATACCTGGCATCGTGAGATGGCCAACCTGGAGCGCGAAACGCAGGACATTAAGAAGGAAGCCGAATCTCTGACTCAGGTCACCAGCGACTACAACAGTGATTCCAGCTCCTACAACTACGATTCCTCATATGACTACGGCGCCTATGGCTACCCGGATTCGTATGACTCTTCCACCACGTCGACCACTGATTCTTCGACGGTAAGCGATCCCGCAACTCAGGGCGCTGACAGCACCGGCATGGCCGACACCCAGTTGGCCGAAGCTAGCATCCAACCCGTAGCCGCTGAAGGCGCGGTGCCCACCAGCGCCGCCACCGAGTCCGTTGGCACGCCGTCATCCGGCACGCCGACAGAGCCCACGGCCACGCGCTAGCTCACCGGTTCGAGATCAGGAACACGCAGTACCTCAGATGCCGGAGAACACAAACGATCCAAAGGATCCACGCCCCGACCTCGATCCGGAGCATGAAGGTCGCCTGACGCCAGAAGCGTTGGGCGACCCTTATGCCGCCGAAGACGGTCCCAATACCGGTGAGTTGCCGGTTGAGCCCGAGACCACCGCGGTTGCCACCACGCCTCCGCCCGAACCGCCCGCCATCAGTGTGCCCAAGGTAGAAGAGCCGGATGATGATGACGACGGCATGCTCCGCATGTCGTTCATGGGGCATCTCGAAGAGTTGCGGATGCGCCTCATCCGGGCGCTTGCCGGCCTTGGCGTCGCATTTGGCGCATGTATCTTCTTCACCGATTCGCTCTGGAACGCAGTACGCGCACCCGCGGCCTCCGCGCTGACGCAACTGGGCTATCCTCCGGAACTGGCCCAGATCACGCCCACTGAAGCGTTCGGTATCATCTGGGTACGCCTGCCCATTCTGGCCGGCCTCTTCCTTGCGTCCCCGTGGGTGATCTTTCAGGTGTGGTCGTTCATCGCTCCGGGGCTTTACAAAAAAGAGCGGCGATTGGCCGTGCCCTTCATCATGTGCACCGCTGGCCTCTTCATCGCCGGTGGCGCCTTCGCTTACTTTGTCGCCTTCCGTTTCGGCCTGGTATTCCTGTTGGGCATCGGCTCCAACATCGGAGTGCGGCCGATGATCTCCATCACGGAGTACTTCGATCTTTTCGTCAACGTGATCCTCGGTGTGGCTCTCGTATTTGAGCTGCCGGTACTGATCTTCTTCCTGACGCTGCTGCGCATCGCCTCGCCCCGTTTCCTGCTGGCGAACTCGCGCTACGCCATTATTCTGATCGTCATCGCGGCCGCGATCATCACGCCCACGCCGGACGTGGTGAACCTCACCATCTTCGCCGCGCCCATGGTTCTGCTGTACTTTGTTGGTGTACTCGCCAGCTACCTGCTGGTGCTGAACCGCGAGGGCGGTAAGTTCCCCTGGGCTAAGGTCTTTGCGGGCCTGGCGATCCTGACAGTCGCAATCGCCGCGTTCCTTTGGTTCGCCACCGTCAAATACGGCTATCACATGATCTGGAAGTGGCCCTTCCTGATCAAATAGCGGGCAGGTAAGAGAATGACCGGGAAAACCGCTCGCCAGGATCACACGCTAGCCCAGAAGGCCTATCGTCAGGTCCGCGAGCGGATTCTCGGCGCAGAGTATCCGCCCGGGGCAGTGCTCTCCCGCCGCAGGTTGGCGGAAGAGTTCGGCATGAGCCTGCTGCCCGTGGCAGAGGCGCTTCAGAAACTCGTTAACGAGGGCTTGCTGGAATCCCGGCCACGTGTCGGGACGCGGGTCCGCACGCCTTCGCGCGAGGAGATTCGGGACCGCTATGTTCTGCGGGAAGCGCTGGAAAGCCAGGCGGTTCGGTTGTTCGTGGAGAAGGCGACGGCCCGCGACCGCGCAGAGATCATGCGCATGGCCAAGCAACTGGATCGGATGTACGCTGTTTCCAACGCGCCATCAATCCGTGCGTTCCACCTCAAGTTTCATCTGCGCATCGCCGAGATCGCCGATTCCGAATTGCTCCGCTCCGCCATTGAGCGCGAACAGGACCTGTTGTTCAACTGGCTTTCCGACACGGCCGCGCAAGTCCACCCGCTGCCGGACCACTATCATTCCGACCTCGCCGAAGCGATCTGCTCGGGCGACGTTGATGTTGCAGACGCCGCGATTCGCAGACATATTCGCTACGCATTGAACGAACTTCTGCAGTTGACGCACCCTCCAGACGGGACGCGCTGGCGAGTCGGCCCCAAAGCGGTCTCCACCGCACTATAATTCAGTAATCTGTGCGTGCTTCCTCTGGACTCTCCGACGTAGGCTGTGTTCGCAAGAACAACGAGGATAACTTCCTGGTTGAGCCGGCCATTGGTCTCTATGTCGTCGCCGACGGCATGGGTGGCGCCAAAGCCGGTGAAATCGCCTCCCACCTGGCTGTGGGTCTTCTGCGTGAATCTGTCTCGGCTGGACAGGTCTACGATGAAGCCACGCTCACTCACGCCTTTCAGCAGGCGTCGCGCGCTGTGTACGATCTGGCTTCCTCCAACCCCGAGTTCGAAGGTATGGGCACCACCATGGTGTGCGCGCTGGATTTGCCAGGACAGTTTCTAGTCGCCAATGTGGGCGACTCGCGGGCGTGGTTGTTTCACGAGGGCGATTTGTCGCTGGTGACCGCGGATCAGACATGGGTGAACGAGGTCGGCCGGCCGCTGGGTCTCTCGGAGGATCGCCTTAAATGCCACCCGATGCGGCATGTACTGACGATGGCGGTCGGGATCGGCCAGACCCTTCGCGTCCAGGTGGTTTCCATCCAGCCTCCGGCCGGCAGCCTGCTGCTGCTCTCGTCGGATGGCCTGCACGGGCCCGTTGCGCCGGAGATCATCGAAAATATTCTCTCCAAGGTGATAACTTTGGACGAGCGCTGCCACTTACTCATTGAGGCAGCAAAGAACGCCGGCGGCCCGGACAACGTCACCGTAGTCCTGCTCCAGTTCTAGACGGGCTCTCCCTCTGCCTCACGAGGGAATCATGCGATTCGTTTATTCGTGCGCCGCGATGCTGGCGCTGCTGCCGTTCCCGGCTTCGGCCCAGAGCGGTGACTCGCTGCGGATTCAAGTGACCGAGGGCGAGGATGCCGTGGTGCCCAGAAACTCGGCTTCGTCCCGTAGGATCACGGTGAAGGTGACGGGCAGTGGCGATCAGCCGATCCCCAACGCCACGGTGACCTTCCGGCTGCCGGCCGAAGGGCCGTCCGGGCTCTTCCCAAGCGGTTTGCGGTCCGAATCGTTGCTCACGGGACCCAAGGGCGAGGCATACATCCACGGCGTCCGCTGGAACGACACGCCCGGACGGCTGGAGGTGCGCGTCATCGCCACCAGCGGGGATCGGCGGGCCGAGGCGGCTGTGCCGATTGAGATCAGCGCTACGCTGGCGCCATCCCGAGCCGACCGGGATTCTACGTCGGTCCGTGGTCCTTCCTCGAGCCGCAAGTGGCTGATTCTGGCGCTGGTGGCAGGCGGCGCCGGCGCGGGATTGGCATTGGCGGGAGGCGGTGGGTCCGCGACGGCGACGGTGCCCGGCGTCTATGTGCCACCCCCGGCACTAATCATCCCGCCCTCACTCGGAGCGCCGACAATCACGATAGGGAGGCCGTGATGAAGCGTATCTCCCTGTTGGCTTTCGTGACAGTCCTCTGCTGCGCGCAGGAGGTACCTGTCGGCGGCTACTTCCGCGACGCTCAGGGCGCGCTGCGTGCCTTGCAGGGGGTTGAGGGCGCATGGACCGCGCCGATCGTCGTTCCCGAGGGTGTTCTCTCGGCCGGATACTCCGGCAAGACGCTCTGGTACAAGACGGCGGACTCACTGCACGTCCGCGTGGATGGCGGGGATTGGGCTGCCGTAACCGCGCCGAGAGGGTCCGCACAGGCTGTTTTCGATCCGGCTGGCGGGCTGGCTGAGGTTCACTTTCCGGAGGCAGGGGTGTCGGCGCGATGGGACCCGACGGCGCAGGAGCTGAGCGTGCTCCAGGTGCGGGAAGTGGATCCGGCGCCGGAGCAGATCGCTGCGGACCTGTTCCTGCGGCGGGACGGAGATTCGCTGCTGGCATGGCGCCCGGGTGGGGAGGCGTTTGCTCTGCCAATGGCCGATCCGCCGCTCTTTCAGCTCTTCTTCCGCAATTCCGATGGCGCCGAGACCCTTGTCACCGATACCTTTACACTCCCGCCCACCGCACCCGGCGACACCTCCGATGCCCGCTTCCGCCTGCGCAATCCGGGCGGTGCTGCTGTCACGATTTCGCGGCTGTCCGTCGAGGTAAGTGCATTTCGGATCGTGAACCAGTTCTTCCCGCCGCACGTCCTCGCTCCCGCCGGCTTTGCTGACTTTTCCATTCGCTTCTCTCCCACACAAGTGGGTGACTACGCCGCCACGCTGGCCGTCAACGATCTGCGCGTCGCCCTGCGGGGAAGCTCGGCCGCCGGCCCGACGGTCGAACTGGAGGACCCTGCAGGCTGGCGAACGCTTGCCACTGGCGACACCGTGGATCTCGGATCAGTCGAGCGCCGTGCCACCCTCAAGCGGCGTCTCAGGGTGACTCCGGCGACTGCTGCCACGCTCACGGGAGCCAACTTCATGCTGGCGCCCACAGGCGATCCGGCGATCTCCGAAGTCCTGTTCACTTCCGATCTGGCGTCCACGGCAACCGCCGTGCTCACCGTCGACACCCGCCGCTTCAATCTCCGCGCCACGGCTACCGAGTTTGTCCTGCCGCGCCCGTCCATCGCCACGCCGCCCGCCAGCCTGGAACCGGCTACGCAGCAGAAAGTGACCATTCGCCTTTCCGAACCGGCCCGGGCGATCGTCTTAGGCTCCGCTACGCTGGTCTTCACGCCGCGGCCGGGCCAGCCGGATGAACCGGCAATCGCCTTTCTGCCGCAGCTCATCCGTACGGTCCCACTTCGGTTTGCCGAAGGCGCCAGTGAGCTGGAGGTCACGTTCCAGACCGGCACCACAGCCGGCTCTGTCACCGTCCAGGCAACCATCGGTGCGGCATCCGCCGAGGTCCGGTTCACCCTGCCGGAACGGCCGCTTACGCTGACCGCCGCGCGCGCCAGCAGTGTGCCGGAGGTTGTCCTCACCGGTTACGACAACAGGCGATCCGTCTCCAAGGTGGCCTTCACCTGGTACCTGAAATCCGGCCAGATGGCCTCCCCCGGACGCATGGAGGCCGACGTCGCCGGACAGTTCCGCGACTACTTCGGCCAGAATCCCGGCGGCGCGTTTCAGCTTCGTGCCCGATTCCCGCTTTCCGGCAGCGCTTCGGAACTCGACGGTGTGGAGGTGGAAATCACCAGCGCGCAGGGCGCCGTCCAAACGGGCCGCCTCAGACTTGAGTGACACTGATCGTGTGAAGCCCATCGCACTCACCATCGCCGGCTCCGACCCCAGCGGCGGCGCCGGCATCCAGGCCGACCTCAAGACGTTCCATCAATTCGGCGTCTATGGCGAGGCCGCCATCACGCTCATCACAGTGCAGAACACGCAGAACGTCTTCGCCGTCGAGTGCCTGAAGCCGGATCTCGTCATCGCGCAGATCCAGGCCGTGCTCGACGACATCCCGCCCCATGCCGCCAAGACCGGCGCGCTCGGCGATCCCGCGCTTGTGGAGGCCGTCGCCCACCTCGCCGCGACCTTTCCGTTCCCCCTGATCGTCGATCCCGTCATGATCTCCAAGCACGGCGCGCCGTTGATCGCCGAACAGGCCCGCCACGCGCTCGCCGCTCAGTTGCTGCCCCGCGCCACGCTCATCACACCGAATCTGCACGAGGCCTCCGCGCTGACCGGTCTCGAAGTGACCACGCCGGCCGCCATGCGCGAGGCCGCCCGCCGCCTGCACGGCGCCACCGGTGCGTCGATTCTTATCAAGGGCGGCCACCTGGAAGGCGTCGCCCGCGATATTCTCCTCCATAACAGCGAATTCCACGAATACGAGGGCCCCCGCATCGACACCGTCCACACCCACGGCACGGGCTGCACCTACTCTGCCGCCATCACCGCGTGCCTGGCTCTGGGCCTCGCCATGCCGGAGTCGGTAGCGAAAGCCAAAGCGTTCATCACGGAAGCGATCCGCACAAATCCCGGCCTCGGCCACGGTTGTGGACCCGTCAACCATCACGCCCCCATACAATGAAGAGGTGTCTTTTCTCCCCGTTGACGAACAACTCGCCTACCTGAAGAAGGGCTTCGCCGAGATCATCCGCGAGGAGGATCTGAAGGACCGCCTCACCGCCGCGGCCAAGGCCGGCAAGCCAATTCGCGTCAAGGCCGGCTTCGATCCTACCGCGCCCGATCTCCACCTGGGCCATACCGTCCTGCTGCGCAAAATGAAGCACTTTCAGGACCTGGGCCACACCGTCATTTTCCTGATTGGCGACGCCACCGGCCTGATCGGCGATCCCACGGGCCGCAACACTCTGCGCCCGCCCATGACTCGCGACGACATCAACGCCAACGCCGAAACCTACAAGGCGCAGGTCTTCAAGATCCTCGATCCCGCCAAGACTGAAGTCCGCTTCAACTACGATTGGCTCGGCTCTCTCCGCTACGAGGACATGATCCGCCTGACTTCCAAGTACACCGTGGCCCGTATTCTCGAGCGCGACGACTTCTCCAAGCGCTACGCCGCCGGTACGCCGATCTCTGTCCACGAACTGCTCTATCCGCTCGCGCAGGGCTACGACTCCGTCGCCCTGGAATGCGACGTCGAGCTCGGCGGTACCGATCAGAAATTCAATCTCCTGGTGGGCCGCGAACTCCAGCGCGACTACGGCCAACCCGCGCAGATCGTCGCCACCGTGCCGCTGCTGGAAGGCCTCGATGGCGTCGAGAAGATGTCGAAGTCCAAGGGCAACTACGTCGGCATCAACGAGGAGCCCGCTGTGATGGTCAAGAAACTGATGACCATCTCCGACGATCTCATGTGGCGCTATTTCGAGCTGCTCACCGATCTCACCATCCCGCAGATTCGCGAATTGAAGAACAGCGGTCAGAACCCGCGCGACATCAAGCTCGATCTCGCCCGCCGCATCGTGGCAGATTTCCATCCGGCCGATCAGGCCCAGGCCGCCCGCGATCAATGGCTCCACGATGTCAGCCAGGGCCAGGCGCCCGAGGACCTGCCCCTCACCGCAGCCGCCGATCCGCGTCTGAAACAGTGCCTGCTTCAGACCGGCCTGGCGCCCTCCGGCTCCGAAGCCGACCGTCTCATCAAGGCCGGCGCCGTCTCTGTGAACCAAACGGTGGTCAAGTCTCCCTCGCAGAAACTCGAACCCGGTGAGCACATTCTGCGCGCCGGGAAGAAGTGGGCGCGCGTCAGCGTCTGACAATATGCTCTCGCCGCGAGACACCCTGGGCCTCAGTGTGGACGCCATTACGTCCCACCGTCTGCGTAGTGTGCTCACGGTGCTCGGCCTCACCATGGGGGTGGCCACGCTCATCACCGTGGTCACCATCGTTCAGGGCGCCAACGTCTACGTCGAAACAAAAATCGCCAATCTCGGCTCAGATGTCTTTCAATTGGCGCGCACGCCATTCGCCGTTACTGATTTTGAGATCGTCCTCAAGGCGCTGCGCTACAAGCGCATCCACACGGACGACTACGCCGCGCTCCGAGATGGGTGCACAGAGTGCAAAGTGATGGGCGCCTCCGGCAGCGCGCAGGTCCGCGCGAACTTCGGGCAGCAGGAACTCCAGGACGTCAGCTTCAACGGCCAGACCGCCAGCATGGGCGAGATCGAGTCCCGCACTATCGAACTCGGCCGCTACTTCACGGAGATCGAGGATCAGCGCGCCGTGCGCGTCTGTCTGATCGGCACCACGCTCCGCGACCGGTTCTTTCCCGGCCAGGACCCCACAGGCCGCACCGTGAAACTGTCAGGCCAGGAGTACACCGTTATCGGTCTCTACGAAAAGACGGGCAGCGTGCTGGGCCAGGACGCCGACAACTTCGCCGTCGTCCCATTGAATTCGTTCCTGCAATTGAAGGGCGCCCGCTACTCGCTCACCATTAATGTCAAGGTGCCGAACGATCCCGCCGGCTTCGACCGCGCGATGGATCAGGCGCGTCTCCTCCTCCGTGCCCGCCGCCACATCGGGCCCACCCAGGAAGAGGACTTTTTCATCGGCACCAAAGACAGCTACATCCAGCTCTGGCAGCAGATCAGCGGCGCGTTCTTCGCCGTCTTCATCCTCGTCAGTTCCATCTCCGCGCTCGTCGGCGGCATCGTCATTATGAACGTGATGCTGGTGAGCGTCACCGAGCGTACAAAGGAGATCGGCATCCGCCGCGCGGTCGGGGCCACGGGCGTCGATATCCTGCGCCAGTTCCTTACCGAGAGCGTCCTGCAATGCCTGGTTGGCGGCATTCTCGGCATCGCTCTAGGCTTCCTCTGCGCCGCACTGCTCAACCGCTTCACGTCGTTCCCCGCCTCGGTGCAGACCGGCGTCGCGGCTATGGGCATAATCATGAGCTCGGCCATAGGCCTCTTCTTTGGCATCTACCCGGCTTCGCGGGCTGCCAAGCTCGATCCCGTCGAAGCATTGAGGGCGGAGTAACCAATGACCCGCGCCGAATTCCGTGAAAACCTGCTGGTCTCCCTCGACACGCTGCGCGCCCATAAGGTCCGCAGCATGCTCACACTGCTCGGAGTGGTGATCGGCGTGACCAGCGTCATCAGCGTCGCCGCCATCATCGGCGGCCTCAATCGCTTCATCGCCAACAAGGTGGAGCGCATGGGCTCGCGCACGTACTTCATCGCGCGCTTCCCCTTCGGCACCGATCCTAACCGAGTCCCGGAGAAGATCCGCATCCGCCGCAAGCTGGAGTTCGAGGATGCCGAAAAGATCCGTGGGCTCGTGCGGACCGTGGACAAGATCTCCGCGCTGGGCACGCGCGCGTCGTTCTTCGGCGAGACAAACGAAGTGCGGTTCGCCGGGGAACGCGTGGAGCGCGTCATCGTGCGCGGCACCAGCGCCGACTATTGCGAAGTGATCCCGATGTTCGAAGTCGAGCTCGGCCGCTTCTTCCACCAGGGTGAGGTGGACCGCGCCGCGCCGGTCGTCGTACTCGGTCAGGCTATCGCCGATTCACTCTTCAAACGCGCCACGCCCCTCGGTAAGTTCGTCATGATCAATGGCGCGCCCTACGAGGTGATCGGCGTCTTCGCCCACGACGAGGGCCTGTTCGGCGGTCCCGGCGTCGATCAGTTCGCCATCATGCCGCTCTCCACATTCCGCAAGCACAATCCCAACAGCAAGGAAGTCTTCATCGCCTTCACAGCGCAACGGGATGTGACCTCCGACGTTGCCATGGACGACGTGGTGGAGGCGCTCCGCCGCATTCGCAAGGTGCCGCACAGCGCCGAGAACGATTTCGAGATCTTCAGCTCGGACTTCCTGACGAACCTCTGGAACCAGCTCACGGGCGCCATCGTGATCCTGACGTCGGTGATCAGTTCCATCGGGCTCCTGGTGGGCGGTATCGGCGTGATGAACATCATGCTGATCTCGGTGACGGAGCGCACCCGCGAGATCGGCATCCGCAAGGCGATCGGCGCGCGCCAGTCCGACATCCGCGTGCAATTCCTGCTGGAGGCGGTGACGCTGACCATGGCGGGCGGGTTGATCGGTGTGATCGGCGGCTTCGTCATGGCATGGCTGGTCCGCACGCTGGTCCCGAGCATCCCGGCCGAGGTGTCGGTCTTCTGGGCCGCCATGGGCGTGGGCCTTTCCGCGGCTGTCGGCCTGTTCTTCGGCTACTGGCCGGCAAACCGCGCCGCGCAGTTGGACCCGATTGTGTGTTTGAGGTATGAGTGAGTCTACTTCGCTCGCTTAATCGCTGTCATCGCAGATTCCGCAACTACCTGACCATCCCGAATCAACTTCGTTCGCCGCGCTGTGCTCGTCCCGACAAGTCCTGCTTCGATCTCCACCTCGGTCACGTCCTCCGCCCGGCATTGAAATGCGTCATGGAGCGCCTTCAGGAACTTCACATTCTCTAACTTGTGGACCTTCGGCTTGATGTTGTTCCTGGGGTCCGGGACGGTTCTTGGAAACAGATAGATACACGGCGGCGGGACAAACCGTTCGCCGATTCTTGTAAGCCGGCTCTTGTTTTCGCTCGTGCGAGGGCACGGACGGCCAATGCTGCCACAGAGGTCGTCCCAAATGATGAGCCCATCCACAACTTCGCCTCCGTGGACGATCTCTGCGCTCAACCGCGTGTGAATGCCCGACCACGCATTGTGCCTTGGATCCGCACCAGGGTTCTGGCAGAGCGACCAGATAACGAATTCGTCCGCATTGCGGGGCCGCTGAAAGATGTTTGTGTTGTT
This sequence comes from uncultured Candidatus Solibacter sp., assembly GCA_964450255.1. Classification (GTDB taxonomy): domain Bacteria; phylum Acidobacteriota; class Terriglobia; order Bryobacterales; family Bryobacteraceae; genus Paludibaculum. The sequence continues at coordinate 8,279 of CAYVDY010000029.1, read as the reverse complement.
GCCGTCCATGCAGCCTTTGGCCTCAATGCCGCAAACTGTGCCGCCAGCCAGTGTCACCTCGTAGTCGTGGCGGTCCGTTCCTCCCGCCGCGAACCAAGACGTAATCCGACCCTCCGACTTCATCCAGTCCAGGACGTCGGAAACGAATGCGCGCTTCTCGGCCATAGAGGCGGCCTGCTCGCCGCGCAATTTTTCGATCGCACCCCGGAAGATCCCGCTCCTCCAGAATTCCTTCTCTGGCAGTCCATGGTTCCCGATCGAAGCAGCATGCTTTTTCAATTCGGCGGCATAGGAGTCCACTGCCTTCTCCACGGCATACTCGCGCCTGCAAGGAGTAATCGCCCGGTCCCTTTTACGCGGCATTATGCCGCCACTTCGCGTTTCTTCGTTTTCGCCGCAAGGGGGATCAATAGTTGCTCAGACAGCCAAGACACTACCGGAACGGCCAAGCCGTCACCAAACAGATGGTACGCCTCGTTGTAGTTGTCCGGAAGCGGATACTTTTCCGGCACACCCATCAGGCGGGCCAGTTCTCGCGGCGAAAGAAGCCTCGAGCGCACCGAGTCGCCGTTAACCAGCAATACGATCTGGCGGCTCGATCCTCCAGCGGGGGTGCGTAGACAGCCGGCGATTCCATCGAAGCGTACTTCCGCCCGTTGCACCTTTTCGCCGGTCTTTCTGTCTGGGCGGGTTCTCTTATAGATCGTTCCGGCGATAGGGCGATCTTCCTCCTGCGCCAACCTCAGTTTGAGGCGATTTCGATCGGACATCATCGCCACGAGTTTCTTGGTTTGAGCCTCCGTGTGCCACTTGACGCCGTGTGGCTGATCTTCCAGCAAGTCCGTCAGGGTTGCGCGCTGGGACTCCGGTTCCGGCATCGACCACCAGATCCAAGCCGACTTCTGTTTGGCGTTCAGGTTGCCATACGCCTCTTGCAACGAAGCAGAATGCCATGCAGGGCTAGGGAAAGGAAGGGACGATCCCTTGGGGGGATTCATGTCGCTGCGGACTGCCACAAAGAACAGCCGCGGGCGGGATTGGGGAACGAACCGGAGCGCATCAATCATCATCGCTCCAGCACGATAACCGCCTTCCGACAGGCAGCCCATGATGTGCGAAAAATCCTTGCCGCCATGCGAAGTTAGTGTGCCCCCCACATTCTCGAGAACAATCAAACTCGGGCCCCTTCCCTCATCGATAAGCGATGACACAAGCTTCCAGAACGGCTTGAATGTGCCGCTACGAGTGCCCAGTAGACCGGCGCCGGCCCCGGCGAGGGACAGATCCTGACAGGGAAACGACGCCCAGATCAGATCCGGTTGCCCAGGCAGTTCTTTCGCGCTCAACCCGGCCACGTCCCGGACCTTCAACTCATCGCACGCCTTGGGCGAACCCTTCCCAAAATGGGCAGTATAAGCGGCTGCCTTCTTCTCGCACCATTCATTTGCGAAAAGACACGCCCACTTCCGGCCCAATCCCAGCCTCGCCATTCCGCCCCCGGCGAAGAACTCGTAGAAGGTGTTAGTCGTGGTCATTCCTGTTTCCGTAAGAAGCGATTCAATCGGCTGGCCAGTCGGCTCCGATTCTTGATCTGACACTCCCAGATCACCAGAATACGCCAACCCAAGCTGTGTAGGAGCCGGGCGTTCTTTTTGTCGCGATAAATGTTGCCGTCCAGCTTCGTGTCCCAATACTCCCTCCTGGACGCAGGCCGAGCCGCCGCCGGGCAGTCATGCTGGTGCCAAAAGCACCCATGCACGAAGATCGCTACCTTTAGCCTCGGGAACACCAAGTCGGGTCGTCCCGGAAGGTCCTTTCGGTGGAGCCGAAATCGGAAGCCGAGAGAGTGAGCCAGCTTTCGGACCTCCAGCTCAGGCTGGGTGTCCTTGCCCTTTACGCTACGCATCACTGCACTGCGGCGATCCGCGGTGAACACGTCCATGTAGCTTATCGTCCAGCAAAACCTAAAACTGAGCAACTTCGATCATCTCGGGCGTCTCCAACAAATCCGCCTCGCCACTACCCAAGCCGCTTAACATGGTAGTAGCCTCATGTCGCGCAAAAAAGTCGATTGGAAAATTAAGAACGAGATCTACCACCTGGGGGAACGCACCTTCATCGTGGGGGCCATCAACGTCACGCCCGATTCCGTGATGGATGGCGGTAAGTACGAAGACCCGGACCGCGCGTTCGTCCGCGCCATGGAGCTCATCGATGCGGGAGCCGATTTCATCGAGTTCGGCGCGGAAAGCCTCCGGCAGGGCTCCAAGCGCGTCCAGGAAGCCGAAGAACTGCGCCGCCTCATCCCGGTGCTCAAGCGGCTCAAGGGTAAGATCGCCATCCCGATCATCGTCGAGACCTACAAGCCTTCCGTCGCCGAGAAGGCCATCGAACACGGCGCCAGCGTCATCAAGGACTCCACTGGCCTCACGCTGGAGCCGGATCTCGCGCGCGTCGTCATGCAGCACGACGTCGGCTTCATCATGCAGCACATGCGTGGTACGCCCGAAACCTGGGCGAAGCTGCAATCGTTCAAGGACCCGGTCGGCATGATCGCCGCGGAAATGAACGCCGCCCTCAACCGCGCCGGCCGCGCGGGCGTCCTCCGCGAGCGGCTCGTCGTCGATCCAGGGCTCGGCATCGGCAAGCGCAAGGAGGCCAACACGGAGATCCTCGTCGGCCTCGACGCCTTCAATCAGTACCACCTGCCCATTCAGGTCAGCCCGTCAGGCAAGCCGTTCAACTCAGCCGTCGCCGTCGATCCCAGCGATACCACCACCATCGCCGCTGTCACCATGGCGGTCCTGCGCGGCGCGCACCTTATTCGCGTCCACGACGTGGCGCTGGTGCGGCCGGCCGTTCTGATTGCGGACCAGGCGATTCAGGGGGAATAAGGCTCAGCGTCTGAGTGAAGCCGCCGATGATCCGCGCTTCGTCGCGGGTCCAACCGTCCGGGCCTTCGCTCCAGATGTCCGTCAATTCCGCCGGATGCTTGCCGGTATGGAAGAATCGCCCCGACGGCGATTTGCGCCACTCGACACCGGCACCCGATATCAGTCGCGTGGTGCCGGGACGCGGCTCCAGAATCGCGGCGCCCAGGCGCAGCAGCACGTTCTCCTCAGCCGGAGTCGTGCCGATGCTTTGCCACTCCTCTCCGTCCTCAAGGAAAGATATAACCGCGCGCGCGGTCAGGTGTTCCGGCCCGTCGACGTTCGCCATCTGCCGGGGCGCTGAGCAGAGCACGGTGGGCGAATCCGTGTGGCGATAGGGCAGGATGCGAGTCCGCTCGGGGCCGCGGGCGAAACCGATGGACGCACTCATCAGTGAGACCAGTCCGTCCGCGGCGTTCTCCTCACCCTCAAAGCCGCAGGCGTTGCCGGTCAAGGCCAGCGCGTCGACTCCACGAAAGTCGTCTTTTCCGCCCTTCCACGTGCCCAAATCGTACAAAAAGTCGCTTCCAGGCACCATTTGCGGCAGTTGCGGCGACACAAATGGCAGATTCAGAGACCGGTAGGAGCCGAAGTTCGGCGTCGCCACCAGGACCAGCTTGCGGACTCGGTGCGGGTCCGGCGGCGTGAATCCGCCATCTCGCTGCTTACCGGCGAGATAGGACCGCGCGATCAGGCCGCCCATGCTGTGGCCGATCAGGTCGGCCTGTTCCAGCGGTTGCCCGTCGGTCGTGGGGTACTTCGCCAGGAATCGTCCGAGCGCCTGACCGCAATCCTCAATCGAGCCGCCGCGGCACTCCACGCAGTTGTCGAAGAACAGAACGGGGAAGCCCTCGGCCCGCAGCAGCGGCTCCATCTCACCGAAGCTGTTTCGCGATCGCGGTGTAGACTCAGACACCGGACACGTTCCGTAGCGGATCAGGTCGGCCAGACTGTCGCTGAACTGAAAGCCATTGAGCAACACTACCGGAGCGGCGCCAGTCACATCCAGCGCCGGCGGCGCTTCGACATTCACGGACAGCGTTTGAGTTTGGCGCTGATTCTGCCAGCGGAGGGTCACGTCGTACCGCCCCGGCGGCGTCAGTGTCGGTATCACCAGCATGCCGGAGTCGGACTCCGTGCCCCAGACGAACGAAAACTTCTCTTCGCTGGGCGGAGTTGTCTCCACGGAGACCTCCTGGCCGCGAGTCAGCCGGTCAATCGGGCCGAGCCGGTGCGCGCGGCCGGCAACCTGCGCGTCCAGAACCGGCGCGGCAATCAGTAGGACCGCGACGGCACCGAGGAGGGAATCGGATAGGTTCATCACTCCCTTCGATGGGAGGAAGTCCCATTAGGTTACACGCGTCAGTGCCCGCCTGTGGTCCTCACCGAATGCAGCGAGTCCGCGTTGGCCAGTTTCGGCCACTTGTAGCCGTACAACGCCACCAAGGCGAAGCAGATCATCGGCACGATGAAACCGCGGGACATGTCATAACTGTCTGCAATCGCACCCATGGCTTTCGGCAGCACTGCACCGCCCATGATGGCCATCACGATATAGGACGATGCCTTCTTGGCTCTCGCGCCGAGGCCGAAGATGCCGAGAGCAAAAATTGTCGGGAACATGATGGACATGAAGAAGAAGCTCATGAAGACGCAGGCCACCGAGAGCCAGCCCAGCTTCAGGAATACAAGCAGCGTGGCCACCACATTGGCCAGTGCGTAGTAGTAGAGAATCTTGTGGGCAGAGTACTTTTTCAACAGCCCGGCGCCGGAGAAACGGCCGGCCAGGAACAGCATAAACCCGAGAGACGCCAGATTCGCCGCGCCCTTGTCGCTGATGGCCAGTACGCCGCTCTTGTTGGTCTCAAACCATCCGCTCAGCCAGTCGCTGAGAATGCCCGCGTTGGCCGAAAGCTGAGTCATCCCTGTGTTCCACGCGGCCGGAATGGCGGGCACGTCGGCGGTCAGGTAGTTGATGAAGAAGCTGAAGATGCCGGCTTGCGCCGCGACGTAAACAAACTGCGCTGCCACGGCCATCACGAAGTGCGGGTGAGACCAGATCGACTTGGAGACGCCGGGCGTGGAGTCGTCCAGGTGATAGTCATCTTCGGCTTTGATGTCCGGGATGTTCGAGAAGTAGAAAATGACAGCCAGGATCAGGACACCTACTGCGATGCCGGCGTAAGGGATATAAAGCGTTTCGCTGCCCGTGCTCTGACCCTGCGCGTTCTTCGAGTAGAAGTACATGCTGCCGACGATCGGTCCAAAGATCCAGCCGATGCCGTTGGTGGACTGCGCGAGATTGATGCGCGTAGCGGCATACCGTGGATCGCCCAGCACCGTCGTGTAGGGGTTGGCGATGGTCTCCAGGAACGTCAGGCCAGTGGCGATGACGCAGACGCCGAAGAGGAACGCCACAAATGCCATGTTGGGGGAGACTTGGCCGCTGTGGACCATGTCATTGATGTGAGTCGCAGGGATAAACCAGAATCCGCCTGCCGCCACAATCAGCAAGCCTGTGATGATGCCGCCCTTGTATCCAAGCTTGGTTGCTAGCCATCCGGCAGGCACCGACATCAGGAAATAGCCGAGATAGTGCGCAAACTGGACCCAGGCCGATTGCGACTTGGTCAACCCCAGTTCGTCCTGGAAGTGCTTGTCCATCACGTCGATCATCCCGTTGCAGAAGCCCCAAAGGAGAAAAAGCGAAGTGACCAGGATGAATGTGAAGGTGACGTTCTGCCCCTCGGGCGTGATGAACATGCTCTTTTTCTGATTGCTCATAAGGATTGCAAACGAGTCTATCAACGATGCGGCCGCCCTGTCCCGCGCGCGTATGACGGCGGTAGCTGTACTATCGTCACATGCCGCTAGCCGCATTCCCCAAGTGCTTTCTGCAGGCGCTTTGCGTCACCGGCGAGATGACCCTCGATCAGTGGATCGACCTCTCCACCGGATTCGATCTCGACGGCCTGGAATTCTATTGGCCCTTCACCCCCTGGCAGGACCCGCGCGAACTGGAGCGGATTCGCCGCCGCGTGGAGGATCAGGGCCGTTCGATCCCGATGATGTGCTACTCGCCGGATTTTACCCAGCGCGACGCGGCGATGCGAAAGCAGGAAGTGGAGCAGGAGAAGATCGCCATCCGCACCTGCCCGCTGCTGGGCGTGGAGTATCTGCGGGTGCTATCCGGCCAGCGCCGCCCGGACGTCTCGCGCGAGGAGGGGATTCGCTGGGTGGCCGAATGCATCCACGAACTGCTGCCCGACGCGGTTCGCCACGGCGTCACGCTGATCCTGGAGAACCACTACAAAGACAACTTCTGGAGCTTCCCGGAGTTTGCTCAGAAGCGCGAAGTGTTCCTGGAACTCCTTGATGCCATCGGGCCCGCGCCCAACTTCGGCGTGAACTTCGATCCCTCGAATTCAGTGATCGCCGGCGAAGACCCCATCGTGCTGCTGGAGGCGGTGAAGCATCGCGTCGTCAGCATGCACGCCTCGGATCGCTACTTTGAGGGCGGCACTTTGGACGACCTGCTCCGCATCGACGCCAATCCGAACAGCGGTTACGCCGGCATCCTGCAGCACGGCGTCGTGGGTAGAGGGCTGAACGATTTCGACCGCATCTTCACCATTCTGAAGAGCGTCGATTTCTCGGGCTGGATTTCCATTGAGGATGGACAGGATCCGGTCACAGGACCGGGCGACATAGCGGAGTCCGCCGTATTCCTGCGGCAGAAGATGCGGCAGCACGGCCTGCGGTAGGCGGGTTACTTCGCTTGCGGCTCCGGCACGATCCACAGGAAAAACTTGTGGCTCAGGTAGGAGTCCATGTCGTCGGCGTCGTCCAGCTTGATCTCCTTCAAGGGCTTCCAGTCGCCCATGTCGAAGGTGTTGGAGACGATCCGCGTACCGGGCTTCAGTTCCTTGAGCAGTTTGGGCCGCAGATTCAGATTGACGCTGTTGCGGAGGAAGAGCGTCACCACCGACGCCTCGTGGATGTCGGCCTCGAAGAGGTCCTTCTCCTCAAAACGGACGAGCTTCTGAACGCCGGCTTTCTGGGCGTTCTCGTTGGCTTCCTTGATGCGCACGGGGTTGATATCGATGCCGACCCCGTGCGCGCCAACTGCCGCCGCGGCCGCGATCACGATTCGCCCATCGCCGCAGCCGAGATCGTAGACGATGTCGGACTTCTTCACGTCGGCGAGCTTCAGCATCGCCCGCACGGCCTCCTCCGTCGTCGGCACGTATGGAACATCAGGCGCCCGCTTCGGTGCCGCCTCCTGTGCAGTGGCCATCGCCACGGACAGCACGGCCACCAATAAAGCTGAGTAGGGGAGAGTTCTCGGTATTGTCATCTTGTTGCCGCCAATTCACCGAGGGTAACTCAAAAACGCAAGCGATGGCGGACCATGCTGTACAATTACGAATTGCGTCCGGCAACGCTTCGCCCGCGTTGCCGGGCGCGGTATCTCACTCATGAGCAATCAGTTCGCCCGTTGCTGGCGTCCTACCCGCCGCCCAGGAACCGTCCAAACGTTTGCGCTGCTGGCGCTGCTGGCGGGTGTCCCATCTTCTCTCTATTCGCAGGAGCCGGCTGCGGAGACCGGCGGGATCTATAAGTCGTTCGGGCTGTCGCCCGATTCGCGCTTCTACCTCTATCTGAAGGCCCAGCGCGGCTTCCCCACTTTCGATCTCTACATTCAGGACCGCGAGACGGGCTCCGAAAAACCAGTCACACAGGTGGCAGTGCACCATGCCGCGTGGTCGCCGGACGGAAAGATGGTGGCCTACCAGTGGCTGGACTCCGAGGGCCAGTTCCGCGTGTCGATCTATGACTTTGCCTCCCAAAGCAACACTGAGATCGCTTCCGGCCGCCTGAAGAACGAGTACTTGGAATGGTCGCCGGATTCCGCCGAGCTGCTCTACATGACAGTGGCGCCGCGCGGAACCGAGGCATTTGAAACCGGCCTGTGGGATTCAACTCTGCATCGCCACTCCCTGCGGCTCGGCCGCGCGCAGTCGATTCCCGGTGAGGTCTCAGCCAAGCCAGCACCCCTATCCCGTGAAGTCGCGACGCCGGGCCGGCTGGCACCCGCTGGCACCAATTGGCGTCTGCCCTACTACGGTCTCGCCGGCCTGGTGCAAGGCGGTTTCGCCTACTCGAGCGGCGCGTGCGACGGCGCGGTCTGCCTGGTGATTGCCCATCAGGACCGTTTAAGCTACGCGCTCGATTTCCAACAGGTGTCGGAATCCAATGAGGGCAACCAGCACATCCTCGCCGTGGAGGCGGGAACCGTGGTGAGCATGGCCAATCACGTAGCCTGCAGCAAGAACCCCACCTTCACCC
>CAYVDY010000028.1:2527-23434 GCA_964450255.1 uncultured Candidatus Solibacter sp. | reverse complement strand
GTGTGGCGGCCACTGGACCAAGGGCGCCGATCGCGCTGATTCTGCCGCCCTTCACCGCGATGTCAGCGCGGAACCAGGGGTTGCCTGCGCCGTCGATAACTCGAGCATTGCGGATGACGAGATCGTACTGCGGCTGAGCCTGGACGCAGGCGGCTAGGATCAGGAGCAGGCCGAGCTGTCTCATGCCGCCATCGGACCGCAGAAGAAGTCGAGAGATCGTTTGATGAAGTCGCGCATTTCCCCGCGCTTCACGACGGCGTCCAGAAAGCCGTGCTGCAGCACGAACTCGGAACGCTGGAAGCCTTCGGGCAGCTTCTGGCGGATGGTCTGCTCAATCACGCGCGGTCCGGCGAAACCGATCAGCGCGCCGGGTTCGGCGATGTTGAGGTCGCCGAGCATCGCAAAGCTGGCCGAGGTGCCGCCGGTGGTGGGGTCGGTCATGATGCTGATGAAGGGGACCTTGGCGCGATCCAACTTCATGAGCACAGCGGAGATTTTTGCGAGCTGCATCAGGCTGACCGCGCCTTCCTGCATGCGCGCGCCGCCGGAAGCGGAGACGATCAGCAGCGGGCTGCGGTCCGCCAGCGAGCGTTCCACCATGCGGGTGATCTTTTCGCCCATCACCGAGCCCATGGAGCCGCCGATGAACTTGAGCTCGAGAGAGCAGACGTGCACCTGGCGGCCGTGGATCTTTCCGGTGGCCGTAATGATGGCGTCCTTCATCCCGAGCGCCTTCTGCGTGGCGGCCAGGCGGACGCTGTAGGGCTTGGAATCGACGAAGCCCAGAGGGTCCGTGGAGGAGAGTGATGGATCGTGATCCTGCCACTCGCCGTTGTCGAGCAGGAACTTCAGCCGCGTCCGCGCGTCAATGCGGAAGTGGTGCCCGCACTTCGGGCAGCACTGCATGGTCTCTTCGAGCTCTTTGCGCCACGTGATCTGGCGGCAGCCGTCGCACTTGACCCACAGGCCCTCGGTGCGGACGTGCTTTTCCTCGTCGGTGACCTTGGTGACTTTCTTTGAGAGTTTGAACCAGTCCATTTGTTGGCGGTACTCGCCTCAAACCAACGTAGCAAGTACCGCCTATCAGCCTCAAGGGGCAATTCCCGTTTCTAGGTAGGCCGCTTTACGGCCAAGGGCTGGTTCAAACGGAACGTCAGCACGGATTCGGCGGGTACACCCACCTGCCGCCGGCGTGATAACGCGGTGCCCGCGCCGGTCATTGCAACGCCCTCACTCCTGCGGATGATGCTGCTAGTGGTCAGCCCGTAGGTTCGGCCATCCAACTGGAGCCGGTCCATGGCTACGGCGAGAACCGCGCGGCTCTCCAGTTGGCCGGACGGCGCGCTTTGGCGTACCAGGCCGCCGACGGAGGTGCCGGCCGGGAGTACGGTTTGTTTGCCTGCAGCCACTGCGCCGATGAGCCTGCCGGTGAATCGATCGCCAGGGCGGTTCCCCGATGTGGACAGGCCATGGTCCAGGCGAACCTTCAATTGAGTACCTGCCGGAATGACGACATCGGGCACCATGCCGAGGATCGGCTTGGCCGGGGGCGGGGTCGTCATCCGGGCTGCCTGAGCGTCAGGCGTCACCGGTTCGCAGCCGGTATGGCAAAGGGCCAGCGAAAGTACACACGCCGGAAGCATGAGGTAACTCGTCGTTGGTCTCATGCTGAAGACACAGCACGTCGCTAGCCATACTCAGAGCCCGTGCTTTGTGTGACTTAGAGCACGGGGCTTGAGTGGATGTCATTGCCATGCGGCAGAATCTTCCGTATGGCGCCCTATTTGGGCATCGCTACGGTTCTGGGTTCCATGCCCGCTTTGGCGAGGATCACGTAAACTACAAATCCGGTGACAAAGCTGTAAACCACGGCGGGTTGAGCCAGTTCCTTGATTTCGGCGGAAACCGGCAGGAAGGGCAGGATGCCCACCAGGAAGCCGACGGCCCAGGCGCCGTAGCCAGCCCAGTTGATGCCCTCGCGTGGGCCATTCCACTTCTTGCCGCTCAGCAGGTAGTCGGCTGCCATGGCGCCGCAGATGGGGCCGAAACTGGCTCCGACGATCGTGAAGAAGCCGATGAGATTCTCGGCCACGCCCGTGACGGCGAGGATGATGGCGACCGTCATGCCGACCATGGTGGAACCAAGCCGCGACACGCCGGGGATCATCGTGGAGAAGCTGTTGCCGGCGATGAAAGCGCAGAAGCAGGCAGACGGCACCGAGGCCAGCGTGAAGAGGAAGAACATCGCGACGGCCAGCGGGCCGCCGATGCCACCCACCACGGCGTCGTAGTTGAAGCCCTGCACATTCGGCATCAGGACCTTGGCGCCCGCCACCGACATCAGCGGCAGGCCGCCAGCAACGATCACTGCCAGGACAATGCCGACCAGGCCGCCCCACTTGACGTCGCCCGCGTTGCGGCTGTTGGTGGAGATGTCCGCGCCGGCCGCGCCCGCGGTGGCAAAGAACCCGATGACGATCTGGAGCAGCATTGTGAACGCGACGAAGGAGTTGGGGTCTGACGGGACGTGGCCGCTGACGCCGGCCGACGTTTTCGAAAAGACGATAATCAACATCACCAACGGGATGAAGTTCAGGTAAGTGGCGATGCGGGCGACGTACTGGATGCCCATTACGCCGAACCAGGCCATCAGGTAGCCCCAGATGACGCCGACGATGACGAAGGGGATGTTGGCTGGCGTGGCATCCATGCCGAGAGCGCTAAGTACGAACTTGGAGGCGAAGAACGTGCCCACCGCAAACCAACCCACCTGCAGCAGGCCCATCAGCAGGCCGGGCATTGCATAGCCGCCCTTGGTGCCGAACGTGGAACTGCCGACGACGTAGAGCGGGTAGCCGGTCTTCATGCCGAGCATGGCGGGCACGTAGTAGTAGAGCGCGTAGCTCAACGCGCCGGCCACAGCCAGCGCCAGCAGGCAGACGGAAATGGTGCCGCGCGTAATAGTGCCGGCGGCGATCGAATTATAGAAGGCGATCCAGAGAAAAATGCCGGCGTAGGTCGGCGCGGTGTTCTTGTACCACGGCGCGCGATTGGCGGCCGGATTGGGGACGGCTTTGGCTAGGTATTGGGGCAACATGGCTGCGTGAGTATACTACACGCGCCATGCACGGCGGGAAAACGGTGAGCCGCCGCCCTATGCGTTCAGGTGACGGTCCATGCGCTCGATTGCTTCGTCGATTTCGGCGGGGCTCTTGAAGCCGATGGTGACCGAGTCCACGGTGCCGAGCTGCATGACGAACTTGATGGAAGCGTCGCGCGTCTCGGGGTCCTTGAACGCGCCCTCGCCCATGATCTTCATGCCGATGACGCCGGTGCCCTGCTTGTGCACTTTAGCGACGTGTGAGATCACCTCCGGCACGTCGCCCTTGATTTCGGCCGATTCGCCGCCCTGCAGCGAATCCATGCGCGTCCCATTGTGGTTGACGCGCATCAGCGCCACGTCCAGCCACTTGTTATCAGGGAAGGCGCGCAGCGGCAGCAGGCCGTGGCAGGAGGCGCCGTGGGACAGGATGACCTTTTTGCTCTTGGCTTCATCGAACTCGTCGCGCAATTTCTTGAAGTTCTCAGACCAGTCTGCTGTGCGCACGCAGTGCAGCAGCAGCACGTCCAGTTGTTCGGTCTGAAGCTCGGTGCGGAGACGGTCGATGGTGGCCTGCGGATTGTCCTGGTCCTTCAGGCGGTACTTGGTCATCACGCGGTACGAATCGCGCGGCAGGCCCTTCAGGGCGATGCCGAGCATGGTGGGCATCTCCTTGTAGTTGTCGGCGGTCTCGAAGAAGCGGATGCCGCGGTCGTAGGCATAGCGGACCAGCTTGTTGAAGCCTTCCTGCCCGAGTTCACGCTGCACTCTGCCGCCGAATGTGCCGGTGCCGAATGCCAGCCGCGTGACCTTCACGCCGGACTGTCCCAGCGGAACCCAATCGGTAGCCGAGCGCTTCGCCGCGGCAAAGGACGAACCACCCACGGCCAGAGCGCCGGCCGCGCCGGCTGTCGTACGAAGGAAGTCTCTTCTGCTGAAGTTCGCCATGGCACGCTCCTGAAAACTGACTTACCGCATACGGTAACACAGTTAATTCGGAGAGGGTCTACTCAATTCCCCATTGCGGCTTCCGCCCCGCAGGCGGCTGAGGTGCGTGCGGAGTAGCCAGTGCCGCCGGCTGAGCGCGGACGCCGCCTGCGTGCCCGACTGCCGGCTTCACGCCGGTCAGCCAGACGAGTGGGCGGCCTCCGGCGTCGAGAGCGCACTCCAGCGCGAAGGATCATCTTTTCTGGACCTGTTTTTGTTCGATTCGGTACAAAATCGGACCGAACTGGGCGCCTGGCAACTGCACCTGCCCCGAAACAAGTTTTGCCCTAATGCCACTTTGCCGCCCCCAGGCCCACGTCCGCGCCAGGTATCGGACTGGCAGCAGGATCGCGCCACAGTGCGGGGACCTTGTCCGGCACGCGAGACGAAAGACAACATGGTTGTACCGCTCCACCAGCACCCGGAACCCGCCGCCGGCGGCCGTCCGCTCTGTCGTTGCGCCATCGCTATCGTTCACCTGAACTTTGGACGGTGCCAACGATTGGCTAGAATGCAAGGCATGGTGCACTCAACTGGATTCCTGGCCCTGGTGAACGACGCCAAGGCACGCGTTCAAGAGATCGACATCGAAGGCTACAAGCAGATGCGGGAGGCTGGAACGCCGCATGTGCTCATCGACACGCGCGAAGAGAGCGAATGGAATGCCGGACACGCTCAGGGCGCGCTGCACTTGGGCAAGGGGATTATCGAGCGCGACATCGAAGGCAAGGTGCCCGATCATGAGGCTACGCTGGTACTCTATTGCGGCGGCGGTTTCCGCAGCGCTCTGGTGGCCGACAATCTCCAGAAGATGGGCTACTCGCGCTGCATCTCATTGGATGGCGGTTGGCGCGCGTGGCAGGAGAGCGGACTGCCTGTCGAAAAGTAGGTCTTACCGCAGCGCTTTCATCACGGCGCCGAACAGATGGTAGCCGATGTTGATGAGCGCTCCCAGTTCGACGATACGCACGAAGAACACTACTCGCGCGTTCATAAACTCAAACCGCAGCAGCAGTGCGCAGACCACCGCGACGTAGACCACATAGGCGTTCAGGATGAGTTCGTAGGCGTTCAGGTAACCGACCAGCGTGAAGTAATAGAGCAGCGGCCAATTGTTGTCAGGCTTGGTCTGAAACCGCGCCAACGCCAGCCACACCGTCGACACGGCAAGAATGAACGAAAGCAAGAGCCCGAGGTTGTTCATAGCAGCATCCGGCGCGCCGGGTTAGAAAGTCCATAATACGCTGGTATAGCCCGTGTGTGCGCGGTAATTCTGCACGGGCAGCAGGTCCTCCTGGTAACGGTAGTATTGATATCCGATGTTCCACCTGATCTTCGGGGTGATCTTCACTGAGAGGCGCGCCGAGGGTGAGTCGAAGTTCATCGGAAAAACCTGAACGGCGCGAAACGCCGCCGGTTCGGGTCCCACCCGGCGGGTAGGGTCCCCTGTGTCGCGGCTCACGCTGAATCCGGCATAGAGATCCACGCGATCCTTCAAGGACACGTGGGCGCCCATGTGCCCTGTGTGCAGGTTGCTGATAAAAATCGACTGCTGGCCATTCACGATAGCGGACGCCAGGAAGTAGCCAATGCCAGTCACTGTGCCGGCGTGCAGTTTGGCGTAGCCGCCCTCGATCGAGAACCAGTCGCGCGGATTCCACGACCCGTCCACGGCATAGTGCCTGGTCTTCGCGCTGTGGGCGAACAGAGTGGTGGCATTGGAATTGTTGGCGACGCGCGCCAGGGCGCTGAGCGAAAACACGCCCGGACGCCACTGCAGGCGGGCCGAGTAGCCCTCGTAGTCCTTCTCGGAAACTGGGTAGAACGGGCGGTTTTGCCGGCCCCGTTCGCCGTCCAGCGCCAACAGCATGGTGCGCACCGGCTTGATCCGCAAACCCGCCGAACCTGCGTTCAACCGGTTGCTTTGCTGGCTTCGGATCTCGCCAGGAAACCCCTCGATGGTCACCTGTTCCACACTCTTGATCTCGCGCTCGGAGAACTGAAAGCCGCCGCGGACCGCGATCCAGGGGCGGATCTGCAAATGGGCGTCAGTGACGTTGGACAGGTTTCTGATACCCAGATACTGGAAGTCGGCTCGGGACAGATCCAGGGTGCCGTTGTTGATCTCGGTGTAGCTGGAGCGGCCCTCCATCTTGGTGAGGTGGTAAGCCGTGTGATTGCTGATGGTCAGGTTGGAAACAGGGAAGATGCTGAGCGTGACATGGCCGGTGGTGACCGGCCGGCGGACATCGCCGCCGATCGCGATCTGCCGGTTCTGTGCGGCCCCGAAGCGATTCACTCCAACTGCCGCCTCGTTGAAGGAGAAGTTCCGATTGCCGGACGAATAGGTGAAGCGGCCGTTCATCGCCCAGCGCTCACCGCGCTCCCGGAAGAGGCTGAGGCGGAATGAGGGCGTAGTGCCCTCGTACGGTTCGGTGGTCCCGTAGCTGTTGAGCCGCGTGCGGTCCGTGGTGTTGGCGCCGGTGCTGGGTGAGCCCAGCGAAAGCGGCGTCTCTTCGCGATACTGCTCGAAGACCTGCATCCAGTTCAGCCGGATTCCAAAGGCGCGGATCTCGTTGCCGAAGCGGAACTCGTTCTGCCGCCGGTGCACGTTGGCGAACAGTCCGAATTCGTCGCCGCGAACGCCGTCGAAGACGTTGACCGTCGTCAATGCCGGTCCCTGCTGAAGCGCCCGGCTGAAGCCGGCAAAGAAACGTACCTTCGATTGTGGCAGGAGTGTGATGTCGTGGTCCTGCAGGCGCCGCACCGTATCCATGGCGTGCTGTCCGCCGCTGATGGCGAGCGCGGGATTGTAGTACTCGTTCGAGCGCCAGATCATGTCGTAGCGATAGATGCCGTTCCTGGCGACGCGCAGATTCGAGTACTCGTAGGGATCGTTCCCCAGCCCCTGAGTGGAGAGAGTCAGTTCATCGAAGAACCCGCCGTGGCCGTCCTTCGATTTCATCGAGAACCGGCTCCCTAACAGCCGGATGCCATTGCCGTAGTTCACATCGCTGCGGTACTTGCCCTCGTTCCCGCCGACGGAGTGCGTGCGGTAGCCGAGCTCCCAGGACTGCACCAGGTTGTAGTTGCCAACCGACTGGCCGCGCGCCTCGCCCACCTTTTCATTCGTCGGCGCTACCGTGGGTTGCGCGCACAGCGCCAGCGCGGCGGCGATCAACAGGAGAGCCGTTCTCATCGCAGAAACCTCGGGTCACTGTTGGAGCCGTGCAGGCGCACAT
Source organism: uncultured Candidatus Solibacter sp. (assembly GCA_964450255.1). GTDB lineage: Bacteria > Acidobacteriota > Terriglobia > Bryobacterales > Bryobacteraceae > Paludibaculum. The sequence continues at coordinate 16,105 of CAYVDY010000028.1, read as the reverse complement.
GGCAGGTGGTGCAGTTCCTGAATCGCGGATCGGCCATGTTGTGGGACGGGGGCGTGGTGTCCACCCCGTCGCCCTGCCTGCCGAAGCCGGCCGCGCCGTTGTGGCACTCCAGGCATGTAGTGAAGACGGCCGGACGCCTCAGCATCTTCGCATTAGCCGTTCCGTGCGGAGCGTGGCAGGAACCGCACCCGTCCACGCGCACCGCGGCGTGCTCGAATGCGAAGGGGCCGCGTTTATCGACGTGGCATTTGAAGCAGGGTTCCTCGTTGCCGAGCGCCGCCTGCATCATGCGCGGCCGCCCGCCCATGCCCGAGTTGGGCGCGGCTCCTCCGTGCGGGTTGTGGCAGTCCGAGCACGTCATAAATCCCTCGTTCACGCGGTGCTTGAAGGGCTGGGAAAACTGCGCCCGCACGTTGCCATGGCAGCCGTAGCAGACATCGCGCTGCTCCGCGCTGGCCAACAGGTGCTTGGGTGATTTCCCCTTGTGGATGGCATGGCACGACGTGCAGGCAACCTGCGCCTGCGAGTGCGACGACCGCCGGATGTTGGCTCGGCCCAGGCTCTCGGCGTGGCAGCGCAGGCAGTTGTCCAGGATCCTCTTCGGCGTCATGGTGGAGAACGCCGCGATCTTAGTCCTGTCGCCGCGCGCCGCTACGTGGTCGCTGGCCGGACCGTGGCAGCCCTCGCAACCTGTGTCCTCGGGCTTCTCCTTGCCGGAGGCGACGCTCTGGTAGTGCGGATTCCGGTAGAAATCGACCGTTACGTTGGGGTGGCACGACTTGCAGACTGCGCCGCCCACATACTGCGGCGCGGGCGCGGCCCACCCGGCAGCGCACCAGAGCCCGAAGACAATCCTAACCAGATGTTTTGCCCCTGTCATGCGATTAGAATAACCCTCCGGCGCGTGTTAAGTTGCTTTGTCCAGCAGCGCCTTGGGATAGACCATCACACCGGACTCCGACGCACGGAAGATGCGCTGCAGCAGGTCGTTTTCGGGAAGCGCCGTTTCCAGATAATCCACTCCTTCGGCCGTGATGATGAAACTGCTGCGGTCGTCCTGCGCCACGCAGCGTTTCGCTTTCAGGTACCAAAGCGAAAAACGCAGATGCTCGCGGGGAAACGACATCAGTTGCTCCAGATCCAGCATGGAGAGCGCCGCATAGTCCGGATTGGCCCGGCGCTTGGCGTACAGCAGGCAGAGCACTCCCGTACGGATCTTGGCTTCCGCGTCGATTCCACCTGTAAATTCCTTGGTCTGGAAGATGGGCAATGCCGCAGGTCGATTCTCCGCGAGCCTGTGATCGTACTCGGCCCGCAGCACCGGGTCGCTCAGCACACGGTAGGCTTCCGCGTAGGTCCGGAATCGATCCGCATCCCCGGTTTCGCAGTTGTCCGGGTGGTAGCGCGCGGCGAAGATCCGATAGACGCGATGAATCGTCTCCATCTCGGCGCCCGGGTGGATCTGCATCAGGTCGTAGAAGTTGACAGGTTCGCCCGCCATCCCTCTCTCTATCGGCCGTCCTTTGCCACAGCATCACACTTGATCTGACAGTGGACCGGCGCCGGGGGAACAGAATTACCAAGGTGTGGAGGCAGACAATTGCCTTGCGCAGCGGTTTCGCATCGGATACGGCGTCAAAATCCAAGTCATACGATTTTGTTAGGCAAGCTGGCGGGATCTTGGTATAAGTTCTTATGGCTTTCTGCAAAGACCCCAGCGTCACCTATCTGAACAAGTTTGGTTACAACGTTGTGCGTTTGCCAAGAAAGGGCATCGGCCCGATGGATGTTCTTGGCAAACGGGATTCCGTGGAAAGACTCGGCCGGCTCAGCGCTGTGTGGAAAACCACAGCTGCTGAACCGTCGATAGGCCCTCCCCAGGCCGTAGCCGACCTGGAGGGCCAGAAATCGCAGGACCTTGAGCTCTCCATCGGGTTAAAGGTTCTGGAGAACGCCCTGAAGGGGCTCGGTGCCGCTGTACCGTCGCTGGATACTGCCTTTAAACAGGCCAGAAAGGTGCAGTTTACTTATACCAACGTCACGTCCGTCTCGGTAGCGCCTCTGGATGCAGGCAACTACCTGGCCAGCGGCGACTTGAACTCCGGTAACCCTATCGTCGCGCAGTACTTCCTGGAAGACGATGCCGAGGCATTCCTTATCGTCGATGTGTTGCAGTCCGACAGCATATCCGTCACGGCGAAGTCCGAAAACGGCCTGGAGGCGAAGTTGGATGTGCCCTCCATTCAAGGGATCGTGGGCGCCAATATCGGGGTGAAGCACAGCGGCGCCAGTTCCGCCACCATTACGTTCAAAGGCTCTGAGCCCATCACTTTCGGGTTCAAGGCTTTCGCCATCGCGTTTGTGGACGGACGCTGGACTCTCAAGGGCTCCAAGTCCTCTGGTGACATGGCCTTCGCCGTGGAGGACGCCGCCGGCGACTCTGAGCCGGTGCTGTTCACCACCAGTGGCACTGTGCGGGTCTGAACCGGCGCCAATGATTGACCTCCAACTACGGATTTTCGCGCCGGCGGGGGCGGTTCACCGCGTCGAGGCGCTGCTGAATGGCTCCGCCCGGTTTGTAGGTGAGGCCAGTTTCGACTTTAGCGCTCTGCGGCAATGCCAGGATGACCCGCAGGCATACGGGTTGGCATTACAGACTCAGCTTTTCAAATCGGCGGAACTCCGGCGCGCCTGGGAGCAGGCGAGCAGTGCCGGCGACGTCCGCTTCCGCCTGCTGCTGGACCCGGACTCCGGCGAAGTCCACCGGCTTCGCTGGGAGAGCCTGCTGCTGGAGCGCAATCGCGAGATTCTGCCAGTGGCCGCCGCGCCGCAGGCTCTATTTTCCCGCTACACCGCTTTGCCGGAGGAGGCGCCGCCCGTACTGCCGTGCGGCGGCTTCCGGCTGCTGCTGGCTCTGGCCAATCCTGCCGGCTTAAAGCAACTTACCCCGATCGATGTCAGTGCCGAGGTGGAGAACCTCCTGGAGGCGTGGGCGCAACTTCTGGACAACGGCGAGATGTGCGTGACGATTCTGGCGGGCCGCAGCGGGTTGTCGTCCGGGGTCCGGACGCGCGCGGCCCAACTGCACTGCGCCGTCGTCGAAGGTCCGGCCACCATCGACAGGCTGGAGGAGCGGCTAGCCCAGTCCGATGGTTTGCACCTGATCGCGCACGGCAAACTGAACGCAGCCCAGGAATCGGTACTGGTGCTCGAAAAGGCGGACGGATCGCTCGATCTTGTGGAAGAGCCTCTGCTGCTGCGGAAATTCAACCACCCGTCTCTGCGGTTCGCGTTTCTTCAATCCTGCCAAAGTTCGGGCGGCGCCGCGTTCGCCGGACTTGGTCCCCGCCTCGTTGAGTTCGGCGTGCCGGTCGTCGTCGCCATGCAGGACTTCGTGCCGATGACCGACGCCCGGCGATTCGCCAGCGTCTTCTACACAGAGCTCATTCGGGATGGGGCCGTGGATGCGGCCGCCAACGCCGGCCGGCAGGCCATCCTGCGCGAAAGCAGTTCCAACTGGTCCATCCCCGTGCTCTTCTCGCGGCTGCAGGACGCCCGCCTTTGGCAGCCCGATCCGCTGCGGGCGGGGATTCGGCACATTGCCGGCGACTTCCTGCAGGAGGAATGGTTGCGGCGTCCGCTGCCACTGGAAGCGATTCTGTTGCGGACTGGCGTTGATACGCTCCACCACGGCACTGAGGACGTCGTGGGTCCGAAACTCGATCTGCTGGATGCCTCGCAGGAAGCGTTGAAGGGCAGCGCGTCTCCCTTCGTTCTGCTGATCGGCAATCGCGGCCGCAAGAAGTCCACGCATCTGCGCCGCATCTTTGTGCTGGCGGAGGAGCAATTCCGACGGGACGGAGCGGTCCTGCCCGTCTATCTGCGTTTGGCCGATTGCGCCCATGCGCTCTCTACTCCAGCCCGGACGCTGGCGGGTTCGGTCGCGCGGATGGTCCAGGAGCATGGATTCGAGGTGGATGCCGCCTGGGTGCGCGACGCCTTCGAGCGCCGGCGCTTTCTGTTCCTCCTGGACGGCGATGAGGATTTTGGTTCCGAAGAAAGGGCCGAGGCGCTCAGCGTCGTGGCTCAGTTCCGCCGCGCTTTCGGGCAGCATCAGTTCTTCGTCTCGGTGGACGAGGCGACATTCAATCCAGCCAGCTATCCGCATGACTCGACCGCGCTGCTGATCCAGTTGATGACGCCGGATCGGGTGACCGCCTATCTGGAGCAGGTCGAGGAAGAGCCGGTGCGGCAGTTGGTGCAAAAGCTGAGGCAGACCGCGCTGTTCGACCTCGCCGCCGTGCCGTGGCTGCTTGCCAGTCTCATTGAAGACGCGCGCAACGGCATTCGAATCGATTCCCGCGCCGGAGTCCTGGAACGATTCGTACGTAACGGCCTGGCGAAGACCGGCGCGTTCGCCGGAGTCCGCGGCCGGGCGGAGGACGCACTGGGGCGCCTGGCCTGGCGCATGCAATACACCCGCAGCATCCGTCTGGATGGCGCCGAGGTGTTCTCGATCCTCAACGAGGTACGCGGCAATCGGGAATTCTCGCTGGAGGAGTTTCTGAACGAGATTCTCAAGAGCGACTTGCTGGTGCGGAGCGGCGAAGAGGGCGTGCGCTTCGCCTATCCAGGTTTGCAGTCGTACTATTGCGCCCGCCATCTGATGAACTGCGACGATCGCGAACGCTGCCTGGAAGACATTACGGCCTCGCTGGGGCGGGTTTCGCGAGTCCGCTGGTGGGAGGATACGCTGGCGATCCTGGCGGGCCTGACCACGTCGGCGGGCTCGCTGCTCCGCAAGATACTGGCGGGCAGCGGCTTGCGCGAGGGCGAGCAGGTATTTCTCGCCGCGCGCTGTCTGCACGAAGCGAGGCGGTCCGGGCGGACCCCGGCCAGTTCCATCGGCCAGGATGTGGTGGATCAGATTGTCGATACGCTGCTATGGCGCTCGCATCCTCAAAACGTGAGAGCAATCGCCTTGCGCCGCAAGGCGATTGACGCCTTTGCGATCCTCCCGGAGAAGCGCGTGATTCCGCACTTACTTTCCCTGGCCATCGAGCAGGTTCGGGTGAGTTGGGAGGGTGAGCGCAGCTACGATCTTTCGGGTGTGCGGCAGGCCGCGGTGACGGCGCTGCTCAGCATGATGGAGGAAACCATCGAGTTCGTGAGGACCGATCCCAGGCTCTCTCAGGATGAGCGGCTGCAGCGGTTGGTGGGAGCGTGGCTGAAAGCTGATGTGCCCACGCTGGGTCAATTGCTGGGCGAGGATGATGCCTCCGTAGCCGGCGTGGCCGCTTTCGCGCTCGGCACCATAGGCTCGGACGCCTGTCTGGACCTGTTGGTGAAGCGCTTCGCCGGGTTTGCCGGTGGCGCCATCAACAAAGACATCCTGTGGGCTATTACCGACACTCTGAGCCTGCTCAATCCGATGCGCGTTACCGAGCGGGCCGTGGAGCCATTTCTGGACCGGCCGCGTTTCGGCAGCTACGTTGCCTATCTCGTCGGAAAGCTCGGCATCGCCGCGCTCGACAGCCCTGAGTGCGGCTTTCTCCGGCAGTGCCTCCTAACTGACGACTACGAATTGCAGGGCCGCGCGCTACGCTCCCTTGCCAGCCTGTATGCCGTGCAACGCCAGACGCTGGGTATCTCGCCAACTCTGGAGGAGTTGCGCAGCCTCTGCCATGAACTACTGCTCGACGATCTGGCGGCCGCCTCAAATCGCCGGTTCATCAGCGTGCCACCTGGCGGGCCCAGGGAGCCGCGAGCCTCCCTCCGTTATCAGGCACTGGAAGCCCTGCGATCCATCGGCGACATCACCTCTATCGAGGTGTTGCGCCAAGTGCGCCGCAGTTACGAGACACCCAGCGCGGAACCCGGAGTGTCCTGGTTCACCGCGTCCATCAACCAACTGAGCTTCGAGATCGGCGAGGAGATTTACTGGCGTCTCACGGGCGGCCTGTCCGGCGAGACGTTCCTTCCTCTGAAGCCCGTCAACCAACCCTGAAAACCTGGCCTGTGAGAATCGGAGATCACCATGCCTTTCAAGACCATTCCCAATACCAACGTTACCTATGCGCTGATCGCATTTGACGGCCAAGGGCGCGAACGCGCAGACGACCCGCAGGGCCTGAACGGATTGATGTCGGCCCGGCTCCTGCACGACGTTCAGGCAGCCCCGCCGAGTCATGTGTTCTTCTTCAGTCACGGCTGGAAGGGCGATGTACCCGCGGCCGTGGATCAGTACAACCGCTGGATCAAGGCCATGGCCGATCTGCCCGCCGACGCCGCCCGCATGGGACCCGGGTTCCGGCCGCTGTGGATCGGACTCCATTGGCCGAGCCTGCCGTGGGGCGAGGACGAATTGGGCGGCAACTCCTTCGACGCGCCCCTCGTGCCCTCGAACGAACTGCTGGAACGCTACGTGAACCGGCTCGGCGGCGACCCGGATGCGGTTCGCAGCCTGCTGAAAGTGATCTTCAAGGAGAACGACGTCAACGCCGGCGCCACCATGCTGCCGCCCCACGTAGCGGATGCCTACCGGCGGTTGGCCGAGTTGCTCGGCCGTGTCGGCGAGGGGCCTGGCGCGGCGCCCGATGCGGACGGAGCTCCCTTTGATCCGGATGCGGCGTTCGATGCCGGCAACGAGGGCGGAGAGGATTTCGCCGGCTTCAGCCTGGGCGGGCTTCTCGGCCCGCTGCGTCAACTCTCGTTCTGGAAGATGAAGAACCGCGCCCGCACCGTGGGCGAGGGCGGCATGCATACGTTCATCGGGAAACTGCAGAAGGCGCTGCCGGCCGCGAAGTTCCACCTGATGGGCCACAGCTTCGGCTGCATCGTGGTGTCGTCGATTCTCGGCGGTCCCGGCGGGAAGACTCCGCTGCCGCGGCCGGTGGATTCGGCGGTACTCGTGCAGGGCGCTCTCTCGCTTTGGGGGTACGCGTCGAAGGTCGAGAACGTGGGCGGTCCGGGATACTTCCATGACATGATCCAGCGCGGCGTTGTGCGCGGCCCGCTGGTCACAACCCAGTCAAGCTTCGATACTGCCGTCGGCAAGTTCTACCCCATCGCTGCCGGATTGGCCGGTCAGGTGGATTTTGCCGGTCAACTGCCCCGCTATGGCGCGGTGGGCGCCTTCGGCATCCAGGGCGTGTCCGGCGCGGCGGCTCGGCCGATGCTGGCGGAGACGGCGGACTACGGGTTCGCCGCCGGGACGATCTACAACTTGGAAAGCAGCAAGTTCATACGTAAGATGGATGGCGCGTCGGGCGCCCATTCCGACATCGACGGTCCGCAGGTCGCTCACGCCATCTGGCAGGCGGCGCTGGCATAGGAGGCTTCCATGGCTGATCCCACTGTTTTTCCTCTCGGTCCGGAAGATCCTCCGCTGCCAATGGGCGTTCAAGCCGAGTCCGGCGACTTGTTGCCAGCGCTTACGGCTGCGGATCTTGAATTCATCGGGGCGGAACCCAACGCTGTCCAGGCTCGCGGCGTGGCTGAAAACCAGGACTTTCTCGCGATCTCCGACGTCGATCCCAACAACCTTGCCGAATGCGGCTGGGGCCTGATCCTGCCGAAGGACGCCGATCCGGCTATACGCGCGGCGCTGGAGCCTCTCATCGAGCATCGTCGCCAGCAAGTCGGCGATCCCAAACTGTTCCGCATCTTCGAGGGGCTCTCCGCCTATCAGCCCGGCGACACGGTGCGCACCTGGCTGGATCGCTTCCAGGTCGCGATGGCTATCGTAGATCCGTCGCTGGGCGTGCCGCTTTATCTGATGATTGTGGGCTCTCCCTCGCAGATCCCGTTTGAGTTTCAGTATCTGCTGGACGCCTATTGGTGTGTCGGGCGGCTGGATTTCGAGACACCCGCCGAGTATCGCGCCTACGCCGAAGGTGTGGTCGCCTACGAGACGGCTGCCACGGTGGCGCACCGCAAGCGAGTGGCCGTGTTTAACACTCGGAACCTCGGCGATCGCGCCACCGGCCTGCTGCACAACCAGGTGGCCGTGCCGTTCGCAACTGGCGCAAAGCCGCTCGGTTTGAAGCAGGGCTTTCAGATGCAGGCTCTGTTGGGCGACGATGCCACCAAAGACAATTTCACCCGGCTGCTGCAAGGCAAGCTGGAAGGCGGCACTCCGGCGCTGCTGTTCAGCGGTTCTCACGGTATCAGTTTCCCGGCGTCCGATCCCAAACAGGCCGCGAAACAGGGCGCGATCCTGTGCCAGGACTGGGAGGGCGGCCCCATCCAACCTGAGCACTACTTCGACGCCGGCGCCGTGCCGGCCGAGGCGAAGCTGAGCGGCCTGATTCACTTCTTTTTTGCCTGCTACGGCGGCGGCTGTCCGGCATTCGATACGTATTCCCGCCTGCCCGATGGCAACCCCAAGCCGCTGATGGACTCACCCAAGGTGGCGCGCCTGCCGCAGCGGATGCTCGCTGGCGGTGCGTTGGCCGTGCTGGCGCACATTGATCGCGCGTGGACCTATTCCTTCCAGGCCGGCCGCAGCGCCCCGCAAACACAGGAGTTTCGTGACGTATTGACGCGCGTCATGAAAGGCGATCGCATCGGCCAATGCACGGATCAGTTCAATCTGCGCTGGGCGGTCCTGAGTGCGGAACTGGCTGATACGCAGCGGGCGCGGCAATTGCTGCCCGGCCAGATTTCAGACGCCGTTCTGGCGAATCGCTGGGTGGCGAGGGACGACGCGCGCAACTACCTGATCCTCGGGGACCCTGCGGTCCGCCTGCGCGTGAACGACATGGCTGGCTGACGGTAGCCGGGTCTGATACAAAACAGTACTTTTGAACCAGTATTAGTTGGCACAGTTAAGTTGGCTCCATGCTAGACTTACTGAACTGTATGAGAACATCCAGACGAACTTTCAGTCTCCTGGCCCTCGGGACGATGCTCTGCGCGGGCACAGCTTTCGGGGCAAGATTCGAGCTCGTGGGCAGTGATCCAAGTCCGATCCCGATCACAGGTTCCAACTTTCTATTCGATGCCAATGTCTTAGGGGGAGGCGTTTTTGAATTCCAGAACGCTACCGGTGGCACCTTGACGTCACTGACGTTCCGGGCCGATATCCCAAACCCCAGTTGCTCCCCCGTGCCCGCTTTCGCGTTGAGTGCCATATCCGTTACGGGAATTACGAATACGGGAATCACTTGGGCCATCACCTCGAGCTGCCCGACCTCCGGTTTTGATCACTTCGTTCTGTCCATCGTGGGAATGGAGATGCACGATCAAACCGGCGTGTTCACGATTGATCTGAACGATGATCCGAACAGCGACGATCCCAGCGGTGCAGGCGGTTGGGACGGTGCCAAGTTCCAGAATTCGGTGACCTCTACCGTGCCGGAACCTGCCACCTGCGGCTTGATTGGCGCCGGTCTGGCAGCAATCGCTATTTTCCGCCGCCGCCGCTCTGCTTGACGATCTGCTGGAAATCGGCCCGGGCTTGAAGACTCTTCAGGTCCGGGTCGTTCGCTGCTTCCCTGGCCGGATATCCCTTGGCCACGGCCTCTCTTAGCCCCTTCACCGCATCCTCACTCTGCCCTATCAGTGCGTCGGCCACCACCTGCTTGTACAGCGGATCCACATCGTCCTTGTCGATAGTACGCGCCCGTCTGAGGAAATCCCGCGCCTTGGCGGGGTCGCCCTTCTTGGCATAAAAGAGCCCTAATTCGCTGAGGGTCTTGGGGTCTCGGGGGTTCACCTGTAAAGCCTTGAACGCCTCGGCGATGGCACGGTCGTAGGTCGCGCCGGCTTTCTCCTTCTGACCCAGAAAGCGATAGCTGTCGCCCAGGCTGCCAAAATCGACGTGGCTTCTCGGATTCAGCTCCACTGCTTTCTCGAAGTTGATGCGTGCGTCCTCGAACTTCCCTGCGTAGAGATAAGCCGTACCCAGATTGCCGTAGCCTGTCGCCGTCGGCTGCAACTGCAGCGCGGTCTGGAACGCGGGGATCGAATCGTTCCAGCGGCCCAGGCGGTAGTATGTGGTGCCGAGGTTGATCCAACCTGCAGGCCGCGACGGATCGAGTTCAGTCACCTTCTTCAGGGCCGCCAGCGCCTCTGGATTCTTGCCGGCCTGGAGATACGTGATGCCCAGTTCGTTGTAGTTGGACCAGTAATAGGGGTTCGCTTCTACAGCCTTGAGCATGGCCGCCAAGCCTTCTTCCTTGCGCCCGGCGTCGAGATAGGCACGGCCCAGGCCGCGGTAGCCTTCGTCGGAGTTGGGCGCCAATTCCAGCGCACGCTTCAGTTCCGCAATAGCTTGGGCGGACTTGCCGGTTTTGCGATAGGTCTTGCCGAGCGAGATGTGGACTTCCGGCAGGTTGTCGTTGAGCGACTGTGCGCGGTTGGCCGCGCCCAGGGCCCGCACGGTCCACATCGGATCCTTCTGGAGGTCGTACATGTAGAGCGACGCATCGGTAACGCCTGTGTATGCCAGCGCGAAGCCCGGGTCCTTCTTGCTGGCGGCGTCGAAGAACTCCAGCGCGGCCCGCAGCGTCTTCTCGTCGCGTTGTCCGCGCAGGAGGTTGCGGCCCTTCAGGTAGAGATCGTAAGCGCCGATGTCTTCGGTCATGCGAATGGTGGCACGGGCGGTCTCCTCACTGCTGAGATTCAGACTGAGCCCGGTAATCAGCTTGGTGTAGATCTGATCCTCAATGGTGAGCAGGTCTTCCTTCAGCCCGGAGAACTCCTCGCTCCAGACCCGCTTGCCCGTCGCCGGTTCATCCACGCTGACCACGACCTGTAGCTTGTTGCCGGCTGCCTGGACCGAGCCCTGCACGACGAGCTTTGCGCCCAGCGAGCGCGCGATGCGCTCCAAGGGGAGCTTCATGTCTGCCTTTGCGGCGGCCGTCGGCGACGAGAGGTGAATCTCCTTTAACTGGATGAGCCGCGCCGACAGAGTCTCAACAATGCCCTCCGCCGCCGAGCCGACCTGCGCTGAGTCGCCGAGCGTCCGGAACGGCAGCACAGCCACATACTTGGCCGGCGCGGCGGCAGGGGGCGACGTGCTGGCAATGCCGCCGAGGATCGCCTGGCGGGTCTGCGGAATCGCCAGGAGGATGGCCGCCACAGTGGCTGCAATGCCGCCCAGCGCCCACCACTTGCCTCTGCTGCTCGGCGCCTCCGCTGGCGGGGGAGTGGGCGTAGCGGCCTCTGGGACGCGCACCGCAACCTGTTTGGCCGCGCTGCCGCTTTCCAGATCCGCCAGGATCTCCCGCGCATGCTGGTAGCGGTTCTCCGGTTCCTTCTCCAGGCAGCGCATGATGACGCTGACCAACTCTTCGGGCAGGTCGGGATTCAGCAGCTTCGGATTCTTCGGCGCCTGCGTGACCCGCTGATACATCGCCTGCAGAACCGTGTCGCTGCGGAACGGCAGGTCGCCCGTCACCATCTCGTAGATGATCAGGCCCAGCGCGTAGAGGTCCGTGCGGTGATCCACCGGCTTGGACTCCGCCTGCTCCGGCGACATGTAGCGCGGCGTGCCCATGATCTCGCCCGCCCGTGTCACCAACGCCGCTCCGGCCTCCAGAGACTTAGCCAGGCCGAAATCGGAGACGTACGCGTTGCCGGCCGCATCCACCAGCACGTTCTGCGGCTTCAGGTCGCGGTGGACCACTTCCTCGGCGTGCGCGGCATCCAAGGCCTTGCACAACTGCTTGGCCAATCCCAGCGCGCGATCCAGCTCCAGCTTGCCTTCCCGCAGAATCAGTTGGTGCAGGTCCTCGCCATCCACAAACGCCATGGAGATGAACTTGACGCCCTCCACGTCGCCCAGGTCGTGAATCCGCAGAATGTTCTTCTGCGAAACCCGGCTGGCCAGCAGCAATTCCTGCTTCAGCCGGTCCATGGAGACCGGGTCCGCCGCCAGTTCCGGCCGCACCAGCTTGAGCGCCACGGTGCGGTCCAGGTCGCGGTCGAAGGCCTTGTAGACCTTGCCCATGCCGCCCTCGCCCAGCAGGGCTTCGATGCGGTAGCGCGGTCCGAAATCGGAACCCGGTGTCAGCAGACCCCGCATTCCTGATGTTCCGCCGCTTTGGAGCTCTGCCAGCCGCGACGAACCGGATTTAGACGCCGTGCTCGAATCCAGATCCTGCACGATCTCGCCCGCGTCCTGATAGCGGCGGTCGAGATTGATCTCCAGGCAGCGCCCAACGATGTCGCTGAGATACTGCGGCACCGCCGGGTCCAGCTCGCGCACCGGCGTGGCCTTCTCCTTGGTGCGCTTGATCAGCGTGCCCATTACCGTACCGGATTCGTACGGCTGCGCGCCGGTGAGCATCTCGTAGAGAATCACGCCCACACTGAACAGGTCCGAACGGGCGTCCACTTTTTCGCCCATCGCCTGCTCCGGCGACATGTAATCCGGAGTGCCCATCAGTGCGCCGGTGCGGGTCATGCCGGCGGCCTCCATGGAGCGCGCAATGCCGAAATCCATCAGGTAAACGCGGCCTGACGCGTCCACCATGATGTTCTGCGGCTTCAGATCGCGATGCACCACGCCTTCGTGATGGGCCGCCTGCAAGCCCAGCAGGACTTGGCGGATGATTTTCACTGCGGCACCGGGCTCCATCTTGCCGCCCTTGACGAGCATGCTCTTCAAGTCGCGCCCGTCGACGTACTCCATCGTGATGAACTTCAGCCCATCGGTCACGCCGAGGTCGAAGATGCGGACTACGTTCTTGTGCGTCACCTGGCGCGCCAGGATCAGTTCCTGCTTGAATCGGCGCAGAATCTCGCCATGATTGGCCAGCTCGGAGCGGATGACCTTCAGAGCCACCAGGCGGTCCAACTCGCGGTCGCGCGCACGGTAGACGGCGCCCATGCCGCCTTCGCCCAGCGTGGCCTGGATTTCGTAGCGGCTCGCCAGCACCGTGCCCGGCCCGATGGGAGCTCTCGCCTGAGCAGACTCCGCTGCATCGATTGTCCGCGTCCACTCCGCGCCGGAGCCCGAAGTGGAAACCACTGTCTTCTCGTCCGGGATGATGGTGGCCGAATCGCCTATGATTGTCTGCTCGCTAACCTCGAAAGGCGTACTGCAACGACTGCACACCGCCGCGCCGGGCGGGTTGGACGTGTGGCAGATTGGGCATTCCGCGGTCATAGAGCCTGTGGCCGGCGTTCAGAAATTAGGGACGATAGAACGGAGCTGATACGACTGCAGATTATCCCGGCGCCATGGCCGTCATATTATTGAAACTAAGAGGTACAGCCCTTGCATCCCGCGACATCGCTGTTCTGTCAGGATACACCTTTGAACTCGGCAGAACAACGAACGCGCCGGCCGCCGGTACTAAGTAATCGCTGTTTTGCGCGTGATCACCAGGGTGAAGTCGTCGGCCGACGTCACCGATCCGGCAAACGCAGTAACCGCCGCTTTCACCTGCTCGATCATCTCAGCCGGAGTGCGCTCGGCAATCGGCTGCAGCGCGGCCGCCAGACGATCGTCGCCGAAGTCGTCCTCCGTGCCCGGTCTCTCGGCTTCGGTGACGCCGTCGGTAAACATCACCAGCACGTCATCCTCTTCCATCCGGCAGGTCTGCAGTTCATAGGCCGCCCGCCCGA
>CAYVDY010000028.1:0-2517 GCA_964450255.1 uncultured Candidatus Solibacter sp. | reverse complement strand
ATCCCCAGGATCATGCCGCCGCCCGCCAGGTGCTCCACCGTGCCGCTTTTGCGAATCAGCAGCGGCGGATTGTGGCCCGCGTTCACGTAACTCATCTCACCAGTGGTGCGGTTGATCTCGCAAACAAAGAAGGTGATGAAGCGGTTGCCGGGGCAGTTGCTGGAGATGATGCGGTTGAGCCGCGTGACCATTGACGCCAGATCGATCTCTTCCTCCACCAGCACCTGCACGCGGGCCTGCAGGCTGGCCATCAGCAGCGCCGCGGGCATGCCTTTGCCCGCCACATCGCCCACCAGCAGGACCAGCCGCCCCTCGCGCTCGTAGAAATCGTAGTGGTCGCCGCCGCAACTCAGGCACGCCTCGCTGAAGCCCGCTACATCCAGGCCGGGCAGCTTCGGCGCCGCGTGGGGCAGCAGGTTCTTCTGGATCTCCGCCGCCTGCGCCATCTCCCGTGCCATCAGCCGCTCATGGTGTTCCACTTCGGTGAGGCGCGCGTTCTCGATGCGGATGGCGGCGATGTTGGCCATCACCGTCAGCAGGCTCAGATCCTCGCGCGTGAACGGCCGGATCATATGCGGCGAATCGAGATATATCAGCCCGATCACTTTGTCCTTGGTCTGCAGCGGTACGGCGATCATGCTGCGAATGCTCTGCGCCACGATGCTGGCCTGCACGCGCAGCTTTTCATCGAGCTGCACGTCCTGGATTAGCAGGCTTTCCTTCTGATCCATTACGCGGTCCCGAACCGTCTTGCTGATCTGGAAGCTGCTGCCTCTGGCCGCTCGGATCACCAGATCCTCGCTCTCCTTCAACATCAGCACGCCGCGCGCCGAACCCACTGCCTCCGCTGCCAAATTCAGAATCAGCGGGAAGAGTTCTTCCAGAGGCCGCCGGTCGGCGAGTTCCCGGCCCGCCTGGATCAGGGCGTTCATCTGGGAAACCGAGGCCAACGGTCCCGCCGCCTGCCCAACACCGGTGGCCGCCTTGGCCGCGTTCAACAATTTGTCGAGGCTGATGGCAACAGTGGCGGAGCGGTGTTCTTCCTCAGGCTTGTCGACGAAGACCACATGGCGATCTTGTGTGGAGGCATCAGGGTCGGAGAACTCAAGGGTGAGGCGGCCGGCCGTGACGCGATCACCTGGCTTCAATGGCGTCGGTTTCACGATTCGCACGCCGTTCACGCTGGTGCCGTTGCTACTGCCGAGGTCGACAACCAGCCACGCATCGTTGCCTCGCTCCAGCGCCAAATGTTGCCTCGACAATTGGCCGTCCTCGGGATAGGCCAGACTGTTTGTGCCCGCCCGTCCGAGCGAGTAGCGGTCCGCTTCCAGCTTGATCACCTTGCTAGCGCCGTCAGTAGTCCTGACGATCAGTTCAGAAGCCATACTGATTGAGCTTAGAACAAATGCATCGCTATTATTTCGGCGGAGACGCCGCGCGCCGGTAGACCCCCGATCGTGGTGCTATACTCTGCTGACATGCAGCGGGCTTCGATTCTGGCCCGCCGGCAGCTCTGGCAAAGTTGTCGCCATTGAATCTGGGATCGTTCAACAAGGAGTAGTGAATCATGCAGAAGGAAATCGTAGCCGCCATTCAACATCTGGCCGCGGCTGCTTCGGAAGAAGCCTCCAATCCGAAATCGGCGCGTGCCCACGTGGTTCAGGCCGCCAATATTCTCGTCGCATTGCTCGGCACGTCGGCGGTCGGCCCCGACGTCCCAGTCGATCCGCCGGCCAAAAAGGTAGAGGACGAAAACTAATCGCTGATCCCGTTTGGGCGCCAATCCCGCAAGCCCGCCCGGAATCTCACCGCCGGGCCTGCCGGATTCGCTCCAACGCGGGCTCGCTCCATAGTCCTTCCAGATCTGGATCCCTCCGGATGTAATTCAACACGGCGGCGTTGGCTGGTGACGACAGGATCAGTTCCACGGCCCGCCGCCGTTCCCCGCTCAACTCATAGGCCAGCGTGAGGCGGTCCCCGTAAGCGAGGCGTTCCGCCACCGGGATCTGCTGAATCTCCGCCAGGGCCTTAGCCTTCGCCCCCAACTTCGCCTGATATTCCGCCATGTTCGCCCTTGCGTTGTAATCCCCCGGTTTCACCTGCAGCACCTTCCCGCCCAGTTCGATCGCCTTCAGAAACGCCTCGCTGGCCTGCTGCTCTTTCCCCGGCAGGTGACGGTAGACCGTGCCGAGGTTGCCCCAGATCAGGTAGATCTCCGGATTCAGGCCGATGGCTGAATTCAGCGCCGCCGCGGCTTCCACGTAACGCCGCTGATAGTACAGCGCTACACCCAGTCCGGAGTAGATCATGCCCCCGGGTTCGTATTTCAGCGTCCGCTCCAGCATGTCGGAGGCGTCCTTGAACCTGCCCTCGCGCAAAGCGAGCACAGCCAGGTTCCGATGGACCAGTTCGTTGTCCGGCGTGAGTTTCCGCGCGGCTTCCCAGGCCGTCCGCGCTTCGCTATCCCGCCCCTGCCGGAAGTAGAAGAAACCCAGGGCGTAGTGTCCGTACCAGTCG
>CAYVDY010000027.1:8035-24061 GCA_964450255.1 uncultured Candidatus Solibacter sp. | reverse complement strand
CGGGATTTGCCCCAGCGCCACCAGGGCGGCGCGCCGCACCTTCTTGTTCGACGGATTCTCCAGCACTCGCTTCAGATCCGTGACCGCTTCCTTGGTCCGCAGCAACCCCACGGTTTCGATCGCCGCCAGTTGAACCTTCTCGTCGAGGTCACGCACCAGGAAGGCCACACGCGGCCCGGCCGAAACGTCCCGCACCTTCTGCAGTGCCACCAACGACTCGAACATCAGACGGCTGTCCTTGGACTTCAGAGCGCCAATCAGCGCCGGCACACTCTCCTTGGCGCGCAGGATGCCCAACGCGCGCGCCGCGTTGGCACGCGACTCCATCGCGCTGCCGCCGGTCGTGATGCCGTTAAGCGCTTCGACAATCTCAGGGCGGATCGGCGTGTCCGGCTCCACCACGTCCGTATTCTCGCCATCGCTCCAACGGCTGGTGACCACGCCTCCGGCTCGCTTCAGCGACGCCGACATTCCGGTCTCCACATAGCCGGGCAGGTAGAAGTTCACGAGTCCGTCCACGGCGACGATCTGCACCTCGGCGTCGTTGTCCTTGCAGGCCTGCACCAGCGGGTCAAGGCTGCGCTGTGTCCCGGCCGCGACCAGTGCGCGTACTGCCTCTCGCCGGACATCGACCGAGCCGTCTTCCAGATACGGAGTGATCTTGGGAATGGCCGAGGAGCCCTGCTTGCCGTACTCCTTCAGCCCCTTGACCTTGAGCTTGTCGGATTCCTTGTCCTGCCAACCGAACGCCGGCAGGGCGAGCAAAATAGCGAGCGTCAGACCGATAGGCTTCATGGCTTCGAGCATGGCTTCGAGCAAAGACTAGCGAACGAATTCGACCTGGACGCGGGTCGGGATCAAACCGGCTTCCCAGCCCAGATCCAAAAGTTTCTGCGCGGCCCGCGGAATCACGTCGCCGGCATCCACCGTGTAGTGGTTCACATACATGCCGACGAATTTCTCGGCCAGCGCCGGCTCCATGTCGCGCGCGAACTGCATCGCGTAGTTCAGCGCCTCTTCATGGTTTTCCAGCGCGTACACAATGCTTTCCTTCATCAGCCGGCTGCACTCCGTGCGCACGTCTTCCGGCAGTTTGCGCAGCAGAGCATTGGCGCCCAGCGGCAGGGGCAGATCGTAGGCAGCCTTGAACCAGCGGCCCAGATCGGTAATCTGATGGAAGCCGCCCTTGGAATAGGTGAGCTGCGCTTCGTGAATCACCAAAGCCACGTCAACGGCCTTCTCACGAAGCAGATCCAGCACCTTGTCAAAGGGCGTCACCACGGCTTCAAAATCGGGTTCCATGATTCGCATCGCCAAATAGGCGGTGGTCATTTTACCGGGTACGGCGATACGCTTACCCTTCAACTCCTCCGGCGTCATCGGCACATTGGAAACCAGCATCGGGCCGTAACCGTCACCGATGGAGGAACCGGCGGCCATCAGCATGTACTTGTCGGCGACGTAGGGATAGGCGTGATAGGAGATGGCCGTGAGGTCGTATTGCCCGATCATCGCTTTCCGGTTGAGGGATTCGATGTCTTCCAGAACGTGGCGGAACTGCACCAGCTTCGAACGGATTTTGCGTGTCGCGAGCGCGTAGAACATATACGCGTCGTCGGAGTCCGGACTGTGCGCGCAAACGATTTCAAGCGGAGAAGTGGGCTGCATAGAGGGGGAACTTTCAATATAGCAAGCGGCGCCTCAACGCTGCTTGGCTAGAAACACCTCGATCTCGTCCACCTCCGGCGGAGCAAGGCGGAAGTCCGCGGCGCCGATTACGCCGGTCAACTGTGCCGGCGAACGCAGACCGACGATCGCCGACGTCACTTCAGGCCGGCCAAGCGTCCAGGCGATCGCCACCTCGCCCGGCGTCCGGCCATGCCGCGAGCCGATCTCCCGCAGCAGTTCCACGAGCTCCAGGTTGTGCGAAAGCAGCGGCTCCTGAAAATGCGGGCGCCGCTGGCGGTGGTCGTCCGGCGCCATGGCCGCGATGCGCTCCCGCGTCATCCCGCCGCTCAGCAGCCCCGAATGCATCGGCGAGTAGCAGAGGATGCCGATGTTGTTCTCAGCGCAGAACGGCAGCACTTCCGCTTCGATGTCCCGAGCCAGAAGGTTATATGGCGGCTGCAGCGACGTGATGGCGCCGAGCGGCAGTGCTCGCTTCATCTGCGCCACGCTGAAGTTGGAGACGCCCGCCCAGCGGATCTTGCCCTCCTCCTTCAGGCGCATCAGCGTCCCCCAACCCTCCTCAACGTCCTCGTCCGGTTCCGGCCAGTGGATCTGATACAGGTCGATCGTGTCCACCTTCAACCGCCGCAGCGAGGCCTCGCACTCTTCGCGGACAGATTCCGCCTTGAGCGATTTGTAGATCTGGCCATCCGCGTGCCAGCGCCGCGCGCACTTCGTGAAGATGTAGGGCCGTTGCGAGACACCTGCCAGCGCGCGCGCCAGCACCTCCTCCGAATGGCCCAGACCGTAAACGGCGGCGGTGTCGATCCAGTTCAGACCCGCGTCGATGCCTGCGCGAATCGCGGCCACCGATTCATCGTCATCCTGCGGCCCCCAGGCGAAGGCCCAGCCGCCGCCGCCCATCGCCCAGGCGCCGATGCCAAGAGGAGTCAGAAAGAGATCGCTGTTGCCGAGCTGTTTGGTCTGCATAGGATTGCTGCCTTATAGTTTGCCCCGAACCAGGGCCTGAATGTGCGGCACGGCGACGAGCATCAATCCGGCCACCGGATGCCGCTTCGTGCAGGCCCTCTCAATGGCGTCGGGCGAGTCGCCGTCCTGCTTGAGGATCACGCGGCAATCGGCCTCGTTCTTCTGCGAGAGAGGCGCCAAACCAACGGCGTCGAGCATCGCCAGCAGGGCCGTGGTCCGCGCGGCCGGCAGTGGCGCCGTGTCCAATGCCTCCAACCCGGCGCGCGCGGCGTCGGCCAGGGCGGCCGAAAGCGGCAGGGCCTCGGATAGAATCGCCGAACCCGCCAGCAGCGGCTTCACCCGGGCATCGTTGTCCCGCCAGGAGATCAGCGTCGCCCGCACCCGCTGGCGGGCCGCCCCGTCACCGCCGAGCGCCGTGCGCACGTCTTTCCCGAACTGCCGCACCACGAGGCTCTCGGGCGGCACCGCGTCGATCAGGCGGTTCAACGGCAGCGTGACTTCGTGATGGCTGAGGATGCCCCGCGTGTACTCCTTCACCGGCTCCACTGCGCCTGCCAGAGTCAAGAGCGGCCCAATCTCGGTGGTCCCTGCCATGCGCCGCAGCATCAGTTCCGTGCCCGACCGCGGCCGGAAGCCTTGCGCCTCCATTTGCAGTGCCAGGGCCTCCAGCCGCGCATAGAGCGAATCCACGTCGCGCGCCTCGGCCGGCGACCACAGCCGTTCCGCCACGGCGGCCAGCCGCGGCCATAGACGGTTGTCCAGGTTCTCCGGATTCACGAACTCCGTCCACATACACGCCTCGCCGCCCAGCACACGCGCCTTCGCCTCCGGCGGCAGTGCAGCCGCGTCGCCGCCCAGCGGGTCCGGGTCGTAATGCTGCGCAGCCGATTGCATCAGGTCCAGGTAGAAGCCGGTGGAGAGGATAACGGGATAGCCCTGCCGCGCGGCCTCGGCCAGAGCCTTGGGCCCGCGCCAGGATTGGATCAACGCCTCCCTGGGCACGTCCGGA
Source organism: uncultured Candidatus Solibacter sp. (assembly GCA_964450255.1). GTDB lineage: Bacteria > Acidobacteriota > Terriglobia > Bryobacterales > Bryobacteraceae > Paludibaculum. The sequence continues at coordinate 20,394 of CAYVDY010000027.1, read as the reverse complement.
TGCACGATCTCGTCCCAGCCCATCATGATCTTGCCGTGCTTCTTCACGATGGCGACCAGCCGCTTATTGAAATAGGCGTGCAGCGCGGCGTTGTCCTTCAATCCCTGCGCCCTCATGAACGCCTGGATCGAAGCGCTCCTGGTCCACTGGCGGCCATTGTTCTCGTCGCCGCCGATGTGCAGATACGGATCAGGGAACAGGCGCGCCATCTCGCCGAAGAACTTGTCGAGGAACTGATAGACGCTTTCCTTAGTGGGGTCCATCACGGGATCGAAAATGCCGTGGCCTCGTTCCAACTGATAAGGGCCGGGCATGGAGCCGAGCGCCGGATAGCGCACCAGCCAGGCCGTGGCGTGGCCGGGCACATCGAACTCCGGAACCACCCGGATGCCGCGCGCCCCGGCGTACGCGATGATCTCGCGGACCTGCTCCTGCGTGTAGTACTCGCCCTCGATTCCGGCGCGGTGCAGCATGGGAAAGACTTTGCTTTCCACCCGGAATCCCTGATCGTCGCTGAGGTGCCAGTGCAGGACGTTGAGCTTCACGGCGGCCATCCCGTCGAGCGTGTGCTTCACCGTCTCCACCGGCATGAAGTGCCGCGCCACGTCGAGCATCAGTCCGCGCCATGGGAATCGCGGCGCGTCTGTAATCCGGCAGGAGGGCGCTTCGAAGCCGCGCGGAGTCAGAGCGACGAGTTGCAGAAACGTCTCCAGCCCCCGCAGCAGGCCGGCCGAGCGCGGCGCGGTCAGGCGAGCGCCGTTCGTGCCGATCTCCAGCGTGTAGGATTCATCGTCGTTCAGCTTGACCGGCACGACGGAGGGCTGACTGCAACTCATCGTGAGCGCCGGGCCGGAGGCGGCCGGGGCATTGGGAATTCCGGTGAGTTGCGAGAGACGTTGCAACGTGCGATGCCACGTGCCGCCCAGTGATTCGGCGCACGCGCCATCGGGCACGATGCGGAAGCCGGCGGCGACCGGCAGTGCCCCGCCCCGGGCCTCGAACTTGGCCGGCTGCGGTACAACGTTGGGACCGGCGCAGAGCGCGCCGCCAGTGATCAGAAAGGTGATAAAACTGCGCACGCGCCCACTGTAGCGCGCCCGCGCGGCGGCGTGGGTGGTATATTGAAAACGTCCGTGCCGCAGCTCAAGCCGGAGTGGCGGAATGGCAGACGCAGCAGACTCAAAATCTGCCGAGGTTCACCCTTGTGTGGGTTCAAGTCCCACCTCCGGCACCATTCTTGATACCACGCACCCAACGCCTCACTGCAATGTACGCGCGCCCCGATGGCGAAAACAGCGGGGCGAACCAGCGAGGATCGCGCACATAGTAGGCGTCGATGCGCGGCAAATCGAATGGGTCGGCGGCCGGGCTCAGGAAATCGAGCCGAGTACCACAGGCGAGCCGGAACACCTTGGCCGCAACCTGCCGGACGCGGGCGTCGGAATCGCCGTAAGGATAGACCAACGTATCGGCGATGACGCCCAGCTTGGCCTCGATCTCCTGCCTGCAATCGCTCAACTCCACGCGGATCTCCTCCGTCGTCAACCGCGTGAGAAACGGATGCGTCACGGAGTGGGCGCCCACTGAGATGCCCTGGGCGACCACCCGCTCCAGTTCACGCCAGCCCATCAGCGGCAGGCGCGGCACGAAGGCGGGCTGTGTCGGCCAGCCGTTGTCGCGGCCGCAATAATCGCTGACTGCGAAGACAGTCGCCGGAAAAGCGTGCTCGGCGAGGACTGGCGCGGCACTCTCCAGAAAGTTCCGGTACCCGTCGTCGAAGGTCAGCGCCACGGCGCCGGGCGTCTCCCGGACGTCACGCAGCGGGACGACACGGATCCGCTCTTCGGCCAGGATCTGCATGTGCCGCCGGAACTGCGCCGGCGAGACTGAGATCACCGAGCCGCTGTCATCGATGGAATGGTAGGTGAGGATCACTGTTCTCAGCGACAATAGGTCGGAATGTCCAATGTAACAGCGAAGCAGCGGCCGATTGTGATTCTGGGCGGCGGCCCGGCCGGTCTCGGCGCCGCCTGGCAACTGGCGCGGCGCGGATTCAAGGTCACCGTGGTCGAACGAGGGAAGGCTTTGGGTGGCAATGCAGGGAGCTTTCTGCTCGACGGCCAGGCGGTGGATTTCGGCAGTCACCGGCTGCATCCCTCCTGCGCGCCGGAGATCCTCAACGACATCCGCTCGATGCTGGGCGACGATCTGCTGGACCGTCCGCGGCATGGCCGCATTCATCTCTGTGAGCGATGGCTGCACTTTCCGCTGAAGCCGGCCGACATCCTGCTGAACGCGCCACGGCCATTTGCGGCGGGCGTGCTGCGCGACATGGTGTGGAAGCCGGCCGCGCCGGACGGGCCTGCCAACTTCGCAACTGTGCTGCAGCGCGGCCTGGGTGAGACCATCTGCCGCGATTTCTATTTCCCCTACGCACAGAAGATCTGGGGCCTGGATCCGCAGTTGCTGGACGCAGAGCAGGCTCGGCGGCGCGTTTCCGCCGGGTCCATCAGCAAGCTGGCCCGCAAGGTTTTGGCCCCGTCGCAGAAGGGGCGGTTCTTCTATCCGCGCGAGGGTTTTGGCCAGATCAGCAGCGCCTACGCGAAGGCGGCGCGCGCGGCCGGCGCGACCGTGCTGCTCAATACCAGCGTGGAGCGAGTGGAGCTTGCCGGCAGCGGTGCGGCGATCGTCGACGCAAGCGGCAACGGCTCGACTCTACGGCTGGAACCGGCGCTGGTCCTGTCGACCATCCCTCTGCCGCACTTGGCCGGGATGATGCAGCCAGCGGCGCCGGCCGCAGTGAACGAAGCAGCCGCGTCGTTGCGCTATCGCGGCATGCTGCTGATCTACCTCACCCTGGACGCGGACCAGTTCACCGAGTACGACGCGCACTATTTCCCTTCCGCCGACATTGCGATTACGCGGCTATCCGAGCCTAAGAATTATGGCCTCGCCGGCGCGCCGGGCCGGACCGTCCTGTGCGCGGAGTTGCCGTGCGATCCATCGGACTCAATCTGGCAGGCCACCGACGGGGAACTGGCACAGGTGGTGCTACGCGCCCTGGAACGCGCGGGCATTCCGTTCACGGGCCGTGTCCAGGGAGTGACAGCAAGACGTCTGGCGCAAGCGTATCCGGTCTATGCGCGCGGCTTCCAGGAGCACTTTCAGGTGTTGGACGAATGGACGGACTCGCTCGATGGCGTCGTCACGCTCGGCAGGCAGGGCCTGTTTGCTCACGACAACACGCATCACACGCTGGCTATGGCCTACGCCGCGGCGTCGTGCGTGGATGAGCAGGGCCGATTCCATCGTGATCGATGGAGAGAGCACCGCCTCGCGTTCAGCGAATTCATCGTAGAGGACTGAAGGCGCGCAGGATGCCTTCCACCTGAGGCGCGAAGTTCAGGCCCACGCGCAGGGTCACGGCGGCGATCGGCAAAACTGCCCAGCGCTGCATCGCGCCGCTGCCGGTGAGAGCGAGCGCGGCCAGCAGCGGCGTAAACGCTCGCGGCCAGGAGTAGATATCCAGCCAGAAGAGATCGGCGCTGGCGGCGAAGTAGAGTCCGGCGAACATCAGGCCCACCCATTCCAATTTGCGGGCGGTGCGCCAGCGGAAGAAAACGAGCGTCAGGATCACGGCGGCGAACATGCCCGCCAGCGCGGCCAGGTCCGCTAAATTCGAGAGGGCCGTATTCCAGATCCGCACAACGATCCCGTAGCCCGCCTGATGGAACGCCCAGTCCGGAACCTCATTATCGATAATCGATAATCTCGACATCGTCAGGCGCACCCAGCCGTACCAGGCAACGGACGGCAGCACCGCGGTGGCCAGCAACGCCGCGCGGCGGAACCGGAACGACGCTGCCTCCGCCAGCACGAAGGCAGCGATCACCAGGAACCCCAGGTCGCGTGCCAGCGCGCAGAGCGCAAGTCCGAACCAGAGGCGGATGTTTCGGCTCTCCTCATCCCAAACCAGGCAGAGGAACAGCAGGCAGTAGAGCGCGACATCCACGGTCATGCGGTCGATGCAGGTGAGTGTTCCGGGCAGCAGCAGGAACAGCAGGCCGCCAGCGGGATGGCGGCCCTGGCGCGCCAGCCACCGGCCGAAAGCGTACGTCCCAAGCCCGGCGAACAGGAGGATGACAATGACGAAAGCCCCGTCAATACGGCCCGCCACGCCGCCGGCGAACGCCCAGGCCAACCCGGGCACCAAAATTCTGCGCCAGCGCAGCGCCGGCATGTCGGAGTATTTCGCGTAGCCGCGCGTCAGCCAGGGATCGTGAGCCACCAGCCGGTAGTATTGGCCATCGTAGCCAGCCTGACCTGCAGATCGAAAGGTGCTCCGCTCCAGCTCTGGAGGCAGCGGCGAAGACTGGCCGGCGTTGAACAGGCCGGTCCAGTTGTTCTGGTAGTTCGCCCGCACGGTGAGAGTCTGCCAGCCGGCGACGGCGAGCACTGCGATTAGTCCGGCGAGTATGGGTGTCTTGCGATGGCGGCCGAGCGTGTATTTGAGGGTCCCGATGGCAACACCCGTAGCGCCGCACAGGTGATGGAGGCCCAGCAGCCCAACCCCCACAATCGATGACAAAACGCCGCTTTTCTGCGCAAGAAAGCGCAAAAAACCGACGTTTACCGCTACATAAGCCGCACCGCCGAGCAGGACGGCATACCAGGACAGTCCGGCCAGCCACGGCATCAACAACGCAAGCAGAAGCGCGCTCACCAACTGCTTGACGCCCAGGACCTTGGGGTAGCTCTTCTCGCGCAGCATCAGCTCGGCGAACGGCACCGCGCGGCGGAAGATGTCGGTGCGGATCATCGATCCGAAAGTCCAGCGCTTCAGGTGGCAGACCTGAATTGAGGTATCGATCTCGATGCGGTGCTTCTGCCGCGCGAGCCTCATGCCGAGCTCCACATCCTCGATGGAGCAAGTGACGTAGCGGGCATCGAAACCGCCGAGCGAACGGAAGGCACTCAGGCGAATGGCGCCGCAGCCTGCCCAGAAAGTGTTGGCTTCGCGGGGCGCGTCGCGGTGCACGTAGCAGTGGAGCAGATTGCGGAAGCGCGAGACACGGCCGGGGTCGCTGGGCGAGTCGTCGTAGGAGCCGAAGATGGCGTCGAGCTTGGCATCGTCGGCGAAGCGGCACGCGATAATGCCGAGTGCGTCATCGTGGATCTGCACATCGGCGTCGATGAAAACCAGGATGTCGCCTAGCGCCTGCGCGGCGCCCAGGTTGCGTGCGGCGGCCGGTCCGGAGTTCTTCGGCATGCGCAGCAGCTTGGCGCCGAGCCGCTCGGCGACTCCGGCGGAATCGTCAGTGGACCCATCGTCCACAACGATGACCTCCAGCGGCTGATGCCGGGATTTCGTCAGGGCGCCCAGGCAGACCTCCAGCATGGTGGCACTGTTGTAGACAGGGATGATGACGGAGAGCGCGCTCATCGAGGCTCCCGAACACAAACAGTCACCGCCCCGTTCTTGAGTGTCCCTGGGAATACCTTGACTATGCGGAAGTCCCGAGCCACCGCGGCATGAACGTCGGGGGATATCGACCGGAAGACGGGCTCCAGCGTGTAGAGGAACCAGGTGCGGCCGCCTTTGACGCGCAACGCATCGAGCTCGGCGGCGGTGGGAGTGTCGGTCCAACCCGCGTGATAGAAGCTGTCGTAGACCCAGGTGCTCAGGTCGGAGGTGGCCACCTGATCGCCGGGCTTCAGTTGGCTGAGCACAAACTGGCGAGCGCCTCCGAAATCCTGTTTCGGCCCGTAGGCGAACGGCACCGACGCGGCCGAGACAGCGATGATGCCTATCGCCAGCGCCATGCCGGCGCGCGGGATCAGCAACGCGCCGCGGATGACGATCAGGGCGCCAAAGCCCATGGCGAAGTAAAAGAACCGCGGCCAGATGTGGTGCCTCATGGCCAGCAGGATGGACGAGCCGATGAGCGGCGGCAGAACCAGCAGCGCCACGACGGCCGGGCGGCTCCGCCAATAGCTCCACATGCCGGCGAGAAAGAGCGCGGCGGCCAGCACGCCGGCGGCGGCGCCGGCATAGCCAACTCGCAGGCCGCGCGCCAGTTCCAGCACAGTCCAGAGCGGGCTCTTCCACTCCTGCACGACGCTGACGGTGTGCTTGACGCCGCTGAAGATCGAAGCCATCGCAGGGGCATGCAGCATCAGGGTCAGCGCGAATCCCAGGCCAAAGCCGAGAGCGGTTCCGCGCCACGCCTGCCGGCCGCGGGTCTGCCAGGCGGCGATGGCTGCGTGGCCGATGAGAACGAAGGCCATCGTGGCGTGGGTGTAGACGCCCAGCGCGGCGGCGGCAGCGTAGGCGCACCAGATCCCCATGCGTTGTTCCCGAAGCCCGCGCAACAAAAGCCAGCTTGCCAGAAGAGTCCAGAAGAGAAGCCCCGAGTAGCCGCGCGCGTTCTGGCTGAACCACACGTGCTGATAGGAGAACGTGAGCAACGCAGCTCCGAGCAAACCTTCTTTCCGGTTCGCCGCCTCGGCCCCAAACAGGTACATCGCCCAGATGCTCGCCGCGCCGAACAAGGCCGCCGGCAGCCTGAACGCCCAGGCGTTCTCCCCAAAGATGTTCATGCTGAAGCGTGCCAGGAGGCTGAAGAGAAAGTGCTGGTTCTCAGTGCCGTACACAGTGGGAATCTCGGCCAGAGGGAGACGCATGTAGCGCACCCACGTGGTCACCTCGTCGAGCCAGAGGCCCTCGTCCAGGCGGTAGAGACGCAGGACCAGCGCAATGCCCGTTAAAGCCGCAACCCCCGCCAAAGCACGCCGCGACTCAGGGCCGCTGCTCAACTGCAAGTAAACCTCATCATGATCGGATAGTTAAGACCCAGATACATCGTCGCAGCGCCCCCCGGATAAGCGCAAGCTGCAGGCCTTAGTTGATAGTACCGGCCGACGGCCACTACCATGGTCTTTCCCTGACGATGACGGCCCCGGCACAACGCGCCTGCATTTCCTGCGGCAGCCACGAACTGGCGGCGATGCGGCAGTACCGCTGCAAGTCCGGACAGGGCCGGGCGATTTTCGGTGGATCTCATCTATACCGTTGCGACCGTTGCGAGCTCATCCAGTCGTATCCGAACCCGTCATTGGAGACGCTGGCGGGCTACTACGCGGTGGACTATCGCAATCAGTGCCTGGGCGGATCCGATGTCGCGGACCTGACGCGTTTCCCGCTGGACAATCTCTTCTACTACAACCGGGGGCAATCCGTCGCGGAGCTTGTCGCACCCTATGTGGTGGCCGCGTCCGAGCCGCGGATCCTCGATATCGGCGCCGGCTACGGCCATATCCTGCACGCCCTGGGGGAGCGCTTCCCCGGTGCGTCGCGAACAGCGATTGAGTTCTCGACTGTCTGTGTGGCGCACCTCAGTTCGCTCGGCATCGAAGTCCATGCCGAGCCGGCCGAAGACGTGTTGCCGAGGCTGGAGCCATTCGATGTGATCGTGATGTCACATGTACTGGAGCATTTTCTGGACCCGTGCTCGATGCTGCGGCTGATTGGCAGCCGGCTGCGGCCGGGCGGAGTGCTGTACGTGGAGGTGCCGCACATTCCGCTGGAGGCGATGCATCGCTATATCGACAGCGTCTGGGCTCCACGTTTCGACGAGCCGCACATCACGTTCTTCGACCCTCGATCCCTCACTGGCATGATCGAGGCAAACGGGCTTTCGGTGGAGCTTTGCGATACCGCGGGACCGGAGTACCAGCGGGTTTCGGCGTTCCGATTCCGGGTGCCGCACTGGCGCTGGTTCGTGCAGCGAATCATGCCGGCGCCGGTCTTCCGTTTCCTGCGCCGGCAGCGCGTAACGGACTCGCTCAAAGTGAGCGCCCGGGAAGAGGCCTTCTATCAGCAGGGCGGCTTCCGGATCTGGATTCGCGCCATTGCGCGGCGGGCGGAGAAGTGAGCACGCCGCGGCTCTCGGTGGTGATACCGGCAGTGAACGGGCCCACGCTCGCGCATGCCTGTGCAGAGTCCATCCGGCGACTGCAGGGCGCGGCTGACGTGGAGGTGATTATCGTAGCTGCGCGGCCCGGCGCGACGCTCTGCGAACTGCGCGCGGAAGGGGTCCGCGGGGCCGGCGCTGAACGGGTGGCCATCCTGGGAGATCGCTACGAGGTGACACCGCAATGGCTGGCGGCCGCCCTGAGTCCACCACAGTACGATGCGGTGGGCGGTTCGGTGAGCCCGTCGCCGAGGCTGGGCTATTTTGGCTGGTGCGTGTACCTGTCGGAGTACGCCCAGCTCACACCACCGCTCGGCGACGGCGCCACGCTGGATCCGCGGGGCCTGCCGGGTGGGAACACGGTGTATCGCGCGGCTGCGATCGCGCCCGGCCGGCTGGCGGCCTGCGCCACTGAATTGCCTTTTCACGCGGGATTGCTGGCCGCCGGCGCGAGCGCCGGCAGATTATCGGCTTTGGAGGTAGTGCTTGCCACACCTCCAGGAATAGGAACCTATCTGCGGGAGCGCTTCGCCTTTTCGCTGGCCATCGCGCGGGAGAGACGGCAGCCGCTGCGACTGGCTCTCTCACCGCTGCTGCCCTTCGCCGTGCTGGCGCGAACCGCACGCTCCAGCCTGTTGCGTGGGCGATTTGGCTGGCGCTGGCTGGCGTGCGCGCCGGTGATTCTTGCTCTCGGCCTGGTGCAGGCCGCCGGGGATTTCCTTGGCCATGCCGGCGCGGGTATGTCATCCTAAACGACGCGAGCATGCGCCTTTCCGTCATTGTCACCTCCTACAACACGCCGCACAGCCTCGCACGCTGCCTGGAATCGCTGACCCGTCAGAAGGAGGCGAGTGAGATCGTGGTGTCCGACTGTTCACCGGTCAATCCAGCCGGCGAGTTGGGGCCGCGGTTTCCCGCCGTGCGTTTTCTGCATTTCTCCTCAAAGCGAAGCGTGCCGGAACTGCGTTGGGCTGCGTTGCGGGAGACATCCGGGGACATCGTGGCGGCGATGGAGGCGAGATGCATCCCGTCCTCCACGTGGTGCGCCGAATTGCTGGCCACGCACGCCGCGCATCCGGGCGTGCCTGTGTGCGGCGGACCGGTCAGCCTCTTACCGGGTGGCGGGTTGCGCGATCTGGCTATCTATCTTTGCGAATATGGAGCGTTCGCCCCGCCGGTGGTGGAAGGCGCGTCAGCGCAGTTATCGGGCGCCAATCTCTGCTACCGGCGCAGCGCGCTGCTGGAATGCGGGGACCTTCTCGACGCGGGCGTGTGGGAGGCGTTGATGCACGAGCGATGGAAGGCGCAGGGCCGGACCCTGTGGTTGTGCGGCGCGTCCATCGCATTTCAGAACACGATGCCGCTGGCCGACACGTTCCGGCAGCGATTTCACTATGGCTGGAGCTTTGCCAGTGAACGGGTGGCAGGGCAGCCGCGTACATCGGCGTTGCTGCGAGCGGTGACTGCCCCGCTGATCCCGGTGATTCTGGTGGGCCGCCTGTTCCACTCCGCGCGGCAGAAGGAATTTGTGGGTCAGGTGGTGCGCGCGATTGGCTGGATTCTGCTTTTCCAGACAACCTGGGCGGCAGGGGAGTGCGCGGGCTATCTGCTGGGCGCGCCCAGGGAACGGCACAACTACTAACCGCCATGCGAGTCGGAATTGACGGAGGCTGCTGGGGCAACAGACGAGGGTACGGCCGGTTTCTGCGCGAAGTGCTGGCGGAACTGCCGGGCTTGGACAGCACAGTGGAGTACACCGTATTCCTGGATGCGCCGCTGCCGGCGGACAGTCCGCTGCCGCCGACGGTGCGAGCGGTGCAGGCGCCGACCTCGGCTGGCGTGAACGAGACAGCCCATGCTGCAGGCCGGCGGCCCATTTCGGATTTGCTCCGGATGAGCTGGGCGGTGGCGAAAGAAAAGCTCGACGTGTTTTACTTTCCTTCCGTGTACTCGTACTTTCCTCTGTTGAGGCCGGTGCCGATGCTGCTCGGCATCTGCGACACCATTGCGGAACGCAACCCGCAGTTCGCGTTTGCCTCGCGGCGTGAACAGCGCTTTTGGGATTGGAAGGTTCGGCTGGCACTGGCACAGGCCGAGCGAGTCCTGACGATCTCCCAATACTCCCAGCGCTGTATCCGACAGCAGTTTGACTGGCCGGCAGGCAGGATCGACATTGTCCATCTGGCGGCCTCGCCGCACTTCCGTCCCGAAGGAACGGCCGCACTGGAGCCCTACGTGTTGTACGTGGGAGGAATCAGCCCGAACAAGAACCTTGCGGTGCTGGTGCGCGCCTTTGCGCGACTGCACCGCAGGGTGCGTGGAGTGAAGCTGGTGTTGGGTGGCGATCACCAGACAGACGGCTTCAAGAGCAGCCATTCGGAGCTTGCGGCGCTGATCCGCGCGGAGCACCTGGAACAGTACGTGGAGTTCACGGGTTATATCCCGGAAAGAGACCTGCGCAGCCTGTATAGCGGCGCGTCGCTGCTGGCGTTTCCATCTCTCGACGAGGGCTTCGGTCTGCCGGCAGTGGAGGCAATGGCTTGCGGGCTGCCGGTGGTGGCGTCGCGCGGCCATGCGTTGGAAGAGGTGGTGGCGGACGCTGGCCTGCTGGTGGATGCGCGCAGTGAAGAGGAGCTGGCCGCGGCAATGGAGCGAATTCTGACGGACCCGGCGCTGGCCGGAGAACTGCGGGCGAAGTCGCTGCGGCGCGCGGCGGATTTCTCCTGGAAGCGTACAGCCGAGGGGCTGCTGGACGTGCTGAAGGGCATGGGAGGCCGGTAGTGCCGGTATCGTCGTTCGTGTGCCCGCAGTGCCGGGGCGTGCTAACCGTGGCGGTGCAAAGCTATGGCTGCAAGGCCTGCGCCCGGGAGTTCCCGATCGTTTGCGGAATACCCGATTTCCGGCTGCGGCCCGACCCCTACATCGGCCTGGCGGAGGATCGCGAGAAGGGTGAGTTGTTGTGGGCCGCGGCTCAGGAACGCAGCTTCGAACAGTTGCTGCGGCACTACTACGCAATCACCAAGGAAGATCCTCCGGACCTGGCCGCCCACTGGATCCCGCACTCGCTATCGGAGCCCACAATTGCCGGCATGGTGCTGGGCGCCGCGGGCCTGAGCGAGATCGGACAGGAATTGCTGGATATCGGCTGTTCGACCGGTGGAATGCTGATTGCGGCGGCGCGGCCGGGCCGGCGGCGTGTGACGGGCGTCGATGTCGCCTTCCGGTGGCTGGTGGTGGGGCGTGCGCGATTGCGGGAGGCAGGCGTGGAAGCGACACTGGTTTGCGCAAATGCGGAATCGCTCCCGTTCCCGGACGCCACGTTCGACGCCGTGACGGCGCAGGATTCGCTGGAACACTTCTTCGACCCGTTGCGCGCCATAGAAGAGGGCCGGCGCGTCTCGAAGCCGGGTGCGCCCTCGCTTTGGACCACGAATAACCGGTACTGCCCGCTGCCGGAGCCGCACGTCCATCTGGCTGGAGTCGGGTATCTGCCGCGTGCGTGGCAAGCGCCCTACGTCAGGATGCGGCGGGGCGATCTGCATCCCTACTGGATTCGCATGCGCGGCGCAGGCGAGTGGGGGCGGCTCTTTGCACTGGGAGGGCACCCAGAGGCGCGTGTGGAGGTGGCCCCTCTCTTCGCCCCACACTGGCAGGGTGGAGCGCTGCAGGCGCTCCTGGGCGCGTACAATCGCATGCGCGCGTGGCCCTTGACGCGGCAGGCGCTGCGGCTGATCGGCCCCAGACTGTGGATCCGGACGCGTTAGCCCGCCGTTCTGGCAGACACGCATGCAGGCGTTCGTGGAGCCCCGCGCGGACCGCGGCAATCGGCGCGGCGGAAGCCGAAATTGGGAATTGAGTACACCGTCCCCGAATTGTCCCCGAATTAGCGGATGATGGGGAACAGTTCGGCGGCGGCTGGGTCGGCTTTCTTCCAGGCGGCCGAACCGAGCCAGGCCTTTGCCAGCGGGACCGGCTGGAAGACGATGCTGGGCCAGAGGAAAATCTCGTTGGTGCACCAGCACTCGCGGGCCGCAATTGACTTGCGCAGCGCGATGGCTTCCGGCGAATGCCAGATCTCGCTGAACGGCCTGGTTCGCAGGTTTCCGAGCGGAGAGTGCGTCTCGCACAGACTGACGTCACCATTCGAGTAGACAACTGCGTTCATCGTGCCCGCCTTGCAGGGGACCACCTGGCGCTTCTCCCTGGCCGTGCGCATCTTCATCAACTGCAGCATCGGCTCCACCACGGAGCCGAAACGCTTCTTCTCACGCGGCGCCCAGACATTCTTCACGTGCTGGCTGAGCTGCTGATATTGCTCCAGAGCCGGCCCTTCGAGTGCGGGGTTCTTGCGATCTCCGCGGATACTTGCCAGGTTGTGGTGAACCC